>UQNV01000021.1 GCA_900542505.1 uncultured Alistipes sp.
AGCCAGCCAGGACCACGTCGAACTCGGTCTTCTCCTCAGCGGCGGGAGCAGCAGCGCCGGCGGCGGGAGCAGCCAAACCGGCTGCCAAACCGGCTGCCAAACCTGCCGCCGAGAAGGCCGCCCCGGCTGCAGCTCCTGCTGCCGAGAAGCCCGCAGCGCCGGCCGAAGCCAAGGCTGCGCCCGCTGCCGGGAAGACGGAGGCCGAATAATTAACCGCTAAAATTCAGAACCGAGATATGAAGACATTTCCGAAAGGCGGAGTCCATCCGTCGGAAAACAAACTGAGCTGCGCGAAGCCCATCGAGGTCCTTCCGCTGCCCGACGTGGTGACGATTCCCCTGTCGCAGCATATCGGCGCACCCGCGGTTGCAAAGGTGGCCAAGGGTGACAAGGTGCTGACCGGTCAGCTTATCGCCGAGGCGGGCAGTTTCATGTCGGCGAACATCCATTCGCCGATTTCGGGAACGGTGACCGCCGTCGAGCCCGTGGCCAACGGGCAGGGCATCCGTCAGATGAGCATCGTCATCAAGCGCGAGGGCGACGAGTGGGCCGAAGGCATCGACCGTACGCCGGAGCTGGTGCGCGAGTGTACGCTTGAGCCGCAGCAGATTATCGCCCTCATCAAGGAGGCCGGCATTGTCGGCATGGGCGGTGCAACCTTCCCCACGCATGTGAAGCTGTCGGTGCCTCCCGGCAAGAAGGCCGAGGCGCTCATCATCAACGGCGTCGAGTGTGAACCCTACCTGACGTCGGACCACCGGACGATGCTCGAGCGCGGCGAGCAGCTGCTCGTCGGCGTGACCATCCTCAAGCGTGCGCTCGGCGTCGAGCGTGCCTATGTCGGTGTGGAGAACAACAAGCCCGATGCCATCGAGCATCTGCGCCGTCTGGCGGCCGGATACGAGGGCATCGAGATTGTCCCGCTGCGCGTGAAGTATCCGCAGGGCGGTGAGAAACAGCTCATCGCCGCCATCACGGGCCGCGAGGTGCCGCCTCCGCCCGCACTCCCCATCGACGTGGGTGCGGTGGTCTGCAACGCCTCGACGACGGTAGCCGTCTATGAGGCCGTGCAGAAGCACAAGCCCCTCATCGAGCGCGTGGTCACCATCACCGGCAAGGGGATGAAGGAGCCGAAGAACCTGCTCACGCGTATGGGTACCCCCATCTCGACGCTCATCGAGGCGGCCGGCGGACTTCCGGCCGATGCGGGCAAGGTCATCAACGGCGGCCCGATGATGGGCCGTGCGATGGTCAACCTCGAGGCTCCCGTGACGAAGGGCTGCTCGGGCATCACCGTAATGAGCGGACGCGATGCCGTGCGCCGCACCGCCTCGCAGTGCATCAAGTGCGCCAAGTGCGTTTCGGCCTGCCCGATGGGACTCGAGCCCTACTTCCTCTCGAAGATGACCCAGAAGAAGAACTGGGACGAGGTCGAGGCCCGCATGGTCACCTCGTGCATCGAGTGCGGCTGCTGCCAGTCGACCTGCCCGGCCTACCTGCCGCTGCTTGACTGGATTCGCCTCGGCAAGCAGACCGTCATGGGCATCATCCGCGCGCGGGCTGCCGCCAACGCTCCTAAAAAGTAAATGAAAATAAACGATAAAGTTATGGCAAACAAACTTGTTGTCGCTCCCGCGCCCCACGTGCAGACGACGCAATCGACGAACGTCATCATGCGCGACGTCATCATCGCGTTGTTGCCTGCGCTGGCGGTCTCGACGGTGGTCTTCGGCCTCAATGTGCTTTTGGTCACAGCGCTGTCGGTTGCGTGCTGCGTGTTGTTCGAATACCTGATTCAGCGATTCCTGGTCCAGGGCCCCGTGACGGTCGGTAACCTCTCGGCCGTGGTGACGGGTGTGCTGCTGGCCTTCAACCTGCCGGCGACGATTCCCTGGTGGATTGTCGTCATCGGCGCCTTCGTCGCCATCGCCATCGGCAAGATGACCTTCGGCGGTCTGGGCAAGAACCCCTTCAACCCGGCGCTCGTCGGCCGTGTCTTCCTGCTGATTGCCTATCCCGTGCAGATGACCACGTTCCCCATGCCGGTCAGCGGCTCGTTCGACGCGCTGTCGGGCGCTACGCCGCTGGCTGTCGTTAAGCACGGCGCGGCCGGTCCCGACGTGCTCGGCGTGCAGGAGCTGCTGCTGGGCAACATGCCCGGTTCGATGGGCGAAGTGGCCGCGCTGGCGCTGCTGTGCGGCTTCGTATACCTGCTCTGGCGCCGTGTCATCACGTGGCATATTCCCGTGACGGTGCTGGTGACGATGGCACTCTTCGCCTTCGTCGTGGCGCTCTGCCGCGGCGGTGAGCCGACGCTGCTGTGGCAGCTGCCGCTCTTCCATGTGCTGGCCGGCGGTGCCCTGCTGGGCTCCATCTTCATGGCGACCGACTATGCGACCTCGCCCATGACGGTCAAGGGCGGCGTGATTTTCGCCGTCGGCATCGGTGTCATCACCATGCTCATCCGTCTGTGGGGCGCCTATCCCGAGGGTATGTCGTTTGCGATTCTGATTATGAACGCCGTCGTGCCCCTGATTAACAAATATGTGAAACCCGCGCGCTTCGGCGTGAAATAGTTAGGAGGCCTAAGATATGGAAAGTACACTCAAGAACATGGTTGCGGTGCTCTTCGGCATCACGCTCGTGGCTTCGGCCGGCGTAGGCGTGGTGAACATGATTACCGCCGAACCCATTGCCCTGTCGAAGCAGGCCGCTACGACGGCGGCGCTGACCGAGGTGCTCCCCTCCTTCGACGAGACGACGAGCGAGGAGCTCACCATCGACGAGATGCCCATCACGGTCTATACCGCAACGAAGGGCGGCGTGGTGGCCGGCTATGCCGTGCAGACGATGACCAAGCAGGGCTTCAGCGGTACGGTACGCCTGATGGTCGGCTTCGACACCGACGGCCGCGTGGTGAACATCAACGTACTGGAGCAGACCGAAACCCCGGGCCTCGGCACCAAGATGTGTGACGAGGGCAATCCGCTGCTGGGCAGCGTCAAGGGGCAGCGTCTCGAGGAGAAGAAGCTCGTCGACGGCAAGCTGGCGGTGCGCAAGGACGGCGGTGACGTGGATGCCCTGACGGCAGCCACCATCTCGTCGCGCGCCTATGTCGATGCCGTCAACCGGGCCTGGATGGCCTACAAGAGCGTAGCGACGGGCACGCCCGCCACCGACGTGGCTTCGGGCGCCTCGCAGCAAACCAACAACGAGCCTGCGGCTCAGGAAGGAGGTCAAAATGAATAAACTGCAAATCATTCTCAGCGGCATCGTCAAGAACAACCCCACGTTCGTGCTGGTGCTGGGTATGTGCCCGACGCTCGGTACGACCACTTCGGCGGCCAACGGCATGGGCATGGGTCTGGCCACCACGGCGGTGCTCATCATGTCGAACCTGGTGATTTCGCTCATCAAGAACATCATCCCCGACAAGGTCCGCATTCCGGCCTTCATCGTGGTCATCGCCTCGTTCGTGACCATCATCCAGATGCTCATGGAGGCCTTCGTTCCGGGGCTCTACAAGGCGCTGGGCGTCTTCATCCCGCTCATCGTGGTGAACTGCATCATCCTGGGCCGCGCCGAGGCCTTCGCCTCGAAAAACTCGGCCTTCGACTCGATGCTCGACGGTGTGGGCATCGGCCTGGGATTCACCCTTTCGTTGACGGTTATCGGTGCCGTGCGCGAGATTCTGGGCAGCGGTGCCATCTTCGGCATCAACCTCGGCATCTCGGACGTCACGCCGCTGGTGTTCGTGCTTGCGCCGGGCGGCTTCCTCACGCTCGGATACCTGATGGTCCTGTTCAATAAATTAGCCAAGAAGTAGCCATGGAAATATCCTATTTCGCAATCATTATCGGCGCCATCTTCGTCAATAACGTCGTGCTGGCGCAGTTCCTCGGCATCTGTCCCTTCCTCGGCGTCTCGTCGAAGGTCGAAACGTCGCTGGGCATGGGCGCTGCCGTGACCTTCGTCATGGCGCTTACGGCCGTGGTGGCGTGGCCCATCCAGACCTACATCCTGGTGCCGCTCCACATCGAATACATGCAGACGATTGTCTTCATCCTGGTCATTGCGGCCCTGGTGCAGATGGTCGAAATCATGCTCAAGAAACTCTCGCCGTCGCTCTATCAGGCGCTGGGCATCTTCCTGCCGCTCATCACGACCAACTGCGCCGTGCTGGGTGTTGCCATCCTGATGATTCAGAAGGAGTTCAACCTGCTGCAGAGCGTTACCTACTCGGTATCGACGGCTCTGGGCTTCGCGCTTGCGCTGGTACTCTTCGCCGGTATCCGCGAGCGTCTGGAGTTCGAGGAGGTTCCCAAGGCCTTCCGCGGAGTGCCCATCGCACTCATCACGGCCAGCATCCTGGCCATGGCCTTCATGGGATTCTCGGGCCTGGTATAATCCCGGGGAGTATCCCCGGCGAAGACCGCTCCCAGTCGGAGCGGTCTTCGTCTTTTTCGGAGCACCTTTTTTGGGGTCTGTGCGACTTTTTTCCGCTGCAATTCTTCGTTTCTTGCCCCAAGAATGTTAATTTTGCACTATTATACCATAATTAACCTACCGAACACAAATGGAGAAGGTCATCAAACTTCATGACAGAACGTTTCGCGTCATGATTCCCGCTGCGAAAATCGACGAGGCGGTTACGGCCGTCGCGCAGCGTATCAATGCCGATTATGCCGACAAGGATACGCCGCTCTTCGTCGGAGTTCTGAACGGGTCGTTCATGTTCATGAGCGACCTCATCAAGAAGATTGAGTTCAACAGCGAACTGTCGTTCGTCAAGCTCTCCTCGTACGAGGGTACGCAGACCACGGGCGACGTGAAGTGCCTCATCGGACTCAACCACTCGCTCGAGGGTCGCCACGTGATTATCGTCGAGGATATCGTCGATACGGGCGAGAGCATCGAGCGGATGGTCCGCGACCTGAAGAAGCTCCACCCGGCCAGCATCGCCGTCTGCACGCTCTTCTTCAAGCCGGGCTCCTACCGCAAGCAGATTCCGATTGAGTACAAGGCGATGGAAATCGGCAACGAGTTCATCGTGGGCTACGGTCTGGACTACGACCAGCTGGGCCGCAACCTGAAGGATATTTACGTGGTGACCGAATGATGAGCGAGGCGAAGAATCCCATGGAGCTGCTCGAGGGCGGGCGGCGTCTTCCGCTGGTCGAGGACTTCTACACCATCCAGGGCGAGGGGTACCATACGGGCAAGGCGGCCTATTTCATCCGTCTGGGCGGCTGCGACGTGGGATGCCGCTGGTGCGACGCCAAGTATACGTGGAATCCGAAGCTCTATCCCCCGGTCGAGGTGGAGACGATTGTCGGGCGTGCGGTGGCCTGCGCGGCGCAGGCTGTCGTCATCACGGGCGGCGAGCCGCTGCTCTATCCGCTGGGGATGCTCACCTCGGCGCTGCACGAACGAGGGTTGGAGCTCTTCCTCGAAACCTCGGGTTCGCACCCCTTCAGCGGGGAGTTCGACTGGGTGTGCCTTTCGCCCAAGCGGCAGCAGCCGCCTCTGGACGAGGCCTTTGCGTGCGCCGACGAGCTGAAGGTGATTGTCGAGCGGTCCGAAGACTTCGAGTGGGCCGAGCTCAATGCAGCCCGCGTGCGTCCCGAATGCCTGCTTTACGTACAGCCCGAGTGGAGCGTTTCGGAGCAGGTGATGCCGCTGCTTGTGGAGTATGTCAAGGCCAATCCGCGCTGGAACATCTCCATCCAGGCCCATAAATACATGCATATCCCCTAATCGTTTGACTCGCTGCCCCGGCCATGACCCTGCATTTCGGACGTAAATTCTGGCGGTTCCTGACGACCGTCGTGGTGCTCTTCATGCTCTTTGTGGTGGGGCGCAATCTGGTCCATGCCGTGAAAATCAAGGGGCAAATCGGCTCGCTGCGACGTCAGGCCGACCTCTATCGCGAGCGAATCGCGCAGGACAGCACGCTCGTCGAGCGGCTGCGCTACGACGACTATCTGGAGGAGTATGCCCGGGAGCGTTACGGCATGCAGCGCCGCGACGAGCGGGTCTTCCTGATGGAGGACTGAGCCGGGGCCAGAGAGCAGGACCGGGTGCCAGAGAGCAGGACCGGGTGCCGGAGAACAGGACCGGGTGCCGGAGAACAGGACCGGGAGCCGGGAGGGCTGGACCGGGTGCCGGAGAACAGGGCCGGGGAGGACTGGGCCGGGTGTTGAGGAACCGGACAGGAGCATCGGTGGACCGGACTTGGGGCCGGGCAGACTGGTCCGGGCGTCTGAAGGCTTGCGCGGCGCGCAGGATTGCAGCGTGCGACATATGGTAAGATAAGAGGAGACCGTCTTCGGGCGGTCTCCTCTTTTGGTGTTGCGGCTTGCGTCCGCCGGGAATGTTGCGGCTTGCGTCCGCCGGGAATGTTGCGACTTGCGGGTACCGTGAATGTTGCGGCTTGCGGCCGCCGGGGGCGTACCGGCCGGAGCGCAGAGGGGTCAGTAGTGGTGGAATCCCTGCCAGTCGAGCGGCTGCGGCGTGCCGTGGTCGCACCAACGCAGCTCGCGCGAATCGGTAATGCGGCCGATGGGGTAGAGCGGCGTGCCGAACCGCGTGCGGAACGCCTCGATGAGCCCTTCGGCTCCGGCCTCCGATGCGCAGAGCAGCAGTTTGTAGTCCTCGCCGGCGCAGGCCGCCGTCCGCAGGTCGACACCCGGTGCGGCGGGAATCCGCTCCAGGTCGATGTCGGCGCCGACCTCCGAACGCTCCATGATGTGGCGCACGTCCGATGCCAGACCGTCCGAGAGGTCCATCATGGCCGTTACCTCGTCCCTCGTGCCGAGCCAGAGTCCTTCGGCCACCTGCGGGCGCGGTGAGCGGTGTACGGCCGCATGGGGCGTGTCGCAACGCCCTTCGAGCAGGTCGTGCAGGCCGGCTCCCGACTCGCCCAGCACTCCGGCCGTGAGCAGCACGTCGCCCGGACGTGCGCCGCTGCGCCGCTTGATGCAGCTGTCGGCAGCACGGCCGATGGCCGTCACGTTGACGGTGACGCCCCCTTCGGAGGCGGTCGTATCACCCCCGATGAGTGCGACGCCGAACTCCTCCGAGAGCGAGCGGTATCCCTCCATGAACTCTTCGGCCCACGCCCCGGCGGCATCGGCCGGCAGCGCGATGGAGAGGAGCGTCGCCACGGGGCGGCCCCCCATGGCGGCTATGTCGCTCAGATTGACGGCGAGCGACTTGGCGCCCAGCTCGCGGGCTGATGTCGTGCGGCGCAGGAAGTGCACCCCCTCGGTCAGCAGGTCGGCCGTGAAGAGCAGCGACTCTCCGCCGCCGAGCGGCAGTACGGCGCAGTCGTCGCCGATGCCCTCGAACCCGTTGTCGGGCAGCGAGCCGAAACGCTCGCGGATGTGGTCGATGAATCCGAATTCCGTCATGTCTGCAGGTGTGTTGCGGCGGGCCGATACCCGCGTGGCGTCCCGTGGCGCCGTCGCGCTGAGCCGCGATGAGGCATGCATGCCGCCGAAACCTCGTGCAAAGGTATCGAAAATAATCGAATATTGTTGTATCTTTGTCCGGAGAATGGCCCCGCCGCAGCGGGGAACTGCAGCCTCAACAACGAGATGAAGATTCTGATACTCAACGGCCCCAACCTCAATCTGCAGGGGCGCCGCAACCTGGCGGTCTATGGTGCCGGGACGCTCGACGACCTGGCCGGGCGCCTCGCGGAGCGTTATCCCGACGTGGAATTCGTCCACTTCCAGTCCAACGTGGAGGGCGAGCTTATCGATGCGCTCCAGCGTGCCGCGCAGACGTGCGACGGCGTGGTGCTCAACGCCGGCGGCTATACCCATACGTCGGTGGCGCTGCGCGATGCCGTCGAAGCGATTCCGGTGCCGGTCGTCGAGGTCCACATCTCGTCGATTCTCGCCCGCGAGGAGTTCCGCCACGTATCGCTTCTTGCCTCGGTCGTGGCGGGTTCCGTCATGGGCTTCGGGCTGGATTCCTACCTGCTGGGAGTCGAAGCGCTTCGGCTGCGGTCGGAGCGACAATCCGTGAACAATTAAACGAAACGATATACATGTACAGAAAGAAGAAAACCAAGGTGGTTGCGACGATGTCGGATTTCCGTTGCACCGAGCAGTTTGTCAAGGACCTCTACGACGCAGGTATGGACGTCGTGCGCATCAACTCGGCCCATGTGAGCGAGGAGAGCGCCACGCGTATCGTCGAGACGGTACATCGGGTCAATCCCTCCATCCCCATCATGATTGATACGAAGGGCCCCGAAATCCGGGTGACGACCATCGCCGACGAGTACGGCAACGGCATCCACTTCCAGGCGGGTGACGTGGTGAGCGTCCGCGGTTCGAAGGGTGAAGACCTCACCACGCGCAAGGTGGTCTACATGAACGTGCCGACCATCGTGCGCGACATTCCGGTGGGTGCGCGGATGCTCATCGCCGACGGCGAGCTGGAAATCCGCGTCCTCGAGAAGAACGACGAGGAGCTCCGCTGCGAATTCACGGTGGGCGGCTGCATGCGCTCGCGCAAGAGCGTCAACGTGCCGGGTGTCTCGATTGACCTCCCGTCGGTGACCGAGAAGGACCGCCGCTTCATCGAGTGGGCCGTGCGCAACGACGTCGACTTCATCGCCCATTCGTTCGTGCGCAGCGCCCGCGACGTGGCTGCCGTGCAGGAGATTCTCGATGCACACCACAGCCCCATCAAAATCATCTCGAAAATCGAGAATCAGGAGGGCCTGACCAACATCGACGAGATTATCGAGGCCTCGTACGGCATCATGGTCGCCCGCGGCGACCTGGGTGTCGAGCTTCCGGCCGAGGCGATTCCCAACACGCAGCGCCGCATCGTCGAGAAGTGTATCGCCGCCAAGCGTCCGGTGATTATCGCCACCCAGATGCTCTATTCGATGGTCAAGAACCCCCGCCCGACCCGTGCCGAGGTGAGCGACGTGGCGAGCGCCATCTACGAACGTGTCGATGCCGTGATGCTGAGCGACGAAACGGCCATGGGCGACTATCCCGTGCAGGCGGTCGAGACGATGTCGCGCGTGGCGCGCGAAATCGAGCGCGACGAGACGCACTTCGCGCCGATGATTGACATGGACATGGTCTCGGTCAACCACGAAATCACGGCGCAGCTGGCGCGTACGGTGGTGCGGGCCAGCACCAACCTGCCGGTGCGCTACGTGGTGCTCGACACCAAAACGGGCCGTACGGGCCGTTACGTGGCGGCCTTCCGCGGCCGCAAGCCCGTCGTGGCGGTCTGCTATCAGCTCCATGCCCAGCGTATCCTGGGCCTGTCGTACGGCGTGGTGGCCATCCTGCGCAACCAGAAGGTCAACGACAAGTATCACTTCCTTCTCGACGCCATGGAGTTCATCGACCAGTATACGAAACTCGACGGCGAGGACCTGCTGGCCATCGTCGGCGGCAGTTTCGGACCCGACGGAGGAGCGTCGTATGTCGAGTTGGCCAACGTGCGCAACATCCGTCACCGCAACGAGGAGATAGCTGCCGGCATGGTTCGCTGAGCCGAGCCCGAGTGAGTCACGGAGGATTGCGATGGGCAGCGGTGAGTTGAAGGTCAAGGTCGCCCGCGGCGTGGCGTGGAGTATCGGCGAGAAGGTCGGTACGATGCTCCTCCAGATGGGGGTGAGCATCGTCGTGCTGCGCCTGCTCACGCGCGAGGATTTCGGCCTGGTCGCCATCCTCACGGTCTTCTCGACCTTTGCGCTGGTGGTCGTCGACAGCGGCTTCTCGCAGACGCTCGTCCGCCGCACGGCGCCCGGGCAGGAGGACTTCAAGTCGGTCTTCCTCTTCAACGTGGCGGTGTCGGTGGTGCTCTACCTGCTGCTGGTTGCCGCCTCGCCGTTTGTGGCGCATTACTACGGCATGCCCGAGTTGACGGCCCTCGCGCCGGTCTTCTTCCTGCTGCTGCCGGTCAATGCACTCTGTGTCATCCAGCAGACGCTCTTCACGCGGCAGTTCCGCTTTGCACTGCTCTCGAAGGTGACCTTCGCCGCATCGCTGGTGAGCGGCGTGGCGGCCGTGGGGCTTGCGCTGGCCGGGTTCGGCGTGTGGAGCATCGTCGCGCAGCGTGTGCTGCAGATGGCCGTGCGCGCCCTGCTGCTGTGGTGGCTCAGCTCGTGGCGCCCGACGGGGGCCTGGAGCATCGCCTCGCTGCGCCGCATGGCGCCCTACAGCTTCAGCCTGATGGCCACCGACCTCTTTGCGGCGCTCTATACGAAGATTCCGCAGCTGTTCATCGGCAAGCTCTATCCCGCCGCGACGCTGGGCAGCTACGACCAGGCCCAGAAGCTCAAGGACCTGCCCGTCACGTCGGCCATGCAGGCCGTGCAGGGGGTGATATTCCCCGCGCTGGCCAAAATCAAGCACGATGCCGTGAAGTTTGCCGAGAGCTACCGCCAGATTGTGATGGTGGTGGCCTATGCGCTCTTCCCCGTCATGGCGGGCATGGCGGCCATCGCGCAGGACATGTTTGCCGTGCTGGTGGGCGAACAGTGGCTGCCGGCGGTGCCCTATTTCGAGGTGCTGTGTCTGGCGGGACTCTTCTGGCCCGTGGCGATGGTGGCCTACAACGTGCTGAAGGTTAAGGCCGAGGGGCGTACCATCTTTTGGCTCGAGGTGGCCAAGAAGGCGGTGCTGACGGTGATATTCTTCGTGACCATCCCCCGCAGCGTGATGGCCGTCGTATGGGGTCTGGCGCTTTACGGGCTGCTCGAGATGCTCATCAACGTTGTGGCCTCGCTTCGTTTCACGGTCTTCTCCTTCGCCCGTTTCGTGCGGACGCTTCTGCCCGTGGCGGCCGTGACGGCCATCATGTTCCAGATGGTGCGGCTGACCGAGGTGTTTGGCCCCGAGAGCGACCTGCTGCGGCTGCTGCTCGAGGTCATTGTCGGTGCGGTGACCTATGTGGGGCTTTCGGCCCTCTTCCGCCTCGAGGCGTTCGGTGAGGTGGTTGGCCTGGTGAAGAAGCAGTTGCGACGGTAGCCGTATCGCGGAATGGATAAAGCAAGCGGGCGTCCCTTTTGGGACGCCCGCTCTGTTTTGCGTTTGTGGCTGCGGCATTTTCCGGCCGCCCGGACTCAGGCGTAGAGCCTCGGCGTGCAGATGCCGCGCAGGACAGCCAGCGCATTGCTCATGAGCGCCTCCAGTTCGTTTTCGCCCGGGTAGACCGTAACGGGAGCGATGAACGAGCAGCGCTCGCGGATGGCATCCGTCACGGGTGGGTTGTAGGCGATGCCGCCCGTGAGGATGATGCCGTCGACCTGACCGGCCAGCACGGCCGCCTTGGCGCCGATTTCCTTCGAAATCGTATAGCACATCGCCTCGATGAAGCGCGTCGCCTGCTCGTCTCCGGAGCGCATCCGCTCCATGACCGACATGACCGAGTTGGTGCCCAGGTGGGCCACCATGCCTCCCTTGCCGGCCAGCAGCCGCTCAATCTCCTGGCGCGTGTAGCGGCCCGAGCAGCAGAGGTCGGCCAGTCCTGCCGCAGGCAGCGTGCCCGAACGCTCGGGAGCGATGGGACCGTCGCCGTCGAGGGCGTTGTTGGTGTCGACCATGCGGCCCCGCTTGTGGGCCGTCACCGAGATGCCGCCGCCCAGATGCGCCACGATGAAGTTGTGCTCCTCGTAGACCAACCCTTCGCGCTCGCAGTGGAGCCGGACGGTCGCCTTCTGGTTGAGTGCGTGGAGAATCGAACGCCGCGGGCATTCGGGCAGTCCGCTCATGCGGGCCACGTCGTCCATCTCGTCGACCACGACCGGGTCGGCGATGTAGGCCTTTACGCCGGCCATGGCGGCGATTTCGGCCGCGAGCAGACCTCCGAGATTCGAGGCGTGCTCCTTCGTGGCGTTGCGCAGGTCGTGACGCAGGGCGTCGTTGACCTCGTAGACTCCGGCCGGAATGGGCTTCACGAGCCCGCCGCGGCCGATGACCACCGTCAGTTCGCGGATATCGAAGTTGTTTTCGCGCAGTGCCGAGAGGATAATCTCACGGCGCCAGTCGAGTTGCGAGATGATGTTGTCGAAGCGGGCAATCTCCTCGGCCGTATGGCGGAGCGTCAGTTCGAGCAGCGGACGTTCGTCGTCGAAAAGGGCGACCTTGGTGGAGGTCGAGCCCGGGTTGATGGCTAAAATCTTGGAACCCATAAAGGTAGTTTCAGGTTGGTTTTGGTTCGTCGGTGGGGTTCCCGATTATTTGGCAGCCAGACAGGCCAGTGCAATCGAATAGAGCTTGGTGAGGCTCGTGTCGCCGCGCGAGGTCAGCACGCAGGGGACCTTCGTACCCATCACCATGGCTGCCAGTTCGCCGCCGCAGAGGTGCGATGCGCACTTGAAGAAGACGTTGGCCGACTCCAGGTTGGGGAAGAGCAGGCAGTCCGGGTCGCCGGCCACGGCCGAACCCTTGACCTTCTTGTGCTCGGCCACCTCCTTGTAGAGAGCCACGTCGAGCGACAGCGGGCCGTCGATGATGACGTTGCCCAGCTGGCCGCGGTCACCCATCTTGGCCAGCAGTGCGCCTTCGGTCGACGAGATGACGTTGGGCAGCAGCTGCTCCGAGGGGGCGATGCAGGCAATCTTGGGCGTGGTGATGCCCAGCAGGTTGGCCGTCGAGGAGAGGTATCCGATTTGCTTCATCTTCTGCTTGAAGTCGGGCAGCGGAATCACCGCCACGTCCGAAATGACGAGCAGCTTGTGGTAGCTCTTCATCTCGACAATCGAGACATGGCTCAGCACGCCCTTGGGCGGGAAGAGTCCGGCCTCCTTGTTCAGAATGCCGCGCATGTACTTGTCGGTCGACACGAGACCCTTCATCAGCACGTCGGCGTTGCCCGCAACGACCGCCGCAACGGCCTGCTGCACGCACTTCACGTCGTTGGGCTCGTTGACGATGTTGAATGCCTGGATATCGATGCCGTTATCGCGGCATACCTGTTCGATGACCTCCTTGTCGCCGTAGAGCGTGGGCTCCACGAGTCCCTCCTTGTAGGCGTTGTAAACCGCTTCGAGCGTGTGCGAATCCTGCCCGTAGGCCACAGCAAGCCGTTTTCTGCCCTTCTTTCTCGCCTCTTCGACGATTTCAGTGAGATGTTTAATCATAACGTTTTATGAATATGTTTTTTTTGTGAAATGTTGATGTGGTTGCTCCTTTTGGCGGACGGCTCCTGCCGGCTGCGGCACCTCCCGTTCGGGGAGGGCGCCGCCTGCCGGCGGTGTGGGGCCCAGTCCTGATGCGGCCGTCTGTCAGCGGACCAGTTCGTAGGTGTCCGATGCGATGACCAGCTCCTCGTTGGTGGCAATCATCGCCACCTTCACACGCGAGTCGGGCGTCGAGAGGATTTTGTCCACGCCGCGGGCGCCGCGGTTGGCCTCGCAGTCGAACTTCACGCCCATGAACTCGAGTCCCGAAGCGACCGATTCGCGCATCTCCGAGGAGTTCTCGCCCACGCCGCCCGTGAAGACGATGAGGTCGACTCCGCCCATTTCGGCGGCATACTCGCCGACGAACTTCTTGATGCGGCGGTAGTGCATGTCGCGGGCGATGATGGCGCGCTCGTCGCCGCGGTCGTAGGCGTCGTCGATGTCGCGCATGTCGCTCGAGATGTCGGTCAGGCCCATCACGCCCGACTTCTTGTTCATCATCTCGTCGAGCTGGGCGTAGCTCATCCCCTCCTTCTGGCCGATGAAGGTGATGGCCGACGGGTCAACGTTGCCGCAGCGCGTACCCATCACCAGTCCGTCGACCGGCGAGAAGCCCATCGACGTGTCGAACGACTTGCCGTCGAGGATGGCCGTCACCGAGGCGCCGTTGCCGATGTGGCAGGTGATGATTTTCGAGTGCTCGAAGTCCAGGCCGGCCAGTTCGGCACCCACCTTGGCCACATACTTGTGGCTTGTTCCGTGGAAGCCGTACTTGCGGACGCGGTACTTGTCGTAGTAGAGGTGGGGCAGTGCATAGAGGTAGTTCACCGCCGGGATGGTCTGGTGGAACGAGGTGTCGAAGACGGCCACCTGGGGCGTGCCGGGGAGCACCTTCTCGATGGAGAGGATGCCTTCGAGGTTGGCGGGGTTGTGCAGCGGGGCGATTTCGAAGAGCTGGCGGATTTTCTCCTTCACCTCGTCATTGACCAGGCAGCTCGCGGCGAAGAACTCGCCGCCGTGGGCCACGCGGTGGCCGACGGCCTTCACCTCGTCGAGCGAGGCGATGACGCCGTGTGCGGGGTCGGTCAGTGCATCGAGCACCAGACGGATGCCGGTCGTGTGGTCGGGAATGGGCTGCTGCAGCTCGAATTTGTCCTTGCCGACGGGCTTGTGGACCAGGTCGCCTTCTGCAAGGCCGATACGTTCGACGATGCCTTTCGCGAGCAGTTTGCTCGACGCGGACTCCATGTCGATGACCTGATACTTAATCGACGAGGAACCGCAGTTCAATACCAAGATTACCATATTGTTGTTTGTTTTTCAGTAATTTCCGTTCCGAGGTCCGTTTCGTGGCTCCCGTCCGGCGCATGGCGGCCGCGGCATTGCCGGCAGCGGATTCCGGCTCGGTCGCGTGCACTCCTGTCGGTTCCGTACGCACCGGCGGCGGTCCGGGCTGCCGGCCGGGAGCTTTCGGCGCGCGTTCCGAAGGAACGGGCGGATTTCACGAATCTCAAATAAAAATAGGAATTCTTTTTAATTTATGCAAATTTAAGGAAAAAATGCTTGCGGATTGTTATCGGAAATGCCGTTTTTTATATTTTTTTGTCTCAACGGCTGTTTTGGCTGTTTTTTTTGGCGGGTGAGCGGTGTGATGCCCCTTTGCGGCGGGTGTCGGAGCGGCTGTCTGGGCGTCCGGACGCAGGGGCAAACGTCGGTCGGGATGCGGTGCGGGATAAGGCGCCGATGGGGGGGGCGGCGGAGGCGTTAAGTGGGGTGTGAAGTGGGGTGTGAAGAGGGGATGTTCGGCCGGGTTGCTGCCGGGTTCGGACGGCCGATGCGCTGCGTCGGAGCGAGCGGTCCCTTCGGCATGTCGAAACGTTCCGGAGCGTCGGAGCCCGGGGTGCTGCATGTCGAGATGCCGGTATGTCTGGATGCGGGGGTGCCGGGGTGGAGCGTGTCGGTGCGTCAGGGCTCGAACTTGTAGCCCACGCCCTTGACGGTGACGATATGGTCGTCGCCGATTTTCTGGCGCAGCTTGCGGATGTGCACGTCGATGGTGCGGTCGCCCACGACCACCTCGCTGCCCCAGATGCTGGTGTAAATCTCCTCGCGCGAGAAGAGCTTTCCGGGCGAGGAGCTGAGCAGGTCGAGCAGTGCGAACTCCTTGCGCGGCAGGGTGATTTCGCGTCCGTCGCACCGGACCGAATAGCGGTCTCGGTCGACCGTGATACCGCTTCCGGAGGGGCGTTCTCCGCCCGCTCCCACCCGCTTGAGCAGCGCCTGTACACGGCTGACAAGCAGCTTCATGGGGATGGGTTTGGCCAGATAGTCGTCGGCTCCGGCGTCGAACCCCCGGAGTTGCTCCTCCTCCTCGCCCAGCGCCGAGAGGAAGACCACCATCGTATCCTTCAGCTCGGGTTCCCGGCGGATGGCGCGGCAGGTCTCGGCTCCGTCCATGACGGGCATCATCCGGTCGAGCAGAATCAGGTGGGGGCGGTATTGGCGGGCCAGAAGGAGCGCCTCGGCACCGTTTTCGGCCTTGAATACTTCGTATCCTTCGCGCTGGAGGTTGTAGCTGATGAATTCGAGGATGTCTGTTTCGTCGTCGGCAATCAGGATGCGGTATTTCATGGTCTCGGAGTTTCGTTGGACGGTCCGGGCAGGTGCTGTCCCGGTGCGGCGCAGGGGCGGCCCGGCTATTCTTCTGCGAAGATACGAATTTTTCCGGGGAAAACCTTCGGCGGCACGGGAAAAATGGTTATCTTTGCATGATTCATATTTTTTCCATTGCGGAACCTTAAAACGCTTGATAGAAATGGCTACTGAGAATCCGAATCTTCCTGCTCCCGAGGAGCAAGTCAGCAAGGTTGCTGAAGATGTGCAGCGTGTCGCTCCCGTCGTGAACTCCGAAAACGTCGCCCCCGCCGCTCCGGCACCGGCCGACGAGCCTGCGCCTGCCGCCCCCGTGGCGGAGGAGCCGATGCCTGCCGCGCAGGACGAAACGGTGGATTTCGCCGATGAAGAGGCGGCGCTCGCGGCCGAGGATGCCGACCTGTCGCTCGGCGAGGAGTCGCTTGCCGAGGGGGATGCCGAGTCGCTTCAGCCCGCTGCGGCGGACCGCTATGTCGGCCGGAGCAAGCAGGAACTGCTCGACCTCTTCGCCCGGATGCTCGAAGAGCAGCCCGTGCAGTCGCTCCGCCGCGACGTCGAGGCGATTAAGGTGGCTTTCTACAAAATACGCCGCGCCGAGGTCGAAGCGGCGCGCAAGGCCTTCGTCGAGGCCGGCGGCAAGGAGGAGGAGTTTGCGCCTGCGGCCGACGGCTCGGAGGCGCGGCTCAAGGACCTCATCCGCGAATACCGTACGCGCCGCGACGCCTTCCTGGCCAACCTCGAGCAGGAGAAGGAGGAGAACCTGAAGACGAAGCTCGGCATCATCGAGGAGCTCAAGGCGCTGGTCGATTCCGACGAGACGCTCAACCATACCTTCAACCGCTTCCGCGAGCTGCAGCAGCGCTGGAAGGAGACCGGACCGGTGCCCCAGCAGCAGGTCAAGGACCTGTGGGAGACCTACAACCTCCATGTCGAGAATTTCTACAACTTCATCAAAATCAACAAGGAGCTGCGTGACCTCGACCTGAAGAAGAACTACGAGCAGAAGGTTGCCCTCTGCGAGCAGGCCGAGTCGCTGGTGCTCGAGCCGTCGATTGTCGAGGCGTTCCACAAGCTGCAGAAGCTCCACGACGAGTGGCGCGAAACGGGCCCCGTGGCCAACGAGTACAAGGAGACGCTCTGGGAGCGTTTCAAGGAGGCTTCGAGCCGCATCAACAAGCAGCACCAGGAGCACTTCGAGGCGCTGAAGGCCGAACAGGTGCACAACCTCGAACTGAAGGAGGGGCTCTGCGTGGCGGCCGAGGAGCTGGTGAGCCAGCCGCTGACGACCCTCAAGGAGTGGAACCGCGCCAACGAGCGTCTGCTGGAGATTCAGAAGACGTGGAAGACCATCGGTTTCGCCCCGAAGAAGGACAACAACCGTATCTACGAGCGCTTCCGCGCGGCGTGCGACCGCTTCTTCGAGAGCAAGCGGCAGTTCTTCGCCGGCGTGAAGTCCGAGATGGAGCACAACCTCCAGCTCAAGAATGAGATATGCGCCCAGGCCGAGGCGCTGCAGAACAGCGAGGAGTGGAAGAAGACCACCGACGAACTGATAGCCCTGCAGGCCCGCTGGAAGCAAATCGGCGCCGTGTCGCGCCGCCATTCGGATGCCGTCTGGAAGCGTTTCCGCGCGGCGTGCGACCGCTTCTTCGAGCGCAAGGCGGCCCACTTCGCCGGCGTCGACGGCGAGCACGAGGAGAACCTTCGCCGCAAGCTGGCGCTGCTCGAGGAGATGGCTGCGGCCGACGTCAAGGCGGGCGGCTACGAGGTCATCAAGGAGTTCCAGCGCCGCTGGGGCGAAATCGGATTCGTCCCCATCAAGCAGAAGGAGGCCATCCAGAAACGTTACAAGGCCGCCGTCGATGCGCTGTTCGATGCGCTGCGCGGCTCGGAGCGCGACCGTTCGATGAACCGCTTCCGCGAGAAGGTGTCGTCGCTCAAGGGTGCCGGAGACCGCCGGCTGCGTTCGGAGCGCGAACGGCTCTACAACAAGGTGCGCCAGATGGAGCAGGACATCGCCCTGCTGGAGAACAACATCGGATTTTTCGCCAAATCGAAGAACGCCGATGCGCTCGTGGCCGAGGTGAAGGCCAAAATCGAGCGGGCCAAGGCCGAAATGGCCGCCACCATCGAAAAGGTGCGCCTCATCGACCGCGAACAGCAACAGCAGCAACAGCACGAAGGCGCCGAAGAGTAGGCGCTGCGGATGCCCGGCCTGCGGCGGATATCGTCCCGGCCGGGTATTTCCGTGCATACCGGCGCTGCGCGTGCGCGGAGCGAAGACCATAGGAGAACATGTAAAACCCAAAGATAAGCAGTAATGAAACTTGCAAAACCCAAGTACATATTCGTGACCGGAGGCGTCGCCTCGTCGCTCGGCAAGGGCATTATCTCGGCCTCCATCGCGCGCCTGCTCCAGGCCCGCGGTTATTCGGTAACGATTCAGAAACTCGACCCCTACATCAACGTCGACCCCGGTACGCTCAACCCCTACGAGCACGGCGAGTGCTACGTGACGGAGGACGGCGCCGAAACCGACCTCGACCTGGGCCACTACGAGCGCTTCACCAACCAGCCCACCTCGAAGGCC
Source organism: uncultured Alistipes sp. (assembly GCA_900542505.1). Classification (GTDB taxonomy): domain Bacteria; phylum Bacteroidota; class Bacteroidia; order Bacteroidales; family Rikenellaceae; genus Alistipes; species Alistipes stercorigallinarum. Next base: position 18,411 of record UQNV01000021.1, read on the forward strand.
AACAACGTCACGACGGGCCGCATCTACAAGAGCGTCATCGAGAAGGAGCGCAAGGGCGAGTATCTGGGCAAGACCGTGCAGGTGATTCCCCACATCACCGACGAAATCAAGCGCCGCATCCAGCTGCTCGGACAGCAGAAGACCTACGACATCATCATCACCGAAATCGGCGGTACGGTGGGCGACATCGAGTCGCTGCCCTTCATCGAGTCGGTGCGCCAGCTGCGCTACTCGCTCGGCTACCGCGATACGGCTCTCGTGCACCTGACGCTGATTCCCTACATGTCGGCTTCGGGCGAGCTGAAGACCAAACCGACGCAGCACTCCGTCAAGGCGCTGCTCGAGAACGGTCTCCAGCCCGACATCCTCGTGCTGCGTACCGAGCATCCGCTTTCGACGGCACTGCGCCGCAAGGTGGCGCTCTTCTGCAACGTCGACGCCAACGCCGTCATGGAGTCCATCGACGTGCCGACCATCTACGAGGTGCCGCTCAAGATGCACGCCCAGCATCTGGACGAGGTGGTGCTCGAGAAGCTGAACCTGCCGGTCGAGGGCGAGCCCGACCTGGCGGCCTGGACGGCGTTCGTCGAGAAAATCAAGAACCCCACGCGGACCATCGACATCGCGCTTGTGGGCAAGTACACCGAACTGCACGACGCCTACAAGTCCATCAGCGAGTCGTTCATCCACGCCGGTGCAAGCAACGACTGCCACGTGAAGCTCTCCTATGTCAATTCGGAGAAGCTCACCCGCGAGAACGTCGCCGAGAAGCTGGGCAAGATGTCCGGTATCCTCGTGGCGCCTGGCTTCGGCAACCGCGGCATCGAGGGTAAAATCGAGGCGGTGCGTTTCGCCCGCGAAAACGGCATCCCCTTCCTGGGCATCTGTCTGGGCATGCAGTGCGCCGTCATCGAATTTGCGCGCAACGTGCTGGGTATCGCCGATGCCAACTCGAGCGAGATGGATGCCACGCCCCATCCGGTCATCGACCTGATGGAGGAGCAGAAGGGTGTGACGGCCAAGGGCGGCACGATGCGTCTGGGCGCCTATCCCTGCGTGCTGAAGAAGGGCTCGAAGGTGGCCGAGGCCTACGGCAAGCTCCACATCTCGGAGCGCCACCGCCACCGCTACGAGTTCAACAACGACTACCTGGCGCAGTTCGAGGCTGCGGGCATGAAGGCCGTCGGCATCAACCCCGACACCAACCTGGTCGAGGTAGTCGAGATACCCGAACACCCGTGGTTTGTCGGTACGCAGTACCACCCCGAGTACAAGAGCACGGTGCTGAGCCCCTCGCCGCTCTTCGTGGCCTTCGTCAAGGCGGCACTTGCCCACGACGACGCCCGCAAGTAACGACGACATTTTGAGTAACGAGAAAAAGTTTCGATGGACAAGAAATCACTTTTGGGAATTGCCGTCATTGCGGTCCTCTTCCTGGGATTCGCCTATTTCAGCGGCAAGGAGCAGGAACAATATCAGAAGGAGCTGGCCGCATATGAGGCCTATCAGGACTCGCTGGCAGCTGCGGCTCGCGCCGAGCAGCCGGTCGGGCAGGTTGTCGCCGACAGTCTGGCGACGGTCGACACCCTTGCGCTGCGCGAGCATCAGGTAGCCCGTCTGGGCGAGTACCTTGCGGCGGCGCGCCAGGGCGAGGAGCGTATCATCACGCTCGAGAACGATGTGATGACGGTGCGTTTCTCGACGCGCGGCGGTCAGGTTGCGGGTGTGACGCTCAAGGACTATACCCGCTATGCCCCCCGCGGCGAGCGCAACGAGCTGGTCGAGCTCTTCGACCCGTCGACCGCCAGCTTCGATCTGTCGTTCTATGTGCGCAACGGCCTGAACAACGTCGAGGTCAATACGATGGACTACCTGTTCGAGGCGCAGCCCGTCGTTCGGACCGATGACGGTGCGCAGCTGCTCACGATGCGGCTTGCCGTGGCGGCGGACGCCTGGCTGCAGTACGAATACCGCATCTACGACGTGCAGACGCCCGAGCGCGACTATCTGGTCGACTTCGACGTCCGGCTGGTCAACATGGCGCCGCAGATGGCCAACCAGACCTCCATCGGCATCACCTGGTCGAACTCCTCCTACCAGAACGAGAAGGGCTTCAAGAACGAGAACATGTATACGACCCTCTCGTACCGCTTCCCGGGCGAATCCTCCATCGAGGACCTGGGCATGAGCGAGAAGGACAAGAGCAAGAAGGTCTCGACGGCGGTCAACTGGGTGGCCTTCAAGCAGCAGTACTTCTCGTCGGTCTTCATCGCTCCCGAGAACCTGTCGTATGCCGAGATGTCGTTCGATACGGCCGAGGAGGGCTCCGAGCTGCTCAAGGACTTCTCGCTGCAGACGGCCGTGCCCTATACGCCGCAGACCGAAGGGTATGACTTCTCGTTCTACTTCGGCCCCAACAAGTACGCCATTCTGAAGAAGGTGGCCGACGCCGAGGGCGAGTCGCTCCACCTCGAGCGCCTCATTCCGCTGGGCTGGGGCATCTTCGGTTGGGTGAACCGCTGGTGCGTGATTCCGGTCTTCGACTTCCTGCGCAACTACATCCCCAACTTCGGTATCATCATCCTGATTCTGGCGGTGCTCATCAAGCTGGTCATCTCGCCGCTCACCTACAAGAGCTACGTCTCGACGGCCAAGATGCGCGTCATCAAGCCCGAGGTCGACGAACTGGCCAAGAAGTACCCCAAGCAGGAGGATGCCATGAAGCGCCAGCAGGCGACGATGGAGCTCTACCGCAAGGCGGGCATCAACCCCATGGGCGGCTGCATCCCGATGCTCATCCAGCTGCCGATTCTGGTGGCGATGTTCCGCTTCTTTCCGGCCTCCATCGAGCTGCGCGGGCAGTCGTTCCTCTGGGCCGACGACCTTTCGTCGTACGACAGCGTGCTGAACCTGCCCTTCTCGATTCCCTTCTACGGGGACCACGTGTCGCTCTTTGCGCTGCTGATGGCCGTGGCGCTCTTTGTCTTTTCCTACGTCAACTACCAGCAGACGGCTTCGTCGCAGCCCCAGATGGCCGGCATGAAGTTCATGATGGTATACCTGATGCCGGTGATGATGCTCCTTTGGTTCAACAGCTATGCGAGCGGTCTGTGCTTCTACTACTTCCTCTCGAATCTGATTACCATCGGACAGACCTTCTTCATCCGCCGCATGATTGACGACGAGAAAATCCACGCCATCATGAAGGCCAACGCCGCCAAACATACCAACGGCAAGAAGTCGCGCTTCCAGCAGCGCTACGAGGAGCTTCTGCGCCAGCAGGAGGCCCAGCAGCGCGCCAAGCGCAAGTAGCGGGAGCGGAGCCCGGCGCAACGGGTTTCGACAGAGCTGAACGACCGGGTGGAAATCGCTTGCAAGCGCCTTCCGCCCGGTCGTTTTCGCTTCGGGCCGCGGCCTAACGACCGATAATCAATAGATTGAACAGCATGATGAAAAAGTACACCCTTATTACCGCGCTGCTGCTCTCGGTGACGGTGGTGGCGCAACCTGCGGCCGAGCGGCCGCTTCCGCCTCAATCAGGAGCGGCGCAATCCGCGGCGGAAAATCCGCTTCCGCCTCGCCCCGAGGCCGAACAGCCGGAATCAGCCGGTGCGGAGGCACCCGAGCCTCCCGAGCCTCCCGCTCCGCCCGCCGCGCCGGCACATCCCGATGGGCCCGAGCCTCCCGCTCCGCCCCTGCTGCGTGAGGGAGATGCCTACCGGCTCAGTCGGGTGATTCCCGTCGAGGGACGGCAGGGCGTTGCCGCCGACTCGAACTACTACTACGTTTCGGGCAGCACGGCGCTCTACAAATACACGAAGCAGGGCAAACTGGTGGCTGTCAACGAGCGTCCTTTCGAGGGGCTGCCCCTTCCTGCCAACCACATCGGCGACATCGACGTCTGGCGCGGTGAAATCTATGCCGGCATCGAGACCTTCTGCGACGGGGTGGGCGAGCATATCCAGATTGCGGTCTACGACGCTGCGACGCTCCGCTGGAAACGGTCGATAGCGTGGGAGCCCTCTTCGGGGCAGGTCGAGGTGTGCGGCCTGGCGGTCGACCGCGACAACGCCCGCGTCTGGATGGCCGACTGGGTCGACGGACGCTACCTCTACGAGTACGACCTGAAGACGGGAGCCTATCTGCGCCGGGTCCATCTGCGTCCCGTGCCGCAGTGGCAGCAGGGTATCTTCATGCTCGGCGGGCGGATGCTCCTCTCGGCCGACGACGGCGATGCCGACCTGGACGAGGCGGACAACCTCTATGTGGCCGACCTGCGCGGTGCGACGACCTGCGCGACGGTGCTTCCCTTCCGCGAGATGGGCGACTTCCGCCGTGCGGGCGAAATCGAGGGGCTCACCATCGACCCGGCGACGGGCGAGCTGGTGGTGCTTTCGAACCGCGGCTCGCGCATCGTGCTGGGGATGGTCCGCGGCTTCTATCCCGGCTACGACCGCGAGGTGCACGAACTCTACATCTACGAGCGGGTGCGTTAGCTCCGCCACCGGAGGCACCGTCTCCGCCCGCCATTAACGTCAGACGGCGACGCTCCCCGCAGGGGGAGGTCGCCGCCTTTTCTTTATCGGGCTGTGCCCGGGCGGACCGGGCGCGTATCCTGTGCCGTTACTCCTGCCCGAATCCGATGCTGACGAAGGTCAGCACGTCGGGCAGCGCCGTGCGCCAGTAACGCCACGTGTGGCCGCCGTCACGCATGCGGAACTCGAGCGGGATGTTGCGCAGGCGCATTTGCTCGTAGAAGCGGATGTTGCCTTGCCAGAGGAAGTCGTCGTCGCCGCAGTCGAGCCTCCAGCGTACGGTGCGCAGCGCTGCGGCCTGCTCGTCGGTCATCTGCTGCAGAAACCGCAGCGGACTGTTCTCGATGCGCGAGCGCTCGTAGTCACTCGGGTCGCCCGTGATGGGGCGCGGCTCCAACGCGGCGCTGAGCGGGCAGGCCGAGCCGAAGAGCTCGGGGTGGTGCTGGGCGTAGGTCGCCGTGCCGCCTCCGCCCATCGACAGGCCGGCAATGGCGCGGTGGGCCTTGTCGCTCAGGATGCGGTAGCGTCGCTCGACGGCGGGCATCAGCTCCTCGAAGAAGAAGCGTTCGTAGGGCCAGTCGGGAACATTGTAGTAGCCCATGTGGCGTCCCGTGTGGTTCTCGTCCTCTCCCGAGGCGTCGGGCATGACGACCACCATCCTGGCCGAGCGTCCCTCGGCGATGGCTTCGTCGACAATCTGCTGCATCTGCCCCTTGGTGGGTTCGCTCCATGCGGTGTGGGTGTCGCTCGCGCCGTGGAGCAGGTAGAGCACCGGATAGCGGCGCGTGGTATCGGCGTCGAATCCGTCGGGAAGGTAGATTGTGCAGCTCTTCTCGGCACCGAGCAGTTCGCTCCGGAGCGTGAAGGTCTCGAGCCGGCTCTGGGCCGTGAGCGGGGCGGCGAAGAGGAGCATCGCCGCAAACATCATCATTCGTCTCATTTCGGGTCGTTTGTCGTAAGGTTTTTATGGTCGGGTTGGCTGCCGGCGGGGTCCGCTGCGTCGGCCGGGGTGAGCAGTGCGACCAGGCGGTCGAGCTGCGGCACACCGTATCCCACCTCGCGGTCGGGCGTCGCGGCCCGGCTGCCTGAGGCGCGGAGCGCGGCAATCAGCGTGGCGCGGTCCACACGGTTGTATTGGAGCATCGCGGCGCAGAGCCCCGCAATGACGGGTGTCGAGAAGGAGGTTCCGCGGGGCGAGTCGCTGACGACCACGTCGGGCTTGATGTAGTCCGCCTCGGGGCGCCCCGTACTGCTGTACTCCCTGCGCGTTTGACCCTCCCAGTCGACGGCGCCGACCGTCACGGCCTCGCGCACGTCGCCCGGAAAGCCGATGTAGCGCCACGGCTTGTCGCCCTCGTTGCCGGCGCTCTGGATGAAGAGCAGCCGTGGGTGGGCACGCAGTATGCTGTCGAGGAAGCGCGAAATCCGCGAACTCCGTCCGTCGAGCAGCTCGGGCGTGTAGCCGTCGAAGTCGTCGAAGGAGGTGTAGCTGATGGAGCAGGTGATGAGGTCCACCTTCTTGTCGAGCAGCCACTCGATGCCCCGCATCATGCGCTCCTCCTCGCTGCGCGGCTCCCGGTCTTGAAGGTCGATTTTCGCCAGGTAGAATTCGCTTCGGGGGGCCAGCCCGAGCAGTGTGTCGCTCCCCATGCGGCCGCCGATGTTCATGCAGACCTGCCGGCCGTGTTCCATCGGGTCGCGGAAGAATCCGGTCGTGTCTCCGGTCGTGAAGTCGCGGTAGTCGACGACGCGGAGCTCGCGGGTGCGGGGGTCGCTCCGCAGCGAGCCGAACCCGGCGTCGAGCACTCCGATGCGGATGCCGCGGCCGTCCAGAGCGAGCGAATCGTAGCGCGGCTCCATCATCTGTCCGATTTCGCGCGAGTAGGTCCGTGCGTATCCCTTCGTCCAGCCGCCCAGCGCATCGTCGATTGCCTGGCGGATGTCGGCGCAGCCGCCTGCAAACAGCAACGCCGCGGCTGCGGCAAGCGTCGCAATGGAGAACCGATTCCTTGATTTACGGTCGTATCGCGCCATCTTTGTTCCGTTCTTGCAGTGTTCTCTGTCAGTCTGCGCTTGGGTCTCTGTGCCTGCCGGAGCGGGTGCGGCTACTCGACGTAGAGCACCAGTCCCTTGAGGTACTCGCCCTCGGGATGGTAGATGTTGATGGGGTGGTCGGCCGGCTGGGTCAGCTGGTGCAGAATCCGCACCTTGCGCCCCGCAATGGCCGCCGCCGAGAAGACCGTCGTACGGAAGAGCTCCTTCGAAACGGCCTGCGAGCAGGAGAAGGTGAAGAGTATGCCGCCGCTCTTGATTTGCGACAGCGCGCGGGCGTTGAGCCGCTTGTATCCCTGCATGGCGTTGCCCAGCACCTTGTGGTGCTTGGCGAAGGCCGGCGGGTCGAGGATTATCAGGTCGTAGCGGTCGCCGATGTTGCGCAGGTACTCCACGGCGTCGGCTGCCAGTGCCGTATGGTTGGCCTCGGCGCCGAAGTTGAGCCGTACGTTCTCCTCGGCCAGCGCCACGGCGCGCTCCGACGAATCGACCGACACGACCTCCTTGGCACCGCCCGAAAGGGCATAGACCGAAAAGCCGCCCGTATAGCAGAAGGTGTTGAGCACGGTGCGGCCCGCGGCATAGCGTTTCACCAGCTCGCGGTTCTCGCGCTGGTCGAGGAAGAAGCCGGTCTTCTGCCCCTTCTCCCAGTTGACCAGGAACTTCTCGCCATGCTCCAGTACGGTCTGCGTCTCGTGGTCCGAACTGCCCCACAGGTAGCCGTCGACGGCATCCAGACGGGCGTTGTAGGGGACCGTCTGCGAACTCTTGTCGTAGATGGCCGTGAGCCGCCCGCCGAATACTTCGCGCAGCGCCGCGGCTATGTCGAGCCGCGCGCGGTACATCCCCACCGAGTGGCACTGGACGACGGCCGTCGTGCCGTAGATGTCCACCACGAGCCCCGGCAGCGAGTCTCCCTCGCCGTGGACCAGACGGTAGCAGGTCGTGTCGGGGCTGTCGGTGAGTCCCAGCGTGCGGCGCACGTCGAGCGCCGAGGCGATGCGTCCGCGCCACCATGCGGCGTCGATGGCGCAGCGCTCGAACGAAAGGACGCGTACGGCGATGGAGCCGATTTGATAGTGGCCCAGAGCGACGAAATCGCCGCCGTGGGTATAGACCTCGACCACGGCGCCTTCCGAAATCTCGGCCTCTTCTTCGGCCTTGATGTAGTCGATGGCGCCCGAAAAAATCCAGGGGTGACGGCGGAGGAGCGACTCCTCCTTGCCGCGACGCAGATATACTTGAGGTGTCATGCGGGGGTTATTTTTTGCGGATTTGGGGCGTTTGTTGCAGTTTGTCGTAGATTTCGGTGCAGACCCAGGCGTCGGTCGCCGCGTAGAGCAGCTGCTTGTCGGTCAGCTGGGCGGCCTCCCAGTTGCTCAGCCGCTGCGCCTTCGAGACCCGTTTGCCCAGCACGATGGCCGAGAGCTTGCGGAGGCTCTTCTCCTCGATTCCCCAGTCGGGGGCGATGGCCTGCAGGTCAACGAAGCCGCCGTCGCGGAAGTGACGCAGCTGGCGCAGCGAGCGGAGGTCGCCCGCCACGTCGGCCCCCACCTTGCGGACCTTCGCATTGCCCAGCAGCTCGAGCAGCGGGGCGGCCAGCGGAATCCGGTTGAGGCGGAAGAGGTAGCAGCGCTCGGGGGTGGAGAGCTGGAGCAGCGAGACGCGGAAGGTCACTCCCTGGCGGAACGAGGGGCGCGTCTCGGTGTCGAATCCGATGACGGGATGGGATGCCAGATATGCGCAGGCTTCGGAAATCTCCTCCTCCCGCTCGATGACGCGGATTTCGCCCTGATATTCGATGGCAGGCAGCGCCGCGGTCTCTTCGTTGCCGATTTTGGGTTGGAATGTATTCGTCTTCTTCATCGAACTATAAATTCATACAAAGTTACGGAAATTAATCGGAATATCGGCAACTGCGGCCCGGAAATCGGTGCCGCCTTCCGTGCGGGCCTCGCCGCTGGCCTTGCTGCAGGGCGTTAACCCCTTTTTATTTCGGCCGTTAAATAGCGTAAAAAGATTTATATCAATTTGTTGGCTGTTAAATACAATTAATTATTGCATATTTGTTATGCAAACAAAATCCAACCACCTAAAACTTTTCTGTATGAATAAAATTCGCTATCTTACAAGCGTATTTTTGCTTGCCATGTTGGCTGCATGTGTGCATGACCCGGGGCAAATCACGGAAGTACCTTCGGAGGTTTCTCCGATTACGGTAGAAGAGGCTCGGGCGTATTTTGAGCGAAATGGGGCTATGGCTTTGACTCGCTCGGGGAGCGACAATCCATTCCCGTTCATTCCGGGGACATCTGTTCCCGATTGGTCGGAGGCAGCTCCGTCAGCATCGGACCGGTTGTCGAGTGTGGATGTCCCTCTGCAGGCCGAATACTCATACCGGGTGTATCGCAAGGACCGCAACGGGGAGTTCTATTCGGTCCCAGCTTCGGTCAAACTGATTGTCGTCCGCTCCGCTGCAACGGGTCGTGAAGCGTCCTATTTGCGGGTTTGTATTCCCGATGCGGAATATGCCGCAATATATGACGGCGATATCGGAGCGATGACGCTGAACTGCGAGGACCGCATCGATTACAGCGGTTTGGAGTATTACGCTACGCTGGACGGACGTCCGGTTGCCGTGAGCCGCTACGATGCGGGTCGCTATACGGCCGGTGTTTTCCTCTATGACCGTAGCCTGACACTCTATGAACGGGCACGTCGCTACGCCTCGTTATTCCACAACATGTGGATTGAACGGTCGGCTGCAGGCTTAACCCGGGGTGGCGATGAGTGGAATTACGGGGCACCGGGTTCCATATTCGTTGGGTCTGATGGCGGGCTTTATCGTTATGTGGATATCGATGGAGATGGAAAGAGTGATGCCATTACGATGGTTTGGGACTGGTCCGAACTCTTTGGCGGTGGCGGTGGAAGCAGCAGTGGTGGAGGAAGCTCCAGTGGAGGCGATTCCGGCGGAGGTGACGGTTCATCGGGCGGCAGTCCCGGTTCCGGGGCTGGTCCGGGTGTTGGCAATCCGGGAGGTCTGAGCGGTCCGGGTTCGGGCCTTGGCGGCGGAAGCGGTGATTCCGACGGTGATGGTACGGGTGACGAAGAGGGTAATGGCGACGGAGACAGCGAGGGCGACTCTTCGGATGTGGGTAATACCCGTGTGAAGTTTCCTGTATCTATGCTTGACCCGATTCCGTGGGAGGATGAGTTCTCCGACGATGATTTTCCCGAGGAGAATGGAGATGGCTCTTCCGATGTTCAGGAACGCGATTGCGAGGAGGTGTCTCCCGAGGCGGGGAACAACTCCGTGAAGACCAACCGGCTCTACGCGGATATGTCCGACGAATCGCAGTTTTCGCAGTTCCAGGATAGTGTGAGCACCAAACCGGGAATTGAATTTGGTGTGACCGGTTATTTGGATGAAAATGGGGATGTGAAGTTAAATGAGCCCTATACGGATAACAACCCCGGGAGTGTTCGAATAAGATTGAAGAGAAAGTTCTCGAATCTTTCGGTGATACACAACCATCCCTCTGGAAGCGCATGTTCGGTGGGAGATGTGTATGCATTGACCTATCTTTATGCGCAATATGAAAATTTCCGGTCCATCTATGTTTGTACGGGGAACGGCTCAATTTATGTGATTCACATATATAATGAAGCTTTGGCGACCCAATTTGCAGATTTTATAAATTCTTCAGCATACGATGGACGATTTCAAAATCTTTATGATTGGGGTATGAATGTTTTGCGTTTGAAATACGATTCGCATACTTCGCATTTGTACGCGCTGGCATATGCGTTGAAGGCCATGAACACCGGAATTGCTATTTTATCGAAAGGGAAGGAGGATTCGACCTTCCACCAGCATGAAGTGGAGGAGCAGAGAATCAATGAATTGTCGGGCATGCCGGAAGAACTTGGAATGATTAAATGTAAATAAAGGAATTATGAAAAAGAGTGTTTTATTCTTTTTAGCGGTATTGGTGTGTACAACGGCCATTGCCCGCAAGCCTGGTTATGCGGACTACAAGCCGCTGTCGGCCTTTGGCGGGGATACGGTTGCCTATCTGGACCATAACTGGGGTTATCAGACTATGGCGGTCAATTTTGACGAACCGTTGCAGGAGTTTTTCGACCGGTTTGAATTGCCCATCCGGTCGGTGGAGTTTATGTGCGTCAATGGGTATGTTTTGGCTTCTGTCCGGTTTTATATTATCCCGTGTGATTTGGTAGCCAAAATGGAAAAAGAGCGGGCTGGCCTTCTCGATAAGTATTCGTTGTTCAGCATGTTTGTCTTTCCGTGGGAGGTGGAAAACAGCGAGGATTTGCCGGACTATGAGACGATTCATCGCTCGATTCCCGAATTGAAAGAGCGGGGCTCGGTCCTTCTGCCGTGGAAAGAGGAGTACAGGGAGGTGCTCGGCCGTTATCTGGTGCAGAATGTCCAGTTCAACTGGGATGAAAGTGATGAAAATTGAGGAATGAGATTCCCTGCTTCGAACGATTCCGGGCGGTGCCTCAGGGTGCCGCCCGTTTTTGTGTTCCGGGAAATTATGCGTATCTTGTAGAGGAGTCGAATCTATGGAGCTATGAAACGGAGCATTATATTTTTATTGGCGGTATTGCTGTGCGTGACGGCCATTGCGCGCAAGCCGGGTTATGCGGATTACAAGCCGCTGTCGGCCTTTGGCGGGGATACGGTTGCCTATCTGGATTACAACTGGAGCGCTCATGCCATGGGAACAAATGTCGATGCCCCTTTGCAAGAGTTTTTTGACCGGTTCGAATTGCCCATCCGGTCGGTGGAGTTTACGTGCGTCAATGGATATGTCCTGGCTTCTGTGCGGTTTTATATTATTCCGTGTGACTCGGTGACCGAATTGGAAAAACGACGAGGCGTTCTTCTCAATAAATGTTCGTTGTTCAGTATGTATGTCTATCCGTGGGAGGTGGAAAACAGCGAGGATTTGCCGGACTACGAGACGATTCATCGGTCGATTCCCGAGTTGAAAGAGAGGGGCACGGTCCTTCTGCCGTGGAAAGAGGAGTACAGGGAGGTGCTCGGCCGTTATCTGGTGCAGAACGTCCAGTTCAACTGGGATGAGAGCTGGGAGAAGTAACTTCCGATTCCGAATAATTCCGGGCGGTGCCTCAGGGTGCCGCCCGTTTTTGTGTTTGGAGTGTGGGTTGCGCGCCTGTTGCGGAGGGGCGGAAGGGAAGCGGCGGAGCGGTCAGCTCTGCTGCCCCGAGATGCGGAGGCGTCCGTCGGTCCCAGTATGAAGCACCCCTTCGGTCTGAAGCGTGCGCAGAACTTCGATGACGGGGCCTTCGTCCGCAAGCGGCTCTTCGGGCTGCTCGCCGCGCAGGTCGTCGAGCAGCTCCTGCAGTGAGCGGGGTGAGGGGACAAGCAGTTTCAACAGTCTTTGCCGCAGCAAGCTGTCCGATGTCGTTTCGTGTGCGGCATCCGCAGGCGCGCCGTTGTCCGGAATATCGGAATGCTTTGCCGTATCGTTGCCCGGAGTGCTCTCTGCGGCCGGTGTGGTTGCGGTCTGCTGCCGCCTGGTTTCACGCCGGCGGGCGAGGCAGATGTCGCAGATGCCGCAGGGTTGGGCGTCGTCGGCGCCGAAGTAGCGTTCGAGCACCACGCTGCGACACTCCGTCTCGTTGGCCGCATAGGCGAGCATGTGGTCGAATCGCTCGCGCATGAGCTCCTGACGGTGCTTGTAGGTCTCGGGGGCGATGTAGAGGTCGGCGCGCGGCAGGCGCTCCTCCTCCATGTAGAGCATCGGTGAGCGGTTCGACGGGATGTAGCGGATGACGCGCAGCTGCCAGAGCGTCTTGAGCAGCTCCTTGACCCGCTCGACCTTGTAGCCGCTCCAGGTGGCCAGCTCGCACTCGTCGATGGGACGGAACTCGGTGAAGACGCCGTTGTAGAGCCGCAGGATGGTGCGGATGAAGTGGTCCAAATCGTCGCGGCGGATGCGCAGCCGGTAGAGGTCGTCGCGGCTGATGCAGAACATCAGCCGGGCGGGGTTCTCCATGGCGTCGGTGAGGGTCAGGTAGCCGTTCTGCTGGAGCAGTTTCAGCGCACTCTGCACCGTGCCGGGGTAGAGGTGTTCGCGGGCGCAGAAGTCGTGGATGTTGAAGAGAAACGAGGCGCCGGCCCCCTCGCCGATGCCGATTTGCAGGTAGGAGCAGACCTTTTCGTAGATTTCCTTGATGCGCTCGAGCGGCGGGAACTCCTGCTCGAAGCGGCGTACGATGCGGCTCTCGTCGTCCGGGGCGATGAGCAGCAGCGCATAGCTGCGGCGGCCGTCGCGTCCGGCACGGCCCGCCTCCTGATAGTAGCTTTCGAGCGAGTCGCAGGGCGAGTAGTGGCAGACGAAGCGCACGTCGGCCTTGTCGATGCCCATGCCGAAGGCGTTGGTGGCCACCATCACCCGTGTGCGGCCCGACATCCACTCCTCCTGGCGGAGCGTCCGCTCGGCATGGCCCAGTCCGCCGTGGTAGGCCGAGGCCGTGATGCCTTCGTCGCGTAGCAGCCCGGCCAGCTGTTCGGTCCCTTCGCGTGTGCGGACGTAGACGATGCCGCTGCCCTCGACGCCCCGCAGCAGCCTGAGCAGCTGGCCGTTCTTGTCGTCGGTGCGGCGGACGCTGTAGGAGAGCCCCGGGCGCGCGAAGCTGCTGCGCAGGATGTGGGGCTCGGCGAATCCCAGATGGCGCATGATGTCCTCGGCAACCATGGGGGTGGCCGAGGCGGTGAGCGCCAGCACCGGGACGTCGGGAAGCTGGCGGCGCAGTTCGGCGATGCGCAGGTAGGAGGGGCGGAAGTCGTAGCCCCACTGCGAGATGCAGTGTGCCTCGTCGACGGCCAGCAGCGAGACCTTCATCCGCTCGACGCGCAGCCGGAAGGCCTCGGTCGAGAGCCGTTCGGGGGCGACGTAGAGGAACTTCACGTCGCCGTAGGCGCAGTTGTCCAGCGCGATGTCGATTTGACGGGGCGAGAGGCCCGAGTGGATGGCTACGGCCGGTATGCGCAGCGCGCGCAACCGGTCGACCTGGTCCTTCATCAGGGCGATGAGCGGCGTGACGACGATGCAAAGCCCCTCGCGGGCCATCGTCGGCACCTGGTAGGTGAGCGACTTGCCGCCGCCGGTGGGCATGAGCGCCAGCGTATCGCGCCCCGCCAGCACCGAGCGGATAATCTGCTCCTGTGCGGGTCGGAAGGCGTCGTAGCCCCAGTAACGTTTCAGGACGGCGTGGATGTCGCAGTGTTCCATACGTTGCAAAATTAGTGATTCCGCCGCGCAAAAGCAAGCGCCGGGTCCGTGTGCGGGTCGTCTGTTGTCGGGGCGTGTGTACGGATGGTGCGGGCCGCGCCGGTTTTCCGCGCCGGTTTTCCGCAACGCGGCTGCGCAGGGGTCTCCGCAGGTGTCGGGCCGGCGGGGGTGTCGTTTTGTCGCCGGGATTAGGCAAAATCGGAAATATTTTCTATCTTTGCTCCGCTTGCATCGCTACAGCATCCATGAACCTGCGCCGTGTCATAGCCTTCGTATTGCTTGCCTGCTACCTCTTTGCGGTGGGAGGCGAGGCCGCAGCCGCCCTTTCGTGCGACTGCGTGCGGATGCATTCGCATCCCGGTCACGAGCATCCGCACTGCATCTGCTGCGTGCACCACGGCGCATCGGCCGAAAGAGGCTCCGCACGTCTGGCGGCGCCCTGCTGCGGCGACGAGCACAGCACCGAAATAGCGCTCTACACGGCCCTTTCGTCGATTCTCGACAAGGCGGCCCGGCGCGTTGTGCTGGCGCTGCCCCCGACGCTTGCGGCCGAACTGCCGGCCGCGGCCGAACAGCTGCTTCACCGCTGCGATGCGGCGGAGTGCGCCGGTGCACTGCCCGACGACGGGCTGCTGCGGGCCGTCGGCCTGCGTGCGCCTCCCGTCCTGGGTTGACGGCGCTCCCGGTCGGGGCCGGGTGCATCCCTGCGGCGTGCGCAGCCTCGTTGCGCCGCTCGCCCAATCCCCCGAATCTTCACCGATTTCACAAACCTTTGGAAACGGTCCGCTGCCTGGCATCGGACCATCGCGGAATGGATTCCCGTCATTGCGAAGAGGTGCTTCTGCACCACGGCATACGCCCCACGGCGGTGCGCATGCTCGTGCTGGACGCCATGGAGCGTTTCAGCGATACCTTTACGCTGGCCGACCTCGAGCAGGCGACCGACGGCATCGACCGCTCGTCGATTTACCGGAGCCTGATGCTCTTCGTGCGGCAGCACCTGCTGCATCTGGTCGACGACGGCAGCGGTTCGATGAAGTACTGCGTCTGCCACAACGACCATGCGTGCCGCATCGACGAGATGCACAGCCATTTCCATTGCGATGCCTGCGGCCGGACCCTTTGTCTGGACCATACGCGGATTCCGGTGGTAGCCTATCCGGCCGGATTCGAGGTCCGTCAGATTGACTGTCTGCTTCGGGGACTCTGCCCCGAGTGCAGTGCCAAGGCCCGGAGGTAAGGCGCCGCACCGCCGTTTTGCAACCCGGTTGCAGTCGTTTTTTACGACCTTTGCCTCCGACGAAAAATGAAAAAACCATGAAACGATTCGCTTTATCGATTGCAATTCTCACGCTTCTTTCCGCCGCAGCCTCGCCGCTCCGCGCCCAGGACCTGCGCGGTACGGTCTGCGATGCCGAGGGTCAGCCGCTCGTCGGCGCTTCGGTCTACTGGGCCGGAACGACCGTCGGCGCCAGCACCGATGCCCAGGGTGCCTTTCTGGTGCACCGCGTGCGCGGCTACGACCGCCTGGTAGCCTCCTATCTCGGATATGTCAACGATACGCTCCGCGTGGGCGATGACCGCACGGGGCTCCGCTTTGCGCTCGAGGCCGAGGGTGTCTCGCTCGACGAGGTGGTCATCGAAGGTACCCAGAGCGGCAACTATGTCAAACGCGAGGGCATCGTCAAGAACGAGATGATATCCTTCGCCGGCCTCTGCAAGATGGCCTGCTGCAACCTGGCCGAGTCGTTCGAGAACTCGGCATCGGTGACCGTGGGCTACAGCGACGCCATCTCGGGCGCACGGCAAATCAAGATGCTCGGTCTGGCCGGCACCTATACCCAGATTCTCGACGAGAACCGTCCCATCATGCGGGGGCTGAGCGCCCCCTATGGCCTGAGCTATACGCCGGGCATGTGGCTCAACTCGATTCAGGTCTCGAAGGGCGTAGCCTCGGTGACGGCCGGTCATGAGGCCATCACGGGCCAAATCAACCTCGAGTACCGCAAGCCGACCGATTCCGAGCGGCTGTTCGTGAACCTCTACCTGGACGACGAACTGCGTCCCGAGGCCAACATCACCACGGCTTTCCCCGTATCGCGCGACGGGAAGCTGACGAGCATCATCCTGCTCCACGGCTCGGCCGACACCGACGTGCGGACCATGGACCACAACCACGACGGCTTCCGCGACCTGCCCCGTACGGACCAAATCAACGTGGCCAACAAGTGGCTCTATGCGGCCGACAACGGCATGCAGGTGCGCTGGGGCTGGAAGTTCGTGCAGGAGAACCGCCTGGGCGGCATGCTCGGCTACCGCAATTCGGAGGGCATGCGTCTGGCGATGGACGAGAAGTGGTCGCTCTGGGAGGACCCCGAGGCGACGAGCCGGCCGCTCTACGGTTCGCACATCCGCAACCGCAACGCCAACGGGTACCTCAAAATCGGTATGCCGCTCGGCCCGTCGGTCTACGACGAGGAGGAGCAGGACGAGATGCGCTCGAACCTGGCCTTCGTGGCCGACTTCGACCACTTCGACGAGGAGGCCTACTTCGGTCTGAACAACTATTCGGGCAACGAGAATTCGCTCTCCTTCACGCTCATGTACAACCACTACTTCACCTACCGTTCGTCCATCAACGTCGGCGGTCAGGCCCACCTCACCTATTTCCGCGAGTCGCTGCTCAACCCCACGCCGTGGATTTCGGGGGTGTCGGCCGGCGACTTCGATTTCGACCGCACCGAGGGTGAGGCAGGACTCTTTGCCGAGTATACCTATGCCGTCAAGGACAAGTTCTCGCTGGTGGCAGGCGTCCGTGGCGACTACAACCGCTACTTCGACAACTTCTTCGTCACGCCGCGCAGCCACGTCAAGTGGAACATCACGCGAACCACCACGCTGCGCGCCTCGGCCGGTCTGGGCTACCGCTCGACCAACGTCATCACGGACAACATCGGCATGCTGGCCACCGGCCGCAAGATTGTCTTCGACAACGGCTTTTCGCGCGACTTCAACCGCATGGAGAAGGCGCTGACCTTCGGCGGCAGCCTCACGCAGAGCTTCACGCTGGTGCGGGCCGACGACGCGACGCTGAGCGTCGACTACTTCCGTACGCAGTTCTACAACTCGGTGGTCGCCGACCAGGAGATGGACCCTCAGTCCATCCATGTCTACAATACCGACGGACGTTCGTTCACCGATACCTATCAAATCGACTTCTCGTGGTCGCCCGTCGAGCGGCTCGACATCTTCGCCACGTTCCGCTATACGGACAGCGAGATGACGCTCAACCGTGCCGACGGCACGACGCGCCGGGTCGAGCGTCCGCTCGTGAGCCAGTACAAGACGCTGCTCAACATCCAGTATGCAACGAAGTTCCGCCGCTGGGTCTTCGATGTGACCGCCCAGCTCAACGGCCCGAGCCGCGTGCCGCGCTTCGTCGACAACGGCAGCGGTGTGCTGGTGGCCGACTTCGACAACTATTCGCCGCGCTATCCGGTCTTTTTCGCGCAGGTGACCCGCAAGGTGGGCAAGTTCGACATCTATGTCGGCTGCGAGAACATCGGCGACTACATACAGCACGACCCGATTCAGGGGTTGGACAACCCCTTCTCGACGGCCTTCAACTCGATGAACGTCTGGGGCCCGCTCATGGGACGCAAATTCTATGCGGGACTGCGCTTCAACCTCTATTGACGCCCGGCGGGCGGGTCTCCGGCGGGATGGAAACCCCTCCGCCGGTCTCCCGCAAGACGGTATGGAATCACGAAACCTTAAAAAATACGTAATCTCATGAAGAAAATGGTGATGATGTGCCTCGTCCTGCTGTTGGGCGTCGGCACCTGCATGGCGGCCAAGCCCGCCGCTCAGAAGAAGACGGTGACGACCGTCTTCAAGACCGATGTGGATTGCGAGCACTGCGTAACCCGCATCATGAACAACGTCCCCGTGCTGGGCAAGGGCATCAAGGATGTCCAGGTGGACCTTCCCACGAAGCAGGTGACGGTGGTCTACGACGCATCGAAGAACGACGTCGAGACGATTGTCAAGGGCCTTGCGTCGCTCAAGGTCAAGGCCGAACCGCTGCCCGGCGACGAGCTGTCTCTTATACACATCTCCGAGCCCACGAGACATCTCAGGATCTCGTA
>UQNV01000022.1 GCA_900542505.1 uncultured Alistipes sp.
TCTCGTGGGCTCGGAGATGTGTATAAGAGACAGCGACAGGAGAGGCACCCGAGGAGGTCTTCGAAACGCTGCCCGAGGTCGCAAGCCGCGACGGCGCGCTGCTCTTCGCGCTGGCCGAAGCACTCGAGGTCGAAGCCTCGGAGGTGCGGGTCATCGTCGGGCCGGAGGAGGCGTCCGAAGCCGCCGAGGAGCGGCAACACGCGGCCCGGCTGCTGGCCGAGGCGCTGCAGGAGGCATTCGGCGAGGAGGAGCCTGCGGCCGAACGCCGCACCGGCGAAGCGCAGTGAGCTCCGCCCCGCACGGCAGAGCCGCCCCGGAAAAACACGAAACGCCTGCCGACCCTCGTTGGGTCGGCAGGCGTTTCGCATTACGGTCGTCAGGGGACAATGCACACCGTCGTCACACTCCGCAGCGGGCCTATCGGCGGCAGCCGGGTATCCGGCGGGCACAGAGCAGGGTACCGGCGGCGCAGAGCACCATCAGCACGGCGGTCATCGTCTGCATCGGGCCGATGCCCGTCAGCGGCGAGACGATGCCCCCGACCAGGAATGCCGAACAGCCGATGAGCGCCGAGGCGCTGCCCGAATTGGCCCGTTCGAACTCCAGCGCCAGCGACGTGGAGGTGGGCAGCACCAGCCCCAGGCAGAAGAGCAGCGCGAAGAGCGCCGCCTCGACGCACCAGACCGGAGCGTCGGTCACCAGCGCAAGGGCCGCCAACAGACAGACCGCCAGGAAGCCGCGCGCACCGGCAAGCAGCGCCGCCGCAGGACGGCGGAAGCGGGTCACGGCAAAGCTGCCGAGCATGATGGCAAAGGCATTGACGCCGAAGAGCATGCTGTAGGCGAGCGACGAGATGCCGTAGTGCTGCTGGAAGAGGAAGGGCGACGAGGCGATGTAGGTGAACATGACCCCCATGGCCAGCGCCTGGACGGCGACGCACAGCAGGAACGGGCGGTTGCGCACAACGGGCAGGTAGTGGCCGAAGGTGGCCACGACACCGTCCGAAGAGCGGCGGACGGCGGGCAGCGACTCGCGGAAGCCGGCCAGCACGCAGCACATCGCCACACCCAGCACGGCCAGCACGCCGAAGATGCCCCGCCAGTCGGTCACCTCGAGCAGTACGCCGCCCAGCACGGGAGCGAATATGGGAGCCAGCCCCTGGACGGCGGCCAGCATGACAAAGAAACGCGTCAGTGCCGGCCCCTCGTAGAGGTCCGAAGCGACCGACTTGGAGATGACCACGCCGCCCGCGCCGGCGAAGCCCTGCATGAGGCGGCAGAGGAGGAAAATCTCGATGCTCCGCGAAAGGATGCAGGCCACCGTGGCGGCGACGAAGAGCACCATCGACCCCAGCAGCGGGGCCTTGCGGCCGTATTTGTCGCTCAGCGGGCCGAAAACGAGCTGCCCGGCGGCCAGTCCCGCCATGCTGAGCGTAAGGCTCAGCTGCACGAGCGACGCCGGAGCGTCGAACCAGTCGGCCAGCGCCGGAAGCGCCGGAAGGTAGAAATCCGTCAGAAAGGGGCCGAAGGCCGAGACTAGCCCGAAGACCACCAGCAGGTAGGCCCCGGAGTTGCGCGCGGCCGAACCGTGAAGCGCCGAAACGGCGGAGGTATATTTCATCGTATCTGCGTTTTTTTCGACGCCGCAAAGTTCCTCCGGATATCGGCGCCGCGATGTGCATCCGTTCACTTTTTCCGTTCATTTATTCGCCTGTTTTGCCCCGAAAACACTATCTTTGCCGGAGACGGGGCCACGCCGCCCCGCCATGCGACCATGCAACGGAACCCCTTCGGAACATACGACAACTCAGTCCCGGTGGCCGACTGCTCGCTCGTGGAGGAGCGCGCCGCATTCGAGGCGCTCTTTCCCCGCGGGCGCGCCGTCCGCGACACGCTCGTCGGGCTGCGCATCGCGCTCTGCACGGGCGGGGCGGCGCAAATCGAGGTCGACGGCCGCCGGTATGACTTCCGCGAGGGAGGGGTGCTCTGCCTCACCCCCTCGCGCCTGGTCCGTGTCGTATCGCTCTCGGCGGGATTCCGCCTCCGGATGCTCAGCTTCACCTTCGACTTTCTGGCCGGACAGCCCTTCCTGCTCCGGGCTTCGGTCTCCGAAGCGATGGAGCGGACCCCCTGCATCGAGCCCGACGACGAGGCGCGGCGCAGCCTGACGGGGCTGTTCGACTTCCTGCGCATGCAGCTCGGCCGCGACGCCTTCCCCTCGCGCCGCGAAGCGGTCGAGGCGCTGCTCTTCATCCTCATCGCCGAAGCGTCGCACCTCTACGACCGGGAGCCCGTGTCGCTGCGCCGCACCCGCGCCGAGGAGATAGCCGACGGCTTCTTCGCACTGCTCCACCGCCATTTCCGCCGGGAGCACAGCCTGGCATTCTACGCCGCCGGGCTCTGCATCACCGAGAAGTAGCTCATCCGCACCATCGGGCGCACGACCGGACACACGCCCGCATACTGGATTGCCGGCTTCCGCCTGCGCGAAGCCAACGTGCTGCTCCGCTCGACCGACCTGAGCGTGACGGAAATCTCCGAACTGCTGGGTTTCGCCTCGCCGTCGCTCTTCGCCCGCTTCTACCGCCGCATGAGCGGCTCGTCGCCGCTCGAGGCCCGCAAGGCGGCCCGTTGACCCCGCAAGAGCCCCTTTTTTCGCCGCCGGCATTTGGTTATCCCGATTTTTTTGTATATTTATAGTCGGCTAAAACGACATTCCCGGTCGCAACAGCCCCGCATCTGCCCGAAAAGAGGCCCCCGGGCCGCCGAAAAGGCCTTCGGCCGGAACGGCTCCGTTCCCGCCGGAAGCCCGCAAAGGCCAAAGACCCGGGCCCGACCGACGGCCGGTGCGGCAACAACCGAAAACAACCTTAAAACTTTCACGGGATATGAAAAACTATTCAGCAAAGGAAATCAAGAACATCGTTCTCATCGGCGCGCCCGGCACGGGGAAAACTACCCTTGCCGAAGCGATGGCCTTTGAGGGTAAGGTCATCGACCGCAGGGGTAGTATCGAGACGAACAACACGCTCTCGGACAATACGGACATCGAGCACGAATACAAGCGCTCGATTTACTCCACCATCCTCTTTACGGAATTCATGGAGCGCAAGCTCAACATCATCGACTGCCCGGGTTCGGACGACTTCTGCGGCAGCCTCTTCTCGGCCTTCAAGGTGGGCGACGTCGGCGTATTCCTCTTCAACGCCCAGAACGGGTGGGAGGTAGGCAGCGAAATCCAGGCCCGCTACGCCCGCATCCTCAACAAGCCCGTCATCGGCGTCATCAACCAGCTCGATGCCGACAAGGCCAACTTCGAAGCCGCCTACGAATCCATCAAGGCCGCCTCGCGCGTGAAACCCGTCATCGTACAGTATCCCGTGAACCAGGGTCCCGAGTTCAACGCCTTCATCGACGTGCTGCTGATGAAGATGTACCGCTTCAAGGACCACGACGGACACCGCGAGGAGCTCGAAATCCCGGCCGAGGAGCTCGAAAAGGCACAGTTGCTCAACAAGGAGCTCGTCGAAATGGCCGCCGAGCACGACGAGGCGCTCATGGAGCTCTACTTCGACAAGGGCACGCTCACGCAGGACGACATCCGCTCGGGTCTGAAAATCGGCGTTTCGCGCCGCGAGGTGATGCCCATCTTCTGCGCATCGGGCCGCTACGACATCGGCACCAAGCGTCTGATGGAGTTCATCATCAACGTGGCCCCCGGCCCGCTCAAGGCCCCCAAGTTCCTCACGACCGAGGGCGAGGAGCTCGACGCCGACGAGACGCAGCCCGCCGTGGCCTTCGTCTTCAAGAGCCAAATCGAGCAGCACATCGGTGAAATCAGCTACTTCCGCGTCATCCGCGGCAAGCTCACCGAGGGGTGCGAGCTCATCAACACCCGCACGGGCAACAAGGAGAAGCTCTCGCAGCTCTTCGCCGTGGCGGGCAAGAACCGCATCAAGGTGACCGAGTTCTCGGCCGGCGACATCGGCTGCACGGTCAAGCTCAAGGGTACGCGCACGAACGACACCCTCGCAGCGGCAGCCGCACCCGTTACCGTCGAGCCGATTGTCTTCCCCGAGCCGCGCTACCGCGCCGCCGTGAAGTGCAAGGAGCAGGCCGACGAAGAGAAGCTCGGCAAGCTGCTCGCCGACGCCAAGTACGAAGACCCGACCATCCTGGTCGAGTACTCCAAGGAGCTCAAGCAGACCATCATCCAGGGTCAGGGCGAACACCACCTGAACATCCTGCGCACGCGCATCGCCGCCGACAACAAGATTGCCTACGACTACATCGCGCCGCGCATCCCCTACCGCGAGACCATCACCAAGGTCGCCCAGGCCGACTACCGCCACAAGAAGCAGTCGGGAGGCGCCGGACAGTTCGGCGAGGTGCACATGATTATCGAGCCCTACTACGACGGCATGCCCGAACCGAAGAACTACAAGGTGCCCGGCAAGGGCGACATGGTCGTCAATGTCAAGACCAAGGAGGAGTACGACCTTCCGTGGGGCGGCAAGCTGCAGTTCTACTCGGCCATCGTCGGCGGCGCCATCGACGCCCGCTTCATGCCCGCCATCCTGAAGGGTATCATGGAGAAGATGGACCAGGGCCCGCTGACGGGTTCCTACGCCCGCGACATCCGCGCCGTCATCTACGACGGCAAGATGCACCCGGTGGACTCGAACGAAATCTCGTTCAAGCTGGCCGCGCGCAACGCCTTCAAGGAGGCCTTCCGCAACGCAGGGCCCAAAATCATGGAGCCCATCTACAACGTCGAGATTCTGGTGCCGAGCGAGTACATGGGCGCCGTGATGAGCGACCTGCAGAACCGCCGCGCGATGATTCTGGGCATGGAGTCCGACAAGGGCTTCGACCGTCTGAACGCCACGGTACCTCTGGCCGAGCTCTACCGCTACTCGACCTCGCTTTCGTCGCTCACCTCGGGTTCGGCCACCTACTCGATGAAGTTCGCTTCGTATGAGCAGGTTCCCGCCGACGTGCAGGAGAAGCTGCTGAAGGCCTACACCGACACCGACGAAGAGTAACACTTCGCACCGCACCCTGCGGCCGGGCAACCGGCCCGACAGCATCCGGGGAGCCGCGGCGGAAGACCGCTGCAGCTCCCCGGATTTTTTCGCATGCACGCCCCTCGGGACCGGGCCGCGACAGGCTGCCGGCCACACATCCGGGAACCGCCGCACGCTCCGTCACGGACGAGACGTTAAGTTAACGTTAACAATCCATGAAAAGGTCGTTTCACCGAAAAATTTGGAGTAATTTTGTCCAAACAATCAAGGCCCCCCATGAGCGAAATCTACACCGTAATCATCGTCATTCTCGGTATTCTCGCTGTCTCCGGACTCTTTGTCGGCGTAACGAACGACGCTGTCAACTTCCTCAACTCCGCCATCGGCTCGAAAGCCGCCTCGATGCGAACGATTCTCACGGTCGCCTCCGTCGGCATCATCGTCGGAGTACTCACCTCGAGCGGCATGATGGAGGTGGCCCGCAGCGGCATGTTCAATCCCGGGCTCTTCACCTTCCGCGAAGTGATGACCCTCTATCTGGGCGTCATGTTCGCCAACGTCATCCTGCTGGACCTCTACAATTCGTGGGGACTCCCCACCTCGACCACCGTTTCGCTGATTTTCTGCCTGCTGGGCTCGGCCATCGCCGTCTCCATCTACAAAATCGCGAACGACCCGGCGCTCGGCACCTCGGCCCTCGGAGAGTTCATCAACACCTCGCGGGCGATGGGTATCGTCTCGGCGATTCTGCTTTCGGTGGTCATCGCCTTCACCTGCGGCACGATTGTCATGTACATCTCGCGCACCATCTTCTCGTTCCGCTACACGGCGCTCTTCCGCCGCTACGGTTCGCTCTGGTGCGGCGCCTCGCTCACGGCCATCGTCTACTTCGCCCTCTTCAAGGGGCTCAAGTCGGTGCTTGCGGGCCACGCCTTCGTCAACTTCATCGACAGCCACCTGATGCTCTCGCTCTTCATCTGCTGGGTGGGCTGCTCGGCGCTGCTGTTCATCATCCAGCGGCTGAAAATCAATATCCTGCGCATCACGATTCTGGCCGGAACCTTCGCCCTGGCGCTTGCCTTCGCCGGCAACGACCTGGTGAACTTCATCGGTGTGCCGGTGGCCGGCTTCGACGCCTACGGCATCGCCCACCGCGCCGGCAACGACCAGATACTCATGGAGGCCCTCAACGAAAACGTGCCGGCCAACTTCCTCATCCTGCTGGCGGCCGGCGCCATCATGATTCTCACGCTCTGGACCTCGAAGAAGTCGATGCACGTCACCGAGACCGAAATCTCGCTCTCGGCCCAGGGCGACGAGGGCTCGGAGCAGTACGGCTCGTCGGTCTTCTCGCGTACGATTGTGCGTGCGGCGCTCAACGTCAACGCCGGTATCGCGCGCATCATTCCCCAGCGCGTCCGCGACGCCATTGCGCGCCGCTTCGAATACGAGGACGTCGAACACAGCGGCGCCCCCTACGACATGATTCGCGCCACGGTCAACCTCACCACGTCGGCCCTGCTCATCGCGCTGGCCACCTCGCTCAAGCTGCCGCTCTCGACCACCTACGTCTGCTTCATGGTGGCCATGGGTACCTCGCTGGCCGACCGCGCCTGGGGCCGTGAGAGCGCCGTATACCGCATCTCGGGCGTCATGACCGTCGTCGCCGGATGGTTCGTCACGGCGCTGGGCGGCTTCCTCATCGCCTTCGTGGTGGGACTGGTGCTCATCTACGGCGGCACGGCGGCCTTCGTGGTCATCACGCTGCTCTGCGGCTACATGCTCTTCCACAGCAACTTCCGCAAGAAGGAGAAGAGCGAGAGCCCGGCCTCGAAAAAGAACACCACCACCGAGGACATCATCCACAACCTGCGCGAGGAGGTCTGCACGACGATGGAGTGCGCCACGAAAATCTACGACCGCACGCTCATCGCCGTGATGGTGGAGAACCGCAAGGAGCTGCGCAACATGGTCAAGGAGTCGAACGACCTCTTCTACCAGTCGCGCGAGCGCAAATACACGCTGCTGCCCACCCTCAAGAAGCTCCAGAGCAGCGATGTCAATACGGCCCACTACTACGTCCAGGTGGTCGACTACCTCAACGAGATGACCAAGGCGCTGATGCACATCACCCGCCCGGCATTCGAGCACATCGACAACAACCACGAGGGACTTTCGAAGGCCCAGGCCAAGGACCTGATGTCCATCAACGACGACGTGGAGTCGATTTACCGCCGCATCAACCAGATGCTGCGCGAGGGCGACTTCTCGGACATCGAGGAGGTGCTCACGCTGCGCGACCAGCTCTTCGAGTCGATTGCCGAGGCCATCAAGTCGGAGCTGGGCCGCATCAACGAAGCTGCGGTGAACACCAAGGCCTCGATGCTCTATCTGACGATTCTCAACGAGACGAAGAACATGGTGCTCCAGTCGCGCAACCTGCTCAAGTCGCAGCAGTACTTCCTCAAGCACCGCACGGGAGCCAAAACATGGATTAAATAGCCGAAGACCCCGCCGCCGAACCCGAAGAGCCGGAGAGGGAACCGAGGGGAACACCGACCGGGCAAAGAAGCCGGGGAGGGAACCGAAAGGAACCCGACCGGGCAAAGAAGCCGGGGAGGAAACCGAGGGGAACCCGACCGGGCAAAGAAGCCGGGGAGGGAACCGAAAGGTGCCGGGCGGGCGGAAGGGTCTGAAGGCGGATTTCCGCATCGAACATGGACATAGCACAAGCCAAACGGCGCGAGAACATCGCCGAATACATCCTTTATCTGTGGCAGTTGGAGGACCTGCTGCGCGCCCTGCAGTTCAGCCCCGAGGCCATCTACTCGCAGCTCGTCGAGCCGCGCAAGGACATCCCCGAGGAGAAGAAGCACCTCTTCCTGCTCTGGTACATGGACATCGTCAACCTGCTCCATCAGGAGGGCAAGGACGAAAAGGGCCACCTGGAGCATACGCTCCACCTCATCGCCGACATGCACAACCTCCACCTCCAGCTGCTGAAGTTTCCCGTGGGGGCCCACTACCGCACCACCTTCGCCCGGCTCGAGCCCGAACTGCCGCGCCTGCGCCAGGTGCTCGGCAACCCGGGAATGAGCGACACGGAACTCTGCTTCCGGGCGCTCTACGCCGCCATGCTCTACCGCATCAAGGGCGAGGGCGGGAAGTCGGCCGTGACCGACACGCTCGAATTCATCTCGCCCGTCATCGCCGAGCTGGCCGACATGTACCGCAAGGTCGAAACCGGCGAGGTGGACCTCTTCAAGAACGACTGACCGGCCGACGTGCCCGTCCACGGCAGGCGCTCACGCAGCCTCCGCAAAAAACCGAGAACCGGAACTTCCGCAGAAGTTCCGGTTCTCCTGTTTTCCGGGGCGCATCCCGCCCGGAGGCTGTCCCGCCCGTGCGGGCCGGGAGACGCGGCATGGAGGGGCGCCCCCCGCCAAAGCCGCCGGAGGGGTGTCAGAGCGTCCAGCCGGCCGTCCAGTCGTTGTCGGAAGGAACCGCGCCCTTGTAATTGGCCGTCTCGAAGAAGCTGTCCGACGGAACCTCGCCGCCGGCAACCGTACCCACGTAGCGGCCGGTCAGTGCCGGAACATAGTCGGTGCTGTTGCCCGTTGCAGCCTCGAAGTCGCTGTTGGTATAGGTGCCCTCGTCGGATACCAGTTCCGAGCTCATGGCGATATAGGTGAGCTTCGACGTCCCCTGCTTCAGCGCATTCTCCGTCTCGGGAGTCTCGACCGTGATGCATCCCGGCTTGCCGGTGATGAGGGCATTGCAGAGCTCGACCTGCGTGCCGGCACGCAGACGTACGCCGTGCGTGCTCTCCGTGGAGCCGTTGCCCACGAGCGTCACGTTGGCCAGCACGGGATGTGCCACCGGCGCGGCGCTGAAGTTCGAACCGTTGTTGTCGCACTCCATCAGGCAGTCGCACTCGTAGCCGAGCGTCGATGCACCCTCCTGATAGGCTACCAGGAACTGGCCGCGGCCGTTCCAGCCCTCGGTCCAGTCGAACGAGTCATCCGAGCAGCTGGTCACCACCATGTGCTTCACGTCGACCGAACCGCCGAAGAACTCGAAACCGTCGTCCGAGCCCTTGTAGGCCTGCAGATACTCGACCGTCGTGCCGTTGCCCACGCCGTAGAACGAGATGCCGTTGGCCTCGTGCTCCTCGTCGAAGGCAAAACCCGTATATTCGAGGCGGATGTAGCGCAGCGTACCCGAGTTGTCGGCGTCATCCTGACCGCCGTAGGGCGAGTTGCCAATCTCCGAGAGAACGCCCGCGCCGGCATTCGTGTGGGCACGGCCGCAGATATGGATACCGCCCCAGGCGCCTGCCTTCTTCAGCTCGCTGGTCATCACAATCGGGTTCGAAGCCGTACCCTGGGCATCGATTTTGGCTCCCTGCTCGACAAGGATATAGTCTACCACGGCATCGTCGACAGCCTCGATGGTGACCCCTTCGGGGATGCGGAGCGTCGCACCGGCCTTGACATGCAGGCCGCCGCTCAACTTGTAGGTGCCGTCCTTGACCAGCGAGGCATCGGCCGTAACGTTGCCGACGAGGGTCGTACCCGAGGCTATTTCGCCGCTGAGCGACGGCGTCGTGGAGCCGTTGTCGCTCTCGGAGCAGGAGGTTGCGAGGAACATCGCGACAACGAGTGCCGCATTCAACATTTTCCAGTTCGTTTTCATCTTGTTGGAATTTTTTAATGTTTTATTTTACCCTGTGGTTTGTTTCATATCCGGTCCGCGTTCAGAAGCGGATGCTCAGCCCCACCTCGAAGCCCAGTCCCAGGCGGTAGCGCTCCACCTCGACCGACGACCCCGTCTGGGGAACCTCCTGGTCGAAGACATAGGAGGCATCGAGCAGGTTGTCGAGCTGGAGCTTCAGCTCGAAGAGGCGGTTGAAGCGGTACGAGGCGGCGAAGTCGAGCGTGTGCATCGTACGCTGTTCGATGTCGCCCAGCCCCGAGATGCCGACCGCATGGATGCGGGGGCCCTGCAGGTTGTAGAGCAGCGCCAGCGAGAGCCGCCGCTCCTCGCCCAGCGAGGGGGCGTAGGTCACATCGGCGTTGAAGAGGTAGGGCGAGGCACCCTGCAGCGCACGCTCCTTGTTGGTGTAGGCGCCGCCCTCGGGCAGCTTGACGTTGGTGTACATGTAGGAGCCGTTGATGCCGATGCGCAGGTCGCGCAGCAGCGTCTTGCGGAATTCGACCTCGATGCCGGCCGCCATGCCATTGTCGGCGTTGCGGAAGGAGTGGACCGCGGCGCCGCCCGCAAGCATCTGCACGCGCTCGATGGGCTGGTCGAGGTACTTGTAGTAGCCCGTCACCGAGAACATGTCGCCCTCGCGGTTGAAGAATTCGTAACGCAGGTCGACGTTGTAGTTGTAGCCGTTCTGCAGCGCCTCGTTACCGCGCAGCTGCATCGAGCCGTAGGACTCCTGGTAGAGGAAGGGAGCCATCTCAATGAACGACGGGCGGGTGACGGTCCGCGAGAGCGAGAGACGCATCTGGTGGCGGTCATTGAGGGCATACTTGAGGTTGAGCGCCGGGAAGAGGTCGTTCTTGTCGAGGTTGCGACGCTTGGCCAGGCTCTGGTCGTCGTAGTAGTTGACCCACTGCTTCGAGACCTCGTAGCGCACGCCGGCGTTGATGAGCAGCGACTCGGTGGCCTGCAGGTCGAGTGCGAGGTAACCGGCCAGAATCCGGTTGCCGGCCTCGTAGCTGTCCTTGGGCTGCTGCTGGCGGTTGATGGAGAGCGACCCGTTCTGGACGTTTTCGAACGAGAGGTAGCCGTCCGTGTCGTAGATGTTGTCGATGACGGGGTCGAGCGCCGAGAGGTCGTAGTAGAAACGCGTGCCGCGGTAGTCGCGCGACTTGTCCTTGTAGGCGACGCCGGCCGTCAGCTTGTGGGCGCCGAAGCGGTAGTCGGCCGCCACATGGCCGTTCCATTCGTTCTCCTCGAGCTCGCCGAAGTAGCGCATGGTCTCCTGCTGGTTGAGCTTGAAGAGGGTGAGCGAGCCGTCGTCGCGGCGGCGGAACATCACCTGGCGGCGGTCGGGTTCGTCCGATGCGGTCGAGGTGTAGGCGCCGCTCCAGCGCAGCTGCCACCGCTCGCCGAAGTTGTGCTGGCCGTTGAGCTGGTGGGTCATCAGCTTGTAGATGTGGAGCACGTCGTTGCTGCCCACCAGATTGTGGCCCTCGGCATCGAATCCCTCGCGGCGCATGTAGGTGTCGATGGCATTGCGGGCGAAGAAGAAGGTGTAGCCCACACGGTCGCTTTCACGAAGCGACATTCCCACGCTGGCCAGCGCCGCCATCTTGAGCTCCGAGGCGAAGCTGTCGTAGGTGTACTCGTCGGTCACCGTACCCGTACCCTCGAGGATGCGGTTCTGCGCATCGTCCATGCGCTGCTGGCCGTTGTCGATACCGCCCGAGGCGAGCACGCTCAGCGTCTGGCGCCCCACCTTGAAGTTGTGGCCCCAGGCGACGTTGCCGCCGAACGAGGGGAGCGAAGCGCTCTTCGAGACCGAGAAGTCTGTATCGAAAATATCCTTCGTGCGGACGTAGTCGCGGTATTCGGCAAGGCTGCAGCTCATCGCCCGCGCATCGACCTCGGGACGCGAGAAGAGCGAGCGGTGGTCCATCCGGTAGAAGGAGCGGCCCAGCGTATTGAAGTGTCCGCCGACCGAGAGACCCGCCGAAAAGAAGTTCTCGCCGTTCTGGTCCTTGGTGCCGATGTCGATGTGGGCACCCGAGTAGTCGGCGTAGGAGGTCACCTCGTAGACCTTGCTCACGGTGATGTTGCGCACGGCCGAGGCGGGGAATATGTCGAGCGGAATGAGCTTGTTGTCGGGGTTGGGCGAGGCGATGGGCTGGCCGTTGAGCGTGGTGATGCTGTAGCGGTCGCCCAGGCCGCGGACGATGAGCTGGCCGGCCGAGGCGATGGAGATGCCCGAGATTTTCTTGACACCCTCCTCGACGTTCGAGAGCCCCTTGAGCTCCATCTCGCGGGCGCCCATGTTCTCGATGGCGACGTTCGAGGCGATACGCTCGGTCTGGAGGCTGCGCTCCGACTCAAGGTTCTTGCGGGCGGTCACCGTCACGGCCGAGAGGGTCTGGGTGTCGGGCTCGAGCTCGACGAGCAGCACCTCGTCGCCCGAGGGGACGCGGACCGCAATTTGCTGGGGAAGATAGGCAACGTAGGAGATTTCAAGCCGGTGTTCGCCGCGGGGCAGGTCGAGCTGGAACTCGCCTGCGGCGTCGGTGGTCGTACCCCGGGTGGTGCCGCTCAGCAGGACGGTCGCTCCGATGAGCGGTTCGCGCGAGAGGCGGTCGATGACGCGGCCCCGGAAGGGTGCGGCCTCGGCAACGGCCGCGAAAAACAGTGCAATGAACGTAAAAACGATAACGGTTTTCTTCTGCATCCTCATAGTAGTTCTTTTCCGGATGCAAAAGTCCGAAGAGTTTGTTGCAGCGGCGTGTGAAACGCATGACAATCCCTTTACACGCCGCGAGGGGGCTGCAGGAGCACCTATGTTTATTGGAAAAGAGCACTTTTTTGCCCTTCGGACGCAAAAAAGCGGACGCATGCCGCGGTGACATGCGTCCGTTCAGGGGCGTGGCCGGGGCATCCGCCTACCGGCCGATGCTGTCGAGCAGCCGCCGGGCCTCGGCGAGCAGTTCGGGCCACGGCTGCGAGGGGTCGGGCTCGGCAAAGCGGGCCAGCGTGCGGTCAAGCGCGGCGAGCTGCGCGGCGTGTTCGTCCGAAGGGTCGGCCATCAGCTCCTCGCGCAGCAGGCGGATTTTCTCGTAGTCCTGGATACCCTCGCGCAGCCGCTCGAAGCGCACCGAGGAGCGCGCCCCGGGATAGACGATGAAGGTGTCGCCCGCAGGCCAGGCCGT
Organism: uncultured Alistipes sp.; assembly: GCA_900542505.1. Taxonomy (GTDB): domain Bacteria; phylum Bacteroidota; class Bacteroidia; order Bacteroidales; family Rikenellaceae; genus Alistipes; species Alistipes stercorigallinarum. The sequence continues at coordinate 12,937 of UQNV01000022.1, forward strand.
AAAGCGCGAATCGCGCTGCGGGTCGGCCGGCCACGAGTTGTAGGCCCAGCGCAGCAGGCCGTCGTAACCGGCGGCTGCGGCGAACCACCCCATGTAGCATGCCTCCCAGGGTTGCGAGAAGGTGAAGGTATTGGGGAAGGCCGACGAGCAGCAGACGTAGTAGGTCGTCACCAGCCCTTCGCTCCGCCGGCGGGCCAGGTCCTCGTCGGCCACGCGGCAGTCCATCTGCACGCAGACATCCTCCAGGTCGGGATAGCGGCGGTAGCTGGCATGGTTGTCGGCCAGCGCGATGCCCAGCTCGGGGGCCACGCGGCGCAGCAGCTCCACGGCCCGCTCCATCGTCGCGGGGTCACGTTCGTCCATGGCCACGTTGCAGAGGCCCAGCCAGCCCCGCTCGTCGAGATGGGCCGTGAAGTCACGCAGGAAGGGGGCCCAGTACTCCTCGAAGCGAGGCGTCGCGGGGTCGGCCTCGACCTCGCGGAGTTCGCCCGTCGCCTCGTCGCGATACTCGAGCAGGTTGTTCCACGGCAGCAGCGAGTAGCAGTTGATGGACCCGACGATACCCTCCTCGCGGCAGAGCGTCACCCAGCGGTCGAAACGCGTATAGTCGTAGTGCCACGTGCCGTCGGCGCGGCGGCTCCAGCGAACCATCGGGTCGTAGGCATCGTAGCACTGGTGGTTCCAGGGGTCGCGGTTGAGCGTTGCCGTCACCACCTTCTGTCCCGCGTCGGAGAGCATCCGCACCAGCGGACGCAGCGCCTCGAAGTGGGCATCGCTCCAGAGCTCCAGCCCCTCGACGCGGGCCACGGCCGCCGGATGCTGCCACAGGTCGAGGTGGAACCGCCACTCGGAAGCGGGCGGCAGGCGGTGCTCACGCACCTGCAGTTCGAGCGGGAAGCGGCGCCGGGCGACTCCCTGTCCCGTCACCTCGACCGTCGTGCGGTAGAGCCCCGCCGGAGCGTCGGCCGGCACGTCGACGGTCACCCACACGGGGCGCGTCGTGCAGGCCTCCATGTCGAAGCGGTCGAGCGTATCGAGCAGGTCGGGCGAGAGCGAGGTGGGGAAGTCACCGTCGTTGCGGTAGCCGCAGCCGGGGCCGAACTCGTCGGTCAGCACATAGCGCACGAAGCGCGTGCGGGCGATGTCGGCCGGAAGCGAGGCGCCCGAAGACCGGAATTTGCCGACGCGGCACCGCACGGCGCCGATGCTGTCGGCCGTCCAGAGCAGCAGCTGCGCCGAGACGCGTTCGCCGCGCCACGCCGTGAGGCGGCAGCAGGCGGAGTCGGCCTGCGGAGCGACCGAGCGGGGATAGCGCACGTCGACGGAGCCCCACGAGACATGGAGGCCCGGTGCGACGGCCGTCCAGTCGGCCAGCGTGTCGGCCGTGGGGTCGTCGGCCTCGCGGAAGGTTGCGACCGCGCCGGGCGACGAGCAGGCGGCAAGGGCGAGGGCGAGGGCGCAGAGAAGCGGAAGGAGCATCCGCAGGGGATGCCGGAGTGCAGAGTCTGTCATGACATCAGGGTTTTTCGGGGTAATTGGGGCTGTAGAGCATCGTTTCGCGGCGCAGGACGAGTTGCCCGTCGCGAACCCACTCCTCGCCGCGCGGCGTCAGATGGTCGACCATCCGGCTGCGCCACAGCGCCAGCTGCCCGGCCGCTGCGGCATCGCCCGCCAGGTCGTGCAGCTCGCAGGGGTCCGCCTCGAGGTCGAAGAGCTGCTCCCGGCCCGTACGGAGGAAGCGGATGTATTTCCAGCGGCCGTCGGTCAGCGCGCACCAGTAGTTGTCGTCGCTGTAGCAGGTCGCATGCTCCATGTCGAGCCATGCGCGCCACGGCCCCTCGCCCAGCAGCGAGAGCCCCTCGACGGCCGAAGGCACCGGCACGCCGGCCGCATCGAGCATCGTGGGCAGCACGTCGCGCAGTTCGACCACGCGCGCGTCGGTCGAGCCGGGGGCTGCGGCTCCGGCCGTTCCGGACGGGAACTTCACGATGAAGGGGATGTGCGTCGAACCCTCGTAGGCATAGGTCTTCCGCCAGTGATGGTGGTCGCCCATCATGTCGCCGTGGTCCGAGACGAAGAAGATGAGTGCGTTGTCGTACACGCCGCGCCTGCGCAGCGCCTCGACGATGCGGCCCACCTGCTCGTCGATGAAGGTCACCGAGGCGTAGTAGTGCCGCTTCGAGTTCTCCACATATTCGGCGCCGAAGTTGCCGTAGGCCGCCTCGAGGTCCCGTTGGGGATCGGTCAGCATGCCGAAAGCGGCCGCCCAGTCGCCCACGACCGGACCGGGAATATCGTGGCCGGCATAGAGGTCGACGAGCCGTTGCGGCGCGTCGTAGGGGCTGTGCGGACGGGCGAAGGAGACCTTCAGGAAGAGCGGCCGGTCGGAGGCGTGGCTCCCGATGGCCTCGACGGCCCGGTCGCCGGTCCACACCGTCGGGTGCAGCTCCTCGGGCAGCGCATAGGGAGCCGCACCGTGGGCATTCCACCCGATGCCCGTCGCATCGGGGTCGAGTCCCGGAGCGTGGAGGGCGAACCACTTGCGGTAGTCGCTCATGAAGTAGGGGGACTCGACCCGGCCGCTCTCGTCGAGCAGCGTGGCGTGGAATCCGTGGGTGGCCTGCTGCGGCGACCAGTGCATCTTGCCGATGCCGAGGGTCCAGTAACCCGCATCGCGCAGCAGCTGCGGCATCTCGCAGGGATAGTGTTCGGCCACACGGCCGTAGCCCAGCATGCCGTGGCCCCAGGGCGACATGCCCGTAAGCAGCCCGGCACGGGCCGGCGTACTGCTCGGAGCCGACGTATAGGCACGCGTGAAGCGCACGCCGTCGCGCGCCAGCGCGTTGAGGTTGGGCGTGATGACCGCAGGGTTGCAGCAGCCGAGGGCGTCGCCCCGCAGCTGGTCGGTGACGATGAGGATGATGTGGGGTTGCTGCGGCCGCGCGGACGGAGCGGGCTCCGGAGGCACCGCATGGGCCGCCGCGGGCAGGACCGCTCCGGCAGCGCACAACGACGGGAGGAGGTGCTTGGGCTTCATGTTCACGTTCGGTTGGAGGTTGGTTCGCCGGCGCGCTCCGCAGACGCCGAGCCCCGCCCCGGCAGGAACGCAAGGCTTCGCCGCAGCTCCCGGGCAGTTCTCGGGCGGCGGCCGCTGACGGCGGCACGCAAATCCCGGAGCGGAATCTTCACACGGAACGCTCCATGCACAAAGTTAACAAAATTTCGGGAAGAAGCCCCGATTGTCGGGCCCGTTCCGCCTCCTTCGTCTCAACGGCACCGCCTCCTTCGTCACAGCAGTTCCGCACCCGTCAACACAACGGTTCCGCCCCATGCGTCACGGCGAAACCGGGCCCGGCTCAAGGCTCCGCTACCGGTCGAGCCGCTCGTCGGCCCAGGCGTCGAACATGCCGATGGCCTTGGCCAGCACGCCGGCCGAACCCTTGAAGTGGCCGCTGCCGCTCGGGACTCCGCCCATGCCGTACCACTCGAAGAATCCGCCGTTGGCAATCACGCGGTCAATCATCGGCCGCACCTCGTCGTAGGCCTCGGCAATCATCCCGTGGGCGATGAGCTGCTGAATCATGCGGCCGCCGAACCAGGTCCAGTCGCCGCCGTTCTGGTAGACATAGGGTTTCGACATGCCGCCCGCGAACATCCCTTCGGGATAGGTCGGATAGAGCGTCAGGCCGATGCTCGGCATGCCCGACAGACGGACGTTCTCGACCATCCGGGCATTGACCTCCTCGATTTCGGCAGGCGTGAGCAGCCCCGCCTCGATGGCGACGGCCGTGCCGCCATGGAAGTGGATTTGGTTCTCGTCGAACCCTTCGGGCATGGGCGGGCGCGCCCCGAGGTAGATATGCGGAATGAACTTCCGGCGCCCGACGTCCCACAGATGGCGGCGGGCTTGCTCCGCCACGCGGTCGTGCATCGCGACCCAGTGCTCCCGCCGCGCATCGTCGTCGGCCAGCTCCGCGAGCCAGTCGAGCGCCAGCAGGAACATCGCATTGTCGTAGATGTCGATGGCCGGGAAGGACTTCTCGTTCATGTCGCAGCCGAAGTCGTCGTAGGGCTGGACATCGCCCCAGTCGGCCGTCATGGCGCCGAAGAGCAGCCCGTGGGTCTCGTCGTAGCGTTCGCGGAGCAGGTAGTCGACCATCTCGTCCATGCGCTGCCGCACGCTGCGGCCGGCGACGACCTCGTCGAGAATCGAGCGGTCGCCCGTCGCCCGGACATACTTGCCGACGGTCTGGATGAGCGAGCTCTCCTGGTCGGTCTCGACCGTATTCTTGAAGGCCACATGGTCGGGCGCCGCATCGGAATAGTAGGGAGAGTCGTCCTCCCACGTGAAGTCGGGTTTGAGCACGTAGCCGTCAATCATCTCGCCGTTGGGCTGCTGCAGCGCGAAGAAGAGCAGGATGGCCTCGCGCAGCACGGCGGGCTCCATCTCCTCGCAGGCCACCTCGATGAAGGTATTCAGGTCGCGTATCCAGACCTGGGAGTATCCGCTTCCGGCCGTCAGCCCCTGGCGGATGACCGCGCGGGCCATGCTGTCGACCTGCTGCAGCGAACGGTCGCTGCGGATTTGCCGCGCCAGCTCCTTCTCTGCCGCGTTCGGCCCGCAGGCCGTCAGCAGAAAGGCCAGCATGCAGAGCATCGAATGTCTCATATCATCATGCAGATTTGTTCCATAACCGGCCGGTCCGAATCCGGCTCCGTCCCGGGAGGGGGAGTCCCGAGGCTCCTCCGCCGGACTTCGCCGGGTTCGGCCCGGCACCATGCATTCGACGCCGGGACGCTGACTTGCGGCGCTGTCCTTCCCCCTTTCCGGGACAAATTCGCCCGCACGGAGCCCGGCGCGAAGCTCCGATAGACAAAAATAGCGCTAAATATCGGAAAGATTCATTACCTTTATTCCGATTTACTTGCACTATTTCACGATTTGACGCCATGCTCAGAATCAAGGAGGGATTCAAGGACGAACGCTTCGTCTCGCTGCCCGACACGCTGCTCGACGCATACGCCGCCGACCCGCTCGTCGGGAATCTCCATCTGCGGAAAATCGGCTACTTCCCCCGTGTGAAGTACCACTACGTCCTTAAGCAACAGGGATGCGACTACGCCATGCTGCTCTACTGCACCGAAGGCGAGGGGTGGTACCGCATCGACGGGCGCCGCTACCCGCTCCGCAAGAACCAGTATGCGGTCCTTCCGCCCGAGGTCCCCTATGAGCTGGGAGCCGACAACGAGAATCCTTGGACAATCTATTGGCTCCACTTCAAGGGCCGGGACTGCCGCTGCTACTGCCCCGACGGGCATGCACCGCGCGACATCCAGCCCGGCAGCGAGTCGCGCATCCAGGAGCGGCTGAACCTCTTCGAGGAGCTTTACCAGAGCTTCTCGCTCGCCTACACCATCGACTACATGCGCTACACGTCGGCCTGCCTGCACCACCTGCTCGCCTCGTTCCTCTATGCGGAGCCCTACGATTCGACGCGCAGCCGGACGGACCACGGGCTCTCCTTCTCGGGGCAGGTCATCCGCTACATGGAGGAGCACATCGGCCACCGGCCCTCGCTCGAGGAGCTGGCCGCGCATTTCCGTTACTCGCCCTCGCACTTTTCGATGCTCTTCCAGCGCGAGACGGGCATGTCGCCCATCGGCTACCTGCTGAAGCTGAAAATCCAGCGCGCCTGTCAGTACATCGAGCTTTCAGACTTGAAAATCAGAGAGATTGCGCAGATACTCGGATTCGACGACCCGGCCTACTTCTCGCGTCTGTTCACCCGCATCATGGGCATCCCGCCGTCGGCCTACCGGATGAGCGAAAAGGGGAGCGGCGCGACTCTGCCGCGGGATGCCGCCCCCGGAGTGTAACCAGCGCGGCGGGAATGAGATGCCGCCCATGCCGGAGGGGACGACGGCACAACGCACGGCGGGGGAGGAATCGAATATTCCTCCCCCGCCGTTTACCGTTTCGCGCAATCTGCCCCGCTACCTCGACCCGGGCTTGCGCCGCCCGCTGCCGGGGGCGCCCGTCAGGTCGTCGCCCAGCACGGCGCGGTAGTGCCGGGCCACGGAATCGAGCCGTGCCACCACCCCGGGATGCTGCGCAGCAACGTCGTAGCGTTCGCCCGGGTCGCGGCGCAGGTCATAGAGTTCGGCCCGTTCGACCCGGCGGGGAACCATCTCGCCCGGTTGTCCGTCGTTGCCGGGCATGCCGTAGGACAGATAGTCGTGCGGGAAGACGAGCTTGTAGAGGCCGTCGGTCACCGCCTCGAGGCTGTTCTCCTGGTAGTAGAGCGCCAGGGCGTCACGCACCGGAGCTGCCTGGGGGTCGCGCAGCAGCGGCAGCAGGCTCACGCCGTCGATTTCGAGCGGCGGCAGGGGCGCATCCGCTATCCGGGCGAAGGTCGGCAGCAGGTCGATGTTCGAGGTGAGCCGGTTGCAGACCGTACCTGCGGGGACCGTCCCCTTCCACCAGGCCACCATCGGCACGCGCAGGCCCCCTTCGAAGGTTGTCGCCTTGGCCTCGCGCAGCCCGCCCGTCGAGCCGGCATGGTTGCCGTAGGCAATCCACGGACCGTTGTCCGAGGTGAAGACCACCAGCGTATTCCGGTCGAGCCCCTCCTCGCGGAGCGTCCGCATCACCTCGCCGACACTCCAGTCGAGCTCCATTATCACATCGCCGTAGAGCCCCGCCCCGCTCCGGCCGCGGAAACGCTCCGAGACGGCCAGCGGCACATGGGGCATCGAATGGGCCAGGTAGAGGAAGAAGGGACGGTCGCGGTTTGCGCGGATGAACCGCACGCTCCGTTCGGTATATTCAGCCGTAAGGTTCGACTGGTCGAGGTTGTAGCCCACGATGCGGTTGCCCTCGTAGGTCGGCAGGTCGGGGAACTCCCATTTGGGGTGGTAGGGCCACATGTCGTTCGAATAGGGAAGGCCATACCACTCGTCGAACCCGTGCTGGAGAGGCAGGAACTTCCCGGCATCGCCCAGATGCCACTTGCCGAAAATCGCCGTGGCATAATCGCGCTTGCGGAGCACCTCGGCAATCGTCTCCTCGTCGTCGGCGATTCCGTAGGGGCACCCGGGACCGGGCGCATGGGCAAAGCCGATGCGGTTGGGATAGCATCCCGTGAGCAGGCCGGCACGCGACGCCCCGCTGATGGGCTGCACGGCGTAGAAGTGCGTGTAGCGCATCCCCTCGCTCACCAGGCGGTCGATGTTGGGCGTGGTGTAGCCCGCCGCTCCCGAGAAGGAGAAGTCGCCGTTGCCGGCATCGTCGAGGTTGATGAGGATGAAATTGACATGGTCGGGGGTCGCCGCGCGGTCGCAGGCGGCAAGCGAGGCAACGGCCGCAACGGCCGGGAACAGGAGGCGAGGTTTCATAGGGACTGCTTGTTTTGGAGGAGGGGCTGGCCCAATGCCGGTCTTTGTTTTACGCTCCAAGATACGATTTTCCAGAGGCTTTTCCAAATTCCCGGGCCGCGACAGGCCGGTATCCGGACTGCAAAACCGGGTCGCAAACGGGCAGCAAAACCGGGTCGCAAAACAGGACAGGACAAGGTCGGTTGCGGGACCGCCCCGGGCCGCAGGGCGGACACGGGCTCCGCCCCGCAACCGGGCGGGCGGCAAAAGCGGGCGGGGACCGTTCCGAACCCGCCCCGGCGCCGAACCGGCACGCACGACCCGACGGATTGGCCGGCGCCGCAAACGGCAAAGGGGGCCGCGATTCGATGAATCGCGGCCCCCTTCCGGCCGGACCGGTCGGTTGACCGGCAGATGGTTTGCCGTGAGGATTCACCTCCGGAGCGCCCGGCGCTCCGCGAAGCGGCTCCGCAGCGGACTAACGGACCTCAATCTTGAGCTGTTTGTAGGTATCCGATACGACGATGCGGCCAGCGTCGATGGCGCTCTTCTGCTCGGCGGTCACGTAGAGCGTCTTGAGCGAATAGTAGCTCATCACCGAGATGCTCTGGATGTTGGGACATCCGGTCACGTCGACCCACTCGACCTTGTCGGTGCTGGGCAGGCTCGACATGTCGAGAATCTTCACCGAGTTGCCCGAGAGGGTGAGCGACGTGGAGGCTGCGTAATAGGGCGCCGCACTGCTGAGGCTCAGGATGACGACGCGGCCCTCGGTAATCGGCGCGTCACCGATATTGATGACCTCAAGCGGAGCCGGCGAGATAAACGAGCGCCAGCCGCTGAATGAGCTATACCAGGTAATATCAGTCAGTTTGGGATTGCCACTCAAGTCAAGCTCCTGTATGGGATTCATGCCAATACCGTTGGGTGCCAGCGTCGTGAGATTCTTGAAGGCCTCGATACCCTTAAGCGAAGTGATGCCCTTCTGATAAAGGTCGGGCAGCTGGGTTGCAGCCTCACCCGTTTCGGTAAGCAGGCACTCCGTTCCGTCGAGCACCGTGATGTAGCCGGCCTTGACCAGAATATCGCGGAACTTGGCGTCGGGGAATTCGATACCTTGGGGACGCTCGCCCTGTACAACGGAGATTTCGGCGTTGATTGACTTATCGTCGGTCGTGATGTAGATAATGCCCGAACGGAACAGTTCCTCAGTGGGCTCGACCGTGAAGACGAGCTCCTGCTCGTGCAGCTCCTCGGACAGGACGGGCGTTGTCTGAAGGACAATCCACTCGACCGAAGGCTCGACTCGGAACGACAGATTGCTGCGCATGTGGACTCGGATTTCGGCACCCTCGACCGGAACCTCGAACGACGTCTCGGTCGCCTCGAGCACCAGATTGCGCTCCTGAAGCACCGTCACCGTGCGCTCGTCGCCCTCGGCGTTCGAGACGACAATCCGCGCCTCGCGGCGGTTGCCCGTCGTATTGGCATCGGCCTCAAAGTAGAAGAACGACAGAGATGCGCGGGTCTCGACCTGATGAATCCAGTCGACCTCGCCGTCAAAGCGCCACGAGGTGTCGCTCGACGACTCGAGACGCAACTTGAACTCGCCCCCTTCGGCTGCCAGTTCGAAGCTGTCGCCGTTGAGCTCGAACTCCGAGGCGGCCTCCTGCGTCACCACCAGACGGCGCTCCTCGCCGCCACACATGAAGGTGAAGGTCTCTTCGCGCATCTGCACTTCGGTATTGGGTTCGACGGTGAAGGTCACCGTCTGGCCGCTCACGCCCTGCTCGCTCGAGGGCTGGCACCACAGCTGACGACCGCCCAGGCGCCATTCGCCGCTGCTGGTGACGGTCACCTCGTTACCTCCCTCCAGCACGCTGCCGTCGGCATCGAACGCAAGCGTCTCGACCGAAAGCTCGAGCGTATCGGAAGGAACCGGAGTCTCGGCTCCGTTGTCGTCGCTGCATCCGGTCCAGGCCATGGCCGCGACGAACATCCAAAATATCTTTTTCATAGTGCGATTCGTTTCGTATTTGTTGCTATTGCGGAGTCTTCCGGTTATTTCCAGTCCTTCTCGTGACGCACGCCCGACCATACGGCCTCGTCGTCGTAGATATACTTGGCCACGTCGCCCAGCGGCGTCTTCTGCTCATCGCCGGGTTTGAGGTTGTAGACCATCTGCACACCATTGCCATTGCGGCGGTTGGCCTGCAAGTTAGCGGGGTTCGACTCGCCCTCATAGGTCATGTCGAGCGACGCCTCACCCCACTGCTTGCGCGAAAGACCCAGGTGATAGGGAGCCGCCAGCACGTCGTAGTCGACATAGGCGTAGTCGATGAAATCGCCCGGGCGGACACCCTCGATGGCCGACTTGAAGCCGTAGTTGGCCTGGCCAATCTGATAGAGCTGCACCAGCTTGTCGGGCATCGCCATCTTCACCTCGTAGAGCAGGCGCGCATAGGGGCCGGGCCCGTAGGTCACGCACCCGGGCCAGAGCTGCGAGAGGTGCGCCTCGTACTGCGAGTACTCGTCGTCGAAGTCGACGCCGTCGAGCCCGTAGGTCTCGACAATCGCCTTCAGCTCCTGGGCGAACTGGTGCGCCGCGGCATCCGAGAGGTTGGCCACGCCCGAACCGTCGCCGTTGCCCAGAATCGTCAGGCTCACGCGCATGCCGGCATCCTGCAGCGGCTTGATGTACTTGTCGCGGTTGTCGAGGATGTGGCGCACGTTGGGGTTGAGCACAACACCCACACGCTTCTCTTCCTCAATCCAGTTGATGTTGGCCGCAAAGATGTTGACGATGTCGAAGAGTTGCTTGCCGCTCTTCTTGCAGCTCCATTCAAGGGCGTTGAGCGGGTTGTTGTTGTTCACCTCGACGTAGCAGACGGTGATGAAGCCCGTATCCTTCTGGGTCGAGGGACGCTCGCCCAGCACCTGCACCCAGAAGATGTAGGTGTTCTCGCTCTCCGAGACCGATACACCCTCGGTCGAAGAGGTCAGTCGCAGCGGCAGGCCGTAGCTCTGCCCCTCAACCATCGACTCGTCGGGCTTCACGCTCACGCGCAGCCGCTCCGACTTCGTGCTCTTGGGACCGATGAGCAGCGCTCCGTCGGCCTCCAGTTCGACGGCCGAGGCGGGCACCGCCTCGAACGAGGTGGCATTGGCCGTATTGTAGGCCTCGAGCACTGTCTCGTCGTAGACCAGCTTGAGGTCGACGGCCTGGCCAGCAGCCGAGCTCAGCCCAACCTGTACCTCACCCGAGACGGGTTCGGTACGGAGCTGCAGTTTGGCCCCGGCGGCACCCGTGGGATTGTAGACCGTGCAGAAACACTCCCCGACGGGCTCCATGCGCCCATCGTCGATTCCGTTGGGGATGATGTCATCCTCGGCACACGACACCAGCGCCAGCGCCCCGATGCCCGCAAGGAGTCCCCATCGCATATTTTTCATGTAGTTCATAGCGATTTCTTGTTTTTGAATCAGTGATTAGTTGGCCTCGGTCGAGCTTTCGGGCAGCGACACCGAATTCCACTTCAGGGCGCTGTTCGCCGTACCGTTGTTGCCGTTGCCCGTATGGTCGCGGATGGTGTCGCCCGCGCCCTCGTCGCACTTCCAGTAGGCAACCAGGCCCTCGCTGGCCGGGTCTACCTCATAGACGTTCGATGCAATCTCCTCCTGCGTGCGCACGACGTTCCAGACGCGTACCTCGCAGACCTCACCGTGAAGCTCGCGGCCCGAGGTGTAGGAGTAGCCGATGTTGAAGTAGTGCGCCTTGCCCTGCGCATCGTTCTTGGGCTGGCCCAGGTTGATGGCCGAGAAGGAGTTGCCGCTCTTGTCGAGCGCCACCTCGCCGTTGATGTAGACCACCACGCGGCCGGCGGCCACGTCGCACGTCACGGCGATGTGGGTCCACTCGTTGGCCGGGATAAGGCAGGTCGAGGCCTCCGTGAAGTTGGTGCCTCCGCCGTAGGAGGTCGGCAGGACCACCTGCAGCTGGTTGGGGGCCAGGCCGTTGTCGCTGATTCGAATCAGGCAGTGCCCCTCGATGCCCATCACACTCTTGATACCCGGTTCGAGCACATAGTCGCTGCAGCGGACGAGCGCCTCCATCGTGACGGCCTGCATGTCGTTGAGCACGGCGCACGAAGCGCTCTGTCCGTCGAGCACCTTCTCGAAGGTGATGTAGTTGCTCTCCTCGAGGTCGGCCACCACGTTGATGATGGCGGCGCCGCGCAGCACGTAGTAGAGCGTGCGGGCGCTCTCCAGCACGGCGATGCCCTCGGCCGAACGCATCGTGACGGGCAGCACGTGGAGCGACTCGGTGTCGAGCGTCCCGAGCTCCCGGAAACGGACCGTCACGTCGGCCGAACGGGTCGAACCCGCGGCGATGGAGGTCTCGGCGTTCTCGATGCTGTAGTACGATGCGGGCAGCATGGCGGCCTCATCGCCGAAAAGGCGGTTGTAGTCGGCCACGAGCGACTCGTCGGCCTCGAAGAGCAGTTTCACCTCGCCCTCGACGGGTTTGGGCGTCGCCGCATGGAACGAATGCTCGGCATCGGTGGACGACTGCTTGACGAGCATCGTCGTCACGTTCGTATTCTGGTCGATGTAGACCTTGTTGTCGAAATCCCCGTAGGGAGCAGGTTTCTTGTTACAGCCCGCAAGCGCGAGAAGCACCGCACCGGCTGCCAGAAGAACTGTATGGAATCTTTTCATGGCCTTTTAGTTTTTAGGGGAGGGGTTGAGCATGTCGATGGCCTCCTTCGTATAGCAGTAAATCATCGACGAGTTGTAGTAGTCGTACTGCACGTCCATGATGCCCAGACCGGCCTTGCCGAACTCTGCGGGAAGGAGCAACCACTCGGCCAGCGCACCGATGGCGCGCACCGAGGCGCCCGAGGCGTCGCTCAGGTAGCCCGTATTGTCGGTCGAGGCGGGAGGAACGGCCGAGACGAGCCACACGAAGCGGTCGGTGGGGATGGACGAGATGCTGCACATGTAGCGGGCACGGGTGCCGAAGTCATAGACCGACGCGGCATCGAGGCAGCGGATTACCAGATAGTCGCAGAGTTCGACCGCCTCCAGGTCGGAGCAGTACTGCGGGGTTCCCTCGAAGATGAGGATGTATTCGGGATGACGCTCGCGCAGCTCCTTGAGCGCCGAGCCGACCACGGCGTCGAGCGCCAGCTGCGCCGTACGCTCCTCGTCGGTAGCGAAGGTGATGTCGGTCGGCTCGTAGCGGAGCGTCAGACCGTCCAGTGCATCGGCCTCCAGTTCGGCGATGCGCGCCGCAAGCGCATTTTCAAGACGGGTCGCAGCATCGACTCCCTCTTCGCCTTCGGCGGCCAGTACGGCCATGCAGTCAAAGGCGGCGATGACGGCCGTACCCTTCTCGTGAAGCACGGCGACCTGTTCCAGTTCGCTCTTCGTCAGACGGCCTTCGGCCTTCAGTGCCACCACGTCGACGCTGTCGGGCACGTCCGAGAAGAAGCCGCCGCGGCTGGCCGGCTGCTTGTTGCTGTTGTCGAACCAGACGAAGGTACGCTGATGGTCACCGGCCTTGTAGGTGCGCAGCGACTCCAGATAGCGGGCGTAGAGTTCGGGGTCCAACTCCCCGAAAACCGGGTCCTTGACCGCGATTTTCTCGTTCTCGGTCCAGTCGCTGCACGAGACGCCCGCAAGCGTTCCCGCAAGCATCGCTGCACCGCAGAATATGTTTTTGATGATTCCTTTCATGACTTGACAATGGATGAAGGGTTATTTGACCTTGCAGTCCCACCACAGACGGGTCGCCATGTTGTCGGGACCGCCGAGCAGCGTGATTGCTTCGTTGATGTGCTCGTTGTTCTCCTGGTACTCCTCGACCGGATAGGGCATGCGGTTGGCATAGCCGCCCTGGGGAATCACACCGCCGCTGCGGTTGTTCGTCGCCGGCATCAGCAGCGGGTAGCCCGTACGGCGGAACTCGCACCATGCCTCGAATCCTTCGGGATAGATGGCCAGCCACTTCTGGGTGATAATCTGCTCGAGGTTGGTCTCGAAGTTGCCGCGCTCGTCCCACTTGATGGTCACGGAGCTCGTCTCACCCGTATTGCTCTCCTTGCCCAGCGGGTCGACATAGGAGGCGGGAAGCGACGTCGCATCGGCGATGTAGGCGTCGTAGTCGGCCGAGACGCCCCACTGCTCGAACGAGAGGCGCACGCCCTCCTCGTAGCAGGTCCGGGCATCGGCCGTCGAGCCGTACCAGCCGCGCAGTGCAGCCTCGGCCTTGAGGAAGGCCACCTCGGCGGCGTTCATCCACATGAGCGGCGTGGTGTAGTCGACCACCATGTTCGAATAGAGGAGCGACTGCGTGGGGATGCTGATGCCCGAGCGCAGGCCGATGTAGCCGTTCTGGATGCCGCCCGTGAAGGTCGACTCGGTGAAGTACTTCGCACGGCGCGGGTCCTTGTAGCCGTTCATGTAGGAGGTGATGTCGGCCGAAACGCGCGAGTCACCGCCGTTGTAGTCATACATGACCACGCGGAAGGGGTTGTTCTGGGTCGGAATCTGAGCGTTGTCGGCATTCGACTCGATGACGCCGCCGGCATCCTCGGCCAGCGCCTCGCGCACGTACTGCTCGGCCAGGGCCGGAGCCACGTAGCTCAGACGCATGGCCATGCGCAGCTTGAGCGAGTTGGCGTAGCGCACCCACTTCGAGAGGTTGCCCGAGTAGATTTTGTCCGACGTGGCCTTGATGCTCTCGGCCGAATGGGCACGCAGCACCTCGAGCGCCGCGTTGAGCTCCGTGAAGAGCTGGTTGTAGACCTGCTCCTGCGAGTCGTAGGGCGAGGTGAGGGCGTCGTCGGCCCCAATCTGCGAATAGGGAATCGGGCCGTAGGTGTCGGTCACGCGGTGCACGGCCGAAACGCGGATGACGCTGGCCAGCGCGAGGGCCACCTCGTCGTTCGAATTGACCTTCAGCTTGTTGTAGGCCGTATAGATTTCGGGAATCACGCGGATGAGCATCACGCGCGTCCAGTCGTTGGTCGGGTTGAAGATGGCGATACGCGTCGACAGACCCGGGTTCGAGTCGGCCGTATAGCCGCCCAGGGCGCCGCCCAGCACGATGTCGGTGAACTGGTGCGTGTTGACATCGAGCGGAATGACCCATCCCTGCATACCGGTCAGAATCGACGAGACGATGTAGTTGTCGTTGCTCATGTCGTCCTTGCCGGCGGCATAGGGGTCGGTATTGATATCTTCGAAGCTGCCCGTGCAGGCGCTGAGCAGAGCCGCGGGCGCGAGGGCCAGCAGGCAGAGGGCCTTGCGGATGGATATCTTGTTCTTGTTCATGACATTTTAGAATTTAAGCCGGAGGTTGAAACCGATGTTGCGCGTCGAAGGCATCATGAAGTAGTCGATGCCCTGGTAGTAGTTGCCCGTCGTGGCCACGGCCTCGGGGTCGAACGGAGCCTTGCAGTAGAGCATCCACAGGTTGCGGCCCACGAGCGAAAGGGTGATTTCGCAGACGTCGCCCAGCTTCTTGCGCGGGATGGTGTAGCCGATGGAGGCCTCCTGCAGGCGGACGTTGGTCGCCGAGTAGGTGTAGTACTGCGGGATGTTCTTGCCGCCCACCACCTCGTACCAGTTGTAGGCCGGGATGAGCGAGCCGCCGTTGATGCGCACGCCGCCCGCGTCACGCGCTGCGGCCGAGGCCTCCGACACGCCGTAGTAGTCCAGCTGGGCCTGCGTAGCCGAGTAGACGATGCCGCCGATGCGGGCCGAAACCATGAAGCCGAAGCGGAAGTTGCCGACGCTGAAGTCGTTGCGCCATGCCATGTTGGCCTTGGGGAAGACCGAACCCAGCTTGATGTCGTCAAGGTTGTCGGAAACGGTGTAAATCTGGTCGTTCTCGTCGACGTAGATGTGGCCGTTGGCGTCGCGCTTGAGGTCGATAATCGAGTAGAGGTCACCCAGCGAACCGCCCTTCTTGAGGATGAAGTGCGCCTGGTTCAGGCCGCCCACGTCGAGCCGGTCCTTGGTGATGAGCTGACCCGTCTCGGGGTGGCGGTAGTTGTCGACCAGTTCGAGGATGCGGTTCTGGTTGGCGCTGAAGGTGAAGTTCGAGTCCCACGAGAACTTGCCCCACTTGTTGCTGTAGCCCAGCGCCAGCTCGACACCGCGGTTACGCACCGAACCTGTCTGCACGTAGAGGGTCGAGTAACCTGACGATACGGAAATCTGCGGGTCGAAGGTCTGGTTGTAGGTCTTCGTGTTGTAGTACGACACGTCGAGGTTGAAGTGCTTGAGGAAGCGCATCGTCAGACCCACCTCCCACGAATCGGTACGCTCGGGTTTCAGGTCGTAGAACGGGTAGTTGGTCTCGGTCTTCCACACCTTGTTGTCGGGGTCCCATACATAGACGGGGTTGGCCAGGAAGCGCGCGAAGGGCATACCCACCGAGGCCCACGAACCGCGCAGCTTGACATACGAAAGGTTCTCGGGCATGTTGGGAATCAGCTGCGAGAGCACAACCGAGGCACCCACCGACGGATAGAAGAACGAGGACTTGACCGACTGGGGACCCGCCAGCTGCGAAGGCCAGTCGTTGCGGCCCGTCAGCGTGAGGTAGTAGGTGCCCTTGTAGCCGATTTCGGCCGAAGCGAACAGCGACTGGTACTGCTCGCGCCAGCCGGCCTGCTCGCGGCGCACGCGCGTGTCGTCGAGCTGGAAGACGTTAAAGAGGTTGGCGATGCCCGACTCCATGATGGGGCCGCGGTTCTTGAACGAATCCTGGCGGATGTCCGAGATGATGGCACCGACGTTGGCCTGCAGCGACCAGTCCTCGCCGAAGGTCTTGTTGATGTTCAGCAGCACGTCGCCGTAGGTCTGCTGGTCCTCGGTCTTGGTGATGCCGTACAGACCGTTGCTCGAACCCTCGATGAGCGTCGAGTTCGAGGTGGCGTAGAACTTCTCGGTGTAGTTGTTCACCGCGTTGTCGATACGGATGCGGCCCGAAACCGAGAGCCAGTCGAGAATCTGGTAGGAGATGTTGGCGCTGAGCATGTAACGACGGCGGTCGTTCTCGCGCAGGTTGCGGTAGTTAATCCAGTAGGGGTTCTGCATCGTGAGGTTGCCCGCACCAATCCACTCGTCCCAGTCCTGCACGTAGATGTTGCGTTCGGGGTCGTAGCGCTCGAACATCCGCACGCGGTTCCAGTCGTTGCCGCGCGGGAAGAGGTAGGCCGAAACCAGCGGGTTGGCATAGGTACCCTGGTTAATCATGTTGCAGTCGCTCTGCATGATGTAGGAGGCGCTCAGGTCGATGGTCATGCGGTCCTTGAGCAGCGAGGTGGTGTTGCGCGCCGTGAAGTTGTAACGGTCGTAACCGTTGTTGGGCACGATACCGCGCGAGTTGACGGCCGAAGCCGAGAGGTAGGTCTGGTTGTGGTCCGTACCGGTCGAGAGCGAGACGGTCTCGGTGCCGATGACGCCCGTCTGGAAGTAGTCCGACGAGGGCGAGTAGCCCGTACGGTCCTGAGGATGAAGCAGGCTGCCCCAGCTCATGAGCGTCTGGCCCTCCGAAGCGTAGAGGTTGCCCGTGCCGTAGCGGTTCTGGAATTTGGGCATCACGAAGGGCGAAAGCACCTCGGTGTTGCTCGTCACCGTCACGGTGGTGCGGCCCGCGAGGCCCTTCTTGGTGGTGATGACGATGGCGCCGTTCGAGGCGTAGCTACCGTAGAGGGCCGCTGCGGCGGCACCCGTCAGCACCGACACCGACTCGATATCCTCGGGGTTGATGTCGGCCACGGCCTCCGACGTACCGGCCGAGTCGAACTCCGTACCGCCCTCGCCGCTGAGGTTGTACATCGGCACACCGTCGATGACATAGAGTGCGTTCGACGACTGGTCGATACCCTTCGTACCACGCATGACTACCTTCGAGGCGCCGCCGACGCCCGACGACGAAGCGTTGATGTTGACACCGGCCACCTTGCCGTTGAGCGCATTGACGAAGTTGACGTCCTTGTTGCCGATGATGTCGTCCGACGAAATCTGCTGCACGTTGTACGACAGCGCCTTCTCCGAACGCTTGATGCCGAGGGCCGTCACCACGACCGCGTCGACGTTGAGCGACGACTCGGCCAGCGTGACGTCGATGGTCGTACGCGTACCCACGGCCGCCTCGGTGTCGTCATAGCCCAGGTAGCTGACCAGCAGCACGGCATTGGCTGCCGGAGCCGGCACCTGAAGCGCATAGGAGCCGTCGGCACCGGTGCTCGCACCGATGGTGGTACCCTTGACGATGACCGTAGCGCCGATGACCGGGACGCCGGCCTTGTCGGTCACGCGGCCCTTCACCATGCGGGGCTGGTCGTCGACGCTCTTGAGCGTCAGCATGATGTGATTCCCGGAGAGTTCCCAACCGAGTTTCGTCCCCTCGACCAGACGGTCGAGCACGGTCGACAGGGGCTCCTGCTGGGCATGGAGCGTCACGCGGTGGTTGGGGTCGATGTCCTGCGTCTTGTAGAAGAACATCAATGACGTCTGTTTCTCAATCTGCACGACGGCGTCGTCGAGCGTACCGCCGTCCACAGAGACGCTGACCCGCCGCGACAGGGCATCGGTCTGCGCCGAAACCGTCATAATGCCGCCCGACAACACGAAAAGCAGTGTCAGAACGACAAGATTCAGATTTTTTTTCATAAATTTAACAGCTCTAAAATGAGTAGTTTATGCCACAAGACACAAGGCGCCGTAGGTGCGGTGCTTGCGGTTGTGAACGAAAATTGAGTGAATCCGGAGCCGGGGAAATGTTCGCAGCATGTCCGGCTCCTTCTTTTTTATACCAAGGGGGGGGATAATCGACTCGTCGGTCAATGGCGCATAGGCAGGAAAGTTATTAAGGTTCAACAAATTGCTATCGTAGTTTTCAGTTTTGGGCGGTTTGGCTGCAAGCTTACTTTTTCCGGATTCGGTAGGTCTGGCCCTCGCGTTCGATGCTGAGACGGCCGTCGTGGTTCAGAATCGAGAATACTTCGTCGAGCCGCTCCGTAAGCGAGAAGCTGCCCGTATAGCGGATGCTGCCGACGCGGTCGTCGGCCAGGATGATTTTCACGCCGTAGTAGTTCTGGAGCCGCGCCGCAATCTGCTCGAGGCTCTGGTCGCGGAACCGATAGGCGCCGTCGGCCCACGAGCACTGGCGTTCGTAGGCATCGAGCTCCGAGAGTTCGTAGCTGCCGTCCTTCGTATCGTAGCGGCACTGTTCGTTGGGATGGAGGCGGAGCGTGCGGAGCAGACGGCCCTCGGTATCAAGCAGGTCGAGTCCCACGGCGCCGCTGAGCAGCGTCACGGTGTTGACCTCCTCGTTGGAGTAGGCCTGCACGTTGAAGGTCGTGCCGAGTACGCGGACCGACTGATGGCGCGAATGGACGATGAAGGGGTGTTCGGCGTCGTGTTCGACATCGAAGTAGGCCTCGCCGTCGAGCCACACCTCGCGCAGCTCCGAATCGAAAGAGGCGGGATAGCGCAGGCTCGACGAGGCCTTCATCGTCACGCGCGTACCGTCGGCGAGCACCAGTTGCGACTTGCTTCCGGCGTCGACACGGATTGTGTTGTAGCTGTCGGAGGTGGCATAACGGTCGAATCCGCGCCCGATGAAGAGTCCCACGGCGAGCATGGCTGCTGCCGACATGGCGACTCCGACGCCACGCATCACCTTATTCCACAGAAGTTTACGTCCTGAAGTGCGGGGGGGGGTCGCAGCATGCATCCCGGTGAATTCGGCACGTTCGAGCAACCGGCGCCGCATGGCGGCGACATCGACATGCGCCTGCTGCGAGCAGGCGCGGCGTTCGGCATAGAGGTGCTTCATGCCGTAGAGGAACTCCGCATGTGCCGGGTCCTCACCGACCCAGGCCTTCAACAAATCGGCCTGTTGCGGCGTACAGTCGTCCTCGATATAGGCGACAAGAGCTGATTCCAGCTCGGCGGAAAGTTCCTTCATCGGTAGCAGTTTTACCTATAGAACACCCGTCGCGCCCGAATTACCTACGCGTCCGACAAAAAATTCACGAAAAAAAGCGATGCAGGAGGAAAGCGGCGACCGAAACGGGTACCACAAGCAACTTTTCGCGCAGGAAACGGAGCGCCTTGTAGAGCTGGGCATCGACCGTACGGCGCGATATTCCGAGACGGGCGGCTATCTCGTCGCTACGCAGCTCCTCGAACCACGACAGGAGGAAGACCTCGCGGCAGCGTTCGGGAAGCTGCTCAATGCAGGCGCGCAGGGCCTCGGTACGCTCGTCATGCGGCTCATCGAGCACACGCAGCTCATACTCCAACTCACCCATGCGCAGTTCGCCGAGCGACGAGCGACGATAACGGTCGGCAACCTGCCCGTGACGGAGGGCATTGCGGCATCCGTTGAGCACGCTGCGGTAGAGATACGAGCGCAGTTCACCGGCGGGCATGCGGTAACGCCCCTGCTGCCAGATGCGGACGAAGACATCCTGCACGACATCCTCGGCCACCAGGTCGTCGACAAAGCGACGGGCAAAAACAACCATCCGGGCCGCATACTCCTCGTAGATGCGGTCAAAGCGTTCGAAATCATTTCCAGACGAAAGAAATGCACCCATATCTCCGAATCCCAGATGGCGGTAAAACTGCCGCCGGCAAAAGACAAAGATATTAAAAAGATACGAATCTGAAACCGCCTCGGTGGGAGTTTCCCATCGGAAACAGGTGAAGATTGCCGCGTACCGCTTGCCGGAATGCGCAACAGCATCGGGCCATTGCCGCTGTCCGTCAGGAAGAAAAAGCGGACCTCGCTCCAAACAGCCCCCGCTCCAGCCCGTCAGTATCCGTCAGCATCCGGCCGATATCCGTCACCTCCCGTTCCCCGGCAGACACAAAAAAGGTCAGACCTTGTGAGTCTGACCCTATCCCGTCCCATCGCGAGCAGGGACATGCCTCTCCGGAGTCCAACCGGACAGAAGAACTGCCGTCAGTATCTGAATCCAATCGAGAGGAAGGCGTGCCCGCAATTGCCGATACCCTTCGTGCGCGAATCGATAAAACGATAGCCAAGTTCAACAATCGGCGAGAATCTTCCCGACCGGATATACCAGGCCAACGATATGTCATACGAGTTCCTTCTCCAGGCAGGGCTGCCCACACTGCCCAGCGCTTTCGCACGTACATCAAGGGCATGGATGCTTTCCAGACCGTTAAGCAGCTTCACGCCCAGACCACCACCCACACTGACTCCATTATAATAGGTTTTGATGTCATCATGCTTATACAGCGAAACGTTGTCCTCGACGGTGACAAACAGATATGAAACAGCCACGAACTCCACATGGGCCTTGAATGAAAAGTCGATGGGCGTAATTCCCTTGGCCTCGGTTCCTGCCCCCGCCGTGAACTCGAAGTGTGTCCGGTCCATAAAACTTTGCGCGTTCAGCTTGAGCGTTGCGAACGCAAACAGCAGCATCGCCACATAGAAAATACGCTTCATAATCGTGACATGTCAAATCAATACGCACCTACAAGGCTGATAGAAACAGCGTTGCAGAGATAAAGATAACATTTTACACTGAAATCCGCAAATTTTCTCCCTCTCCGGAACTTATCGTTCCCGATAAAGCTGGGTGCAGTCCATACCCGCAAGGAGCCGGAGCACCCGCTGGCGGCACCCGCAATAAAAAGTCACTCCAGCCAGCCGAAAACCGGAGCTCCTGGTCATGCAGGAGGCACACATCGCCCCGACCGACGGCATGCTCCACCTCCCGCCCCGGCAAAGATGCCTCGCGGGGGCGTTCGAGCCTGTCTCTTATACACATCTCCGAGCCC
>UQNV01000023.1 GCA_900542505.1 uncultured Alistipes sp.
ATCTACACACTGCATATCGTCGGCAGCGTCAGATGTGTATAAGAGACAGCTACCACCCCTCGCTCCACACCTCTGCAAACTTCCCCTCGCTTGCACCACCACGCGGCCTGTTTCCGTCCCGCTCCGCCCCGCTCCGGCTCCCATCCGGGAGGGCCGGAGTGGCCTCCCACAGGGCCGGGCACCGGCTCCCATCGCCCCAAATACGCACAACCGACCCATCGCCCCCCGAACACGCACAAAAAAAGAGCGGCATCCGCTGCCGGATGCCGCCCCATGGAACGGATGCGCCGCCTACTCGAGGTCGTCGCCCGTATCGTCCGCTACGGGCGGGTCGTAGGACTCGGCCGGCGTATTGGCCTCAATCCACTCCTCGCTGAGCAGGTCCTCGGCCTTGAAGTCGAGGTCCTCGATACGGCTTACCGTAATCTGATACTGGGCATAGTCGCGCGACCCGCCCGAATAGGTGCTCTGCTTCGAATAGACGGCAAAGAGACCCAGCACGTTACCCACGGCACCGTCCTGCGGAATCGGTTTCATGGCAAAACGCGAATAGCCGCTCGTGCGCACCGTATAGACACCCGGGTCGGAGGTATAGGTCGCCTGGGGATTGTAGGAGATGAGCACCGAGGCGTAGAGCTTCTCGTTGTTGACGCTGTAGGCCCAGCGGTACCAGGGCTGGAACAGCACGGGACGCACGTCGGTGCAGGTCCACGTCGGATAGCTGTTATCGTAGGTACCGTTCTTCATGGCCGTCGGAACCTCGCCGTTCTGGTTCTTCACGCCGGCATAGCGGACCGTGATGTCCGAGAAGCGGACCAGACGGCCCAGATTCTTCAGCGCCGACTCCTCGTCGGTCACCAGCGTCGTGTAGTTGCTGCTGTTCACCTCGAGGATGTCCCCGTCCTCGAGCTTGCAGGGCTCGCCCGGCAGCACGTGGGCGTCGATGTCGGCGGCCAGTTCGAGGTTCGAGTTGGCATAGAACTTATGCTCCTGCACGACGTTGTAGGAGTCCGACGGAGCGTCGCCCAGCGAGAGCATCATGCGGTAGTTGCCCAGGTAGAGGTCGCGCAGCAGGACATAGACCCAGGTGCTCTCCTTCGTATCGAGGTTGAGCTTGTAGGTCGTGTAGAGCGTGCCGCTGAGCTTGAGCTCGATGGCGGCCGTACCGTCGTAGATGTAGAGCGACTTGTAGATGTTGCCCTGCTCGTCGCTCGAAATCACCTTGCCCTTGATGTAGTAGTTGGCAGCCTCGGGCCAGAATGCGGTTCCCGCGCTCTCGAACTCATCTTCGCCCGCGTAGGCCTCGCCCAGCTTGAGCGCCTTGGTGTCGTCCCAGCTCGTGTTTTGACCCGTACCCGAGAGGGAACCGAAACGATTGACAAACTCCTTCTTGAGGTCG
This sequence comes from uncultured Alistipes sp., assembly GCA_900542505.1. Taxonomy (GTDB): domain Bacteria; phylum Bacteroidota; class Bacteroidia; order Bacteroidales; family Rikenellaceae; genus Alistipes; species Alistipes stercorigallinarum. The sequence goes on from UQNV01000023.1 coordinate 1,400, forward strand.
AGAATCGAGATATGGGTCAGACCCATGCCCGCCACCTCGTCCTCCTGCCACACCTTTATCTTCGGCGTGTCGAAGTCGTTGTAGCAGCCGACGGTCAGCAGAGCGACGGCCGCAGCCAGAAATATCTTAACGCTTTTCATTGATGCTTATTTTCGGATTAGAAACGGAAATATACATTCAGGTAGTAGGTCGTACCGAGCATGTAGAAGTACTTCGAGTCGAAACGCTTGTACTGCGTACCCTTGTCGGTGCGGACGCGGTTGAGTCGCATCTGCTCGTAGCCGCCCGTACGGATGTCCTGGTCGTTGAGCAGGTTCTTCACCTCGAGGCTGAAGCCGAGCATGTACTGACGGTGGATGTACCAGTTCTTGCCGATGCTGGCGCTCAGCGTGAAGGCCGGGTCGAACTTCTCCTGCTTCTGCATCGTACGGATGGCCTGCACGGCGGCTACCTGCTCCTCGACCGACGAAGAGGACGAAGAGAGCACGTCGAGGTAGCTGCGGATGACGGTCGACGTACGGTAGAGCGGGTTCATCGAGAGGTAGACCTTGTCGTAGTAGTTGAAGTTGACCGATGCGAACCAGTTGCGCGGGCCACGGAAGTCAAGGCCGATGTTGGCGGCCAGCTGCGGCGAGCTCTCCACATGCATCCCCTCCCAGTGTACGCGGTCGTTCTTGACCACCTCCTCGCTGTTGTCGATGGTCTGCACGAAGTTGGGGTCCGACGTATAGGTGTAGTCACCCCAGCTCAGGGCGCCCACTACCGAAAGGCCGTTCCAGATGGGAACCGACACACCCAGCTCGACGCCGTAGTAGCGCTTGTCGATGCCGCTCATGGCGAAGTTGGTGTAGGAGTGGCGCAGGTCGTCGTAGAACGAAATGACCTTCGCCTGGTTGGTCATCTCGGTGTAGTAACCCGACAGACGAGCCTTGATGTAGGGCAGGTTGAGGTTGTAGGTCAGGTCGAGACCCAGCACGTTCTCGGCCGTCAGACCCGGCGTGGTCGTGTTGCGCGTACGGGGCGATACGAACGAGTTGACGAACTTCGGGGCGTTCTGCATGTAGACGATGCTGGCCTCGAGCGAGTGGGCGCCCGAGAACTTGTAGCCGAAGTTGCCCTTGAGGTTGTAGGTCAGGTAATTCAGCTTTGCCGAATTACCCTTCGAATTGTCCGGGAAGAGTCCCTTGCACCACAGGCCCTCGCGGTACATCGACGAATAGCCGACCTCACCGCCGATGTTCATCGAGAAGCCGCCCGTTGCGTAGTTGTAGAAGGCCCAGGCGCTCCCTTCGAGCAGGTGCGCGCGGTAGTTGTAGTTGAACTTGTCGCCTTCACGCACGATGCGGGCATGGCCGTTCTGGAGGTAGTAGTCCAGGTCGTTCTGGTAGTTGACGGGGTCCTGACCCTGGTCACGCTCGGCGAACTTGTCGATGTCGTACCAGTAGTCGCCGCCCAGCAGGTCCTTGATTTCGTCGTAGTACCACGTCCGGTTGGCACGCAGGTTGACTCCGCCGACGATGCGCATCTTGTTGTTGATTTGGTGGGCGACGTTGGCCGCGAAGTTGTAGTCGAGCTGGTCGGTGTGACGCTCCTCGATGATGATGTTCGAGCGGCGCTGGTTCTCACCGGCGTACTGGGCCAGCGTCGGGTCGACATACTGGTTGTCGCGGTAGAAGCGGTCGAAGTCGAGCATTCCGGTCCATACCTCGCCGGCGTGCTTGGCGCGCTGCAGCAGGTCGTAGATGCCCTTGTCGGAGGTCACGCCCGGAACAATCTGGTTGAGGAAGTACGAAGGCAGATAACGGTAGTAGTCACCGCGCGGGTCGCCCGAGTCCTTCCACGAGAGGGCCGAGTAGCCGTTCTTGCCGAAGCGCAGCGACGTGGCGGCCGACAGGCGCGTCCGCTCCGAGATGTCCCACGTATAGGTCAGCATGGCGATGGGCTCGTGCGTGTTGCGGATGCGCGAGTTGCGCAGCTTGCCGTCCTGATAACCGACGTTGGGGTTGTAGTAGTGGTTGCCGAAGAGGTTGTAGGCCTCCTCGGTCGAAGCCTGCTGCGCACCGCGCTCCGTGGGCGAGGCCATGATGGTCAGACCCAGACGGTGGTTGTCGCCGAAGCGCTTCTCGACCGAACCGAAGTAGGCATAGGAGTTGTAGTAGACACCGTCCACATAGCCGTTGCCGCCCTGACGCGTGCCGACCGAGAAGCCGTACGACCAGCCGTTGTCAAGCTGACCCGAGGCGTAGGAGACCATCACGCGGAAGCGGTAGAGCTGCGTGGCGTTCGAGACGCTCACGCGCAGGCCCTTGCGCATCTGCGAGGCGCGGGCATTGATGTTCGTCTGACCGGCGATGCCGCCCAGACCGTAGTCCGTGAAACCGAGACCCGAAATGGTCTCCTGGTTGCGCGTCGCATCGTTCAGACCGCTCCACAGCGACCAGGGGCCGTAGCCCGTCATGGCGTCGTTGAAGCGGATGCCGTTCAGATAGATGTCCTGATACTGCGAGTCGTAGCCGCGCACGTTGAAGCGCATCTCGCTGAAGCGGTACGAGGCGATGTTCGTAAAGACATCCTTCGACGCCGAGAGGGCCGACGGAAGCGGCTGCTCGTCGGACGAAGAGCTGTCCATGTCGAGCTCGGCAAAAATCTGGTCATCGAAGGCCTCGGGGCTCGTCAGGGGCGATACGACCACCGACTGGAGGTCCTTCACCGTATTGCCGACGCGCACCACCATGTCGAGCTCCTCGAAGTCGGGCGTAGTGAACGTAATGCGGTGGTTGCCGGCCGGCAGGTTCTCGATTTCGAAGTTACCGTTCTCATCCGTCGTCACCGTCAGGCCCGTGGACTCGAGGGTAACCTTCACGTTGCTCAGCGCTTCGCGTCCCAGGCGGGAAACCACCTTGCCACGCACGCCTCCGTCCTGAGCCCAGGAGACCGTAGCGGTCGTCACGGCGAGCAGAAGAAAGAGTAGAGATTTCAGTTTCATACAGTTATGTTAAGTGTTATTTGGCTATGTAGATATAGACGGGGAAGTGGTCGCTGAAGCCGCCCTGGAAATCGTTGCCAACGAACGTACGCAGCGGGTAGCCCTTGTACTGGCCCTCCTTCTGGAGCATGTAGGGGCGGCGGAAGATGCCGCCGTAGTACTTCGACTTGCCCACGCGCTGGATTTTCAGCGCACCGGTCGAGCCCGTGGCGAGGTTGTCCGAGACGATGATGTTGTCGAAGAGGTTCCAGGCATCGCGGTAGGCCAGCGTGCCGTAACCCGCCTTGAGCAGCGCGATGAAGGGGTTGAACATGTCGCCCGCCTTCACGTCGGAGATTTTGCCCTTGGCGTGCAGACCCTCGATGACGCTGTCGTCCGTCGCGTCGTCGTTCAGGTCACCCATGACGACCACCTTCACCTCGGGACGGAGCATCTTGACCGAGTCGACAATCGAGCGCACCTGCCGTGCGGCGGCCATGCGCAGCGAGGCCGAGGCCTCCTTGCCGCCCAGACGCGACGGCCAGTGGCTCACCAGGAAGAAGAAGGGCTCCGACTCGATGGTTCCCCACATCGTGACGAAGTCACGCGTACGGAAGTCGGGACGGCCCGGCATGTTGAACTTGATGGCCTGGCTGCCCTCGAGCTTGAAGACGTCGGGGCGGTAGAAGAAGCCCACATCGACACCGCGGGCGTCGGGCGAGTCGTAGTGTACGACCCGGTAGTTGCCGGGGGCGAGCTTCGGAGTGGCAATCACATCCTCCATCACCGCACGGTTCTCGATTTCCGACACGCCGATGACAATCGGGTAATCCTTGTCCTGAGCGGCGATGTCGAAGAGCACGCGCTCCAGGTTGCCGATTTTGCGCGTGTACTTGGCCGTGTTCCAGCGCTTCGGCCCGTCGGGCGTGAACTCCTTGTCGAGCACGTCGGGGTCGGGAATCGTATCGAACAGGTTCTCGAAGTTGTAGAAGACCACTTTATAGGGCTTCTGCGCGAAACCGGCCACGAGCAGCACGGCAAACAGTCCTGTAAGAAGAATTTTCTTCATCATAAAGCTATTGAGTTTGATTCGATTCAGGTTCGTATCTCCTGTATTGGTTGTATCAGTTGCTGATGCCCCAGTCCGACAGCACGAGTCGCTCCTTGACGGCGGCACCGTCGGCCGAGAGGTTGTGGAAGAACTCGAAGCCGGTGAACTCCTCCACCTCGCGCACCGAGCATGCGGCGTCGCCCAGCGTCATGCCGTCGGCCGATGCGTCGTTGGGATAGATGAAGCCGATGGCGCGCAGCTCGTCGGCCGTACACTCCGAGATGGGCTTGTCGCGGAACTCCTTGCGGGCCTGGACCATCACCTTCCAGCAGTGCGACGGCACGGCGATGGGGCCGTTGGCGTTGCTGATGCTCTTCGAGCTCTTGAAGCTGGCACCCGTCACGACGTAGAGCGTGTCGTAGCGGCCCGTTCCGGCCCACGTGCGCTCGCTGTTCTCGAGGTTGCCCCACGAACCGCCGTTGAACGAGCCGTTCTGCGGCATCATGTTGGTGGCATAGAAGGTCTGGGCGTTGGTCTCCCAGGTATTGTATCGCGATGCCGAGGAGAGCATGTGACCGCGCTGGTAGCCGCCCTGGCCATAGCTGCGGATGATGTACTGCTGGTCCTGCTCCGCGATGGCGGGCTGCGTCACGTTGCGGCTGACCACCCGGTAGTAGGGGCTCGACGAGGTGTATTCGGTCTGCGTATCGTCGTAGGCCCAGGCGTTGGTGCGCCCCTGGGTGGTACCGCCGACCTCGTAGCTGCGGCCGGTCCAGTAGCTCGCATGCTGCGGATAGGCGACCCAGTTCGAGACGTGGCGGTCGAGGTCGTAGCAGATGGAGTAGTTGCGTACGCGCTTGCCGTTCGACAGGGTCGTATAGTAGGTTTTGTAGACATAATCGGCCTCCGCACGGTAGAGGGGCTGTTCGCCCCAGGCGCGGTCGTAGTCGGCCGAGACGGAGAACGAGGTCTGCGTCATGGTGAAATCGGCCGTATAGCCGTCGGAGAAAAGCACGCGGAGCGTCGCCTCACGGTCCGACGCGGCGGTGTTCTTCTTCATGTAGATGTAGATGGGCTTGCCGACGGCAACCGTGGTCTCCAGAACGGAGGAGGCAAGGTCGAACGAGCACCACTCGGTGTCGCCCTGCGTCAGGATGGTTGCCGTACAGGTCAGATTCCGGTCGCCCTGGGTCTGGATGCTGTTTGTCGTGGCGTTGCAGTTCACGGTTCCGGCCGCGAGCCAGGCTTTCGAACTGGCGGAGCCCTGCGACTCGTCGCCGCAACCCACGAATATCGTGAGTATCGACAGCAGGATGACAGACAGAATTACCGGTTTGAATTTCAGCATGATAAAAAACCGATGAAATTTCAGAAAAAAGACATGTAAAGAAACCAAACTCTTGGCGGAGTGTTACCCCCGCCAAGAGTGGTTGGTTTATAAGTCGGTTTCCTCGACTGCGGATGGAATGCCGGCAGCGGTTACTCGTATTCCAGAACAACCTTTACAGCCTGTGCATTCTTACCCTTGATGGCATAGATGCGATAGGCAACACCGGCATCGGTACCCGTCAGATTAAAGGTCAAATCCGATGCAAGCTGCTGAGCATCCTCCGGCCACTCGGAAGCCTCGCCACCGGCAACAGCGGTGGTAGAGTCCTCCGGATAGATTGCGACCTGAGCCGTAGACGAGGCACCCCTGCGGTTCGTAATCGTAACCTTAACGAGTTTCTTGCCCGAAATGGCAGGAACGGTCAGATAGCTGCCCTCATTCGATTTTGCATCGAACATCACGTAGTTGCCATTGGTGTAGTACTTCAGATAACGGTACTTGAAGGTATAGCCACCCGTAGAGAAGGTTTGCTCGGTTTTACTGCTGGACCCGGGAATGTCGTACGACGAGGTCGAGAAATCAAGCTCGATGGTCTCGGCTCCTGCAGCGGCAGCCTTGGCCTGCGTCAGCTCTACCGTAGCGAGCGTCTCGCTGCCGACCTTGGCAACCAGCTGGGCCGTGAAGGCGGCATCGGTGGTGTTGTCACCGGCAACCGATACCGTTACCGACGAAGCGTCCTGCGCGGTGATGCTGAACTTGTCGGCATCGGTACCCTCGATGGACATATCGACGCTGCCCGTGACGTTCTGAGCGGTGAAGCCCACCTTCTGGGGCTCGGCGCCCGTTGCGGCGAAGGAGAGCGACGTCTTGTCGAACTTCACGCTCGGCGTGGTGGTGTTGGAGACGAGCTTCGTGGCGGCAATCGTAAAGCGAGCGCCGCTGCCGGTCGTGTAGATGAACCAGCCGTAGGCATCCACCATCTGATTGAGGTAGCTGTCGATGTTGAGGCTTTCGGCCGGAGCGTCAATCGAACCCGTATGCGAGGAGTCGAACGGAAGAGTCATGTTGTAGTAGTCGCCATCCTTGAAGAGCTCACCCGGCAGCTTCACGAAGACAACCTTGTTGGCGTCGATAATCGACTGGATGTTCGAAGCGTTGACCTCGGTGGCCGAAGGCTCCGTAACGGTCGTCGTACCGGTCTTGGTCACCGTAGCCGAAGCGTCGAACTGCAGTGCCTTGTTGAAGGTCGTAACCTGACCGTCGAGCGTAACAACCGAGCCCACCTCGGGAATCTCCTTGTTGTAGCCGCGGAATACGAGGATTGCACCCGTAGCATCCTGGATAACGAACGAACGCTGCGTAACGGCCATCACCGTTGCATTCTCCACCTTGTAGGCACCCTCGCCGCCGGCAAGAATCTCGGAGATGGTAGCCGACGAGCTCTGAATCGTGAAGCGGGGGTTCGTCAGACCGGCAACATCCTCGGCATTGCGCGGGAGGAGCTGAATCGTCGCAGAACCGGCATTATTGCTCTGAAAGAGACTTGCCACACCCACAATCGGACCGCTGAGGTTCGAGATAACGGTGGCGCCGAAGCCCTCGTTACCGGTCTTGTTGGTGCGAACGACAAACGACTCACCCTTGTCGGTTACGAAGTTGGCATTGTACTGCTGAGCATAGGTGGTTCCTTCGGAATACTCCGTAGCAGTCTGCACGTTGGGCAGCTTCACCAGCTGCGACTCGTACTTGGCGAAGTCGGCGGGCGAATTGAGTTCGGCCGGCGTAACCTCGACACCCTCCTCGAGCACGGTTACCGTAGCGCTGTTCGAGAGCTTGAGCTCCAGCACACCGTTAAACTTCACAACCTTGGAGCCGGCAAGCGAAATCTTCAGCAGCTGGCCCGTCTTCCAGGTCGACACGTCGTTGTGGCTGATAATCAGACCCGAGTTCTCGGCATTGTCGACATCCTGGATGGCCGTCAGGTTCTTGTTGCCCATGTTGGGCGTCTGGCCCGGGTCGCCCGAGATAACACCGATGATGTCGCCCAGAGCGAGGATGTCGGACGAAGCATCAACATCGTCGCCACCAGGATTCATCGCTACAATCAGCGCACGAACCTCGGCTACGTTGGACTCACCGGTGGTCGAGCCCGAGCCGTTCTGCATCACGGTCACCGTGGCGTGCTTGGTGATGGGATAGCCCATCAGCTCGCCCGTAGCCGAGAGGTCGAAGACAGCCGTGCGCGCCTCTTCTGTGGCTCCCAGCTCAAAGGTAAGTTGCGTCGTACCGCCGTTGCCGCCGTTCACGCTGGGAGTACACCACCTCTCCGAGCCCTCGGTCTTCGAGACCAGGGTCCACTTTCCGGCAGAAACAACTTCGACGGCTTCGGTCGTACCGGCGGAAAGGTCATGAGCAACCGTCACGGCCTCTTTTCCGTTGACCGTAATTGAGGGTTCTACGCCAGAGCCCTCCGAATCATCGCTCGAACATGCGACGAAGGCCGTCACAGCCATCATCGAGAAGAACAATGTCCTCCAAAAATTCAATCGTTTCATAAAAAATAAAAAAGTAAAAAAATTAATGAATATGTGAGGTCTTATAATTATTCGTATTTGTCCCATAACGGGTTACATTATGGAGACTATTTCACGCTGTAAAGGTAAAATTATTTTTCGACAAAGCAAGCCGGCATCCCCAGCATTTAACACACATTTAATACCCCGCTCTCCACAATTCCGTCCGGAGCGTCCTCAAGAGACGATTTGGGGCAAAAAGTCCGCATTTTGTACCAAAGTACAGAATGCGGAGAGCGGAGCGGCCGACTTAGCGGATGCGGTCGGCGGCACGGACCATCAGCTCGTCGCGGAAAATCGCGCGGGCGGCCAGGTACATGAAGAAGAGGCTGACGAGCGGCAGCGCAATGGCCGGCCGGAAGCCCTGGGTGTGGAAGGCGAAGTCGGCGAAGAGCCGTACGCTGAGGAAGTAGTAGATGGCCTCCATGACCACCACGCCCACCATGAGCACCATCGCCACGGCGCACAGGCGGATTTGGAGCAGCCGCCGGCGGTAGAGGAAAATCGTCACCAGCGGAAGCAGGCAGGAGACCGCCTGCAGCACGCCCATGTACCAGGTGCTCTGGTGCAGCGAGCCGTCGAGGCTTTTGAGCGCGAAGGCGCGCAGCTCGAACGACCCGGCATCGCCGCCGAACCACGCCAGAGGCAGCAGGAGCGTAAGCCCCATGAGCACCCCGGCCACGAGCAGATAGATTGTTTGGATTCGTTGTATCATAATACGTTTCAGAGTTTTCGGTCAATCAGATATTTGTTGCGGTCGCTCGAGCCCCGGTTAATCAGCTCGCCGAGGAAGCCCGCCAGGAAGAGCTGCACGCCGAGAATCACGGCAAGAATCGCCAGGTAGAAGAGCGGCTGGTCGGTCACCGCGCGCACGGGGATGTCGTGCAGCTGCCGGTAGATTTTCGTAGCGATGACCCACAGCGTGGTCACGCCGCCGAAGAGGAACATGAGCGTTCCCAGACCGCCGAAGAAGTACATGGGCGAGCGGCCGAAGTGCGACATGAACCAGACGGTGATGAGGTCCAGATAGCCCTTGACCATGCGCTCCATGCCGAATTTCGAGTGGCCGTACTTGCGGGCATGGTGCTCGACGACCTTCTCGCCGATGCGCGTGAAGCCCGCCTGCTTGGCCAGGAAGGGGATGTAGCGGTGCATCTCGCCGTAGACCTCGATGGACTTGACCACCTTGAGGCGGTAGGCCTTCAGACCGCAGTTGAAGTCGTGGAGGCGGATGCCCGAGACCGTCCGCGCCGTCCAGTTGAAGAACTTGCTGGGCAGGCGCTTGCCCAGCGGGTCGTAACGCTTCTTCTTCCACCCCGAGACCAGGTCGTAGCCCTCCTCGAGAATCATCCGCCGCAGGGCGGGAATCTCGTCGGGCGAATCCTGCAGGTCGGCATCCATCGTGATGACCACCTCGCCTTCGGCCGCTTCGAAACCGCAGTAGAGTGCGGCCGACTTTCCGTAATTGCGGCCGAAACCGATGCCGCGCACTGCGGGATAGCTCTGCTTGAGCTTCTCGACGACCTCCCACGAGCCGTCGTTCGAGCCGTCGTCCACCAGAATAGCTTCATACGTAAGGCCGTTCGCGCGGGCCACGCGGTCAATCCACGCCACCAGCTCGGGCAGCGATTCCGCTTCGTTGTAGAGCGGAACGACAATAGACAAATCGAGTTTCTCCATCGCACTTACACATTACCCTCGGGACCACCGAACGGTTTGGCGGGGCGCGCAACCGTCGAAGCGATGAACAGTCCGAACACCAGACCGAAGAGCACACTGGTGAGCATGCCGCCCCCTACGGCCGAAAAGACCGACGGTTCGGGCGACTGATGCATCTGAGCCACCGTCTGCGAAAGGAGGTTCTCCATCGACGGCGAGACGTTGCCATTGCGGGCCATCACCGCATAAAGGGCGTCGGCCGTACGCTCGACATAACGGCCATAGCCGATGATGCCGTAGACGTAGATGTACTGCACGGCCCCCGAGATGATGCCTCCGAACGCCGACATGGCCACTATGAAGCCATAGGCCTCGCCGAAGGAGAAGCCCTCGGCCTCGGCACGCTGCATGGCGCGCTGCCGCGTATAGCGGTGGAGCAGGTAATAGTGCAGCACCACGGCGGCAATCCACTCGACCGTCAGCAGCACATAGAGGCCCAGCCGGCCCGAGAGTACGATGCTGTTCTCCACGACGGTCGAGACGGCCAGCAACAGGCCGACCGCAGCGCCGTACTTGGCGGCATCGTTCCAAAAATTCGTTTTTCCCATATATCGTTTTCTCTCTTTCGTCTTCATGCGGCGGCATCACCCGAGAAGGTCCGCCGCCGGTCGGCTCCGCTTCCGTCCCGAAGGACTCAGCGCAGCTCGCCCTTGCCTTCGCGCAACACTTCGGGCTCGCCGTCCGTCAGGTCGACTACCGTCGTGGGGACAATATCGCCCGGACCGCCGTCGATGACCAGCTCCACTTCGCGCCCGTAGCGTTCGTGAATCAGCTCGGGGTCGGTCGTATACTCCACCACCTCGTCGTCGTCCCGCACCGATGCGGTGACCATCGGAACGCCGAGCGCTTCGACGATGGCACGCGCCACGGGATGGGCCGGAATGCGTACGCCGATGGTCTTGCGCCGCGCCAGCGCCTTGTCGGGCACACGCGACGAGGCCTCGAGCACGAAGGTGAAGGGGCCCGGCAGATTCCTCTTCAGCGTCCGGAACGTGGCATTGTCGACCCGGCAGTACTCGGCCACCTGGGCCAGGCTCTCGAAGACGACGGCCAGTTCGTCCGACTCCTTGCCCCGTATGCGGCGCAGGCGTTCGAGCGCCTTGGGGCTTCGCAGCGAGCAGCCGAACGCATAGACGCCGTCGGTCGGATAGATGACCACGCCGTCGTGTTCGAGCACCGAAACGACGCACGACAACTCCCGTTCCGAAGGATTCTGCGCGTAAATCTTTGTTATCATGCGAACAAAGATAGCATTTTTTATTCAAATCCGGCCAGAAGGCCCCCGTTTTTCCGTTTCGGCCCCGTCACTTTATCTTCCGACGGTTGAGTTCGGCGCTGTATGCACGGGCATTGGCGTTGTGTTCGCGCAGCGTACGGGCGAAGTTGTGGTATCCGTCGAAGGTCGGCCGGGCGCAGAAGAAGATGTAGTCGTGCCGCTCGAACCCGAGCACCGCATCGATGGCATCGATGCTCGGCATGCAGATGGGCGAAGGGGGCAACCCCTTGTTGATATAGGTGTTGTAGGGCGACGGGTACTTCAGATGGCGGTAGAGAATCCTCCGCAGGCCGAAGTCCTGCATGGCGTACTTGACCGTGGGGTCGGCCTGCAGGGGAATCCCCCGGCGCAGGCGGTTGATGTAGACGCCGGCGATGCGGGGCATCTCGTCGACCTTGCGCGTCTCTTCGTAGACAATCGAGGCGAGGGTCATCACCTCCAGCCGGCTCAGGCCGCTGCGGTCGCGCTTCTCGTCACGCCCCGCCGACCAGAAGCGGTCGTACTCGCGCTTCATGCGGGCGACGAACTCACGCGGCGAGGTGGTCCAGTAGAACTCGTAGGTGTTGGGGATGAACATCGAGAAGAGCGTCACGCTGTCGAAGCCCAGCGTCCGGGCCAGCGAGTCGGAGGTAAACGTCCGTATGAAGTCCACCGAATCGGCGTCGAACTGCCGGCCGAGTTTTCCGGCCAGCTGCGCCGGGGTGCGGACGTTGTTGAAGGTCACGCGCACGGGGGTCTGCTCCCCGAGCTTGAGCATGCGGACCACCTCGATGACGCTCATGCCGGGCCGGAGCACATAGCGGCCGGGCTTGAAACTCCGCTCCAGTTCGAGATGGGCGGCATAGCGGTCGAAGGCCCAGCGGTGGCGGATATGCCGGGCGAGCGAGTCGCGCAGTCCGGCATAGTCGGCACGGGAACTTACATAGAGGTCAGATTCCTGCCCTACGGCACTGCCGTAAAACTGGTTGCGGACGATGAGCGCCGCCGCGGCCGCGGCCACGAGCAGGATGGCAAGCAGGAGGAGAAGCGTTTTTTTGTGCATTCGGTGTAAATTTCTTGCAAAGATAGGAAAATATTCCTACTTTTGTGCCCGGGTAAGTCTTATACGACCAGCTCCCACAGAATCCCCCAGGCGAGGAATCGAGCAAGGGTATGTGGTCGTAGCGGTGCGATATAAGTAGCTTACCCTTTTTTTGTGCCCGTACGGCACCGGGAGAAGCGGGGCAGGCAGGCAGCCCGCTGCCGCACGGCGGCAAGCCTCCGTCCGACACCGGGAGCTCTTTCCCGCTGCCCTCTCCGACTATTGCTTTTCCCCGATTATGGTCCTTTCCGCTGCCGGCCGGCTCAGAACTCGACCGTCACACCCAGCGTCGGAAGGAGCGTTCCGCTCTCCTGGGCAAGGTGCTTCATGATATAACGCTGCTCCGAAAGGGGCGCCTCGGGATTCGCCACCACCCCGGTGCTCATCAGCACGTCGGGCTGGCGCAGCTTGCTCACCGAGATGTTCTGCAGGTCGATGTAGATGCCGAGCATGCAGCGCCGGAAATAGAAGACCTTGTCGATGCGCAGGTCGAGCTGCGCGAAGGCATCGAGCCGCTCGGCGTTGTAACGGTCATAGTTGTAATAGGGACGCCCCTGGGCATCCCACGCCTCCTTGAGCGCCGACTTGTCGGCGTCGTAGGGCGTATAGGGGGCTCCGCCCACGGCGCTCAGCTTCAGTCCGACGCTCCAGTTGCGGGGGAAGTCATAGGTACCGCTCACGTTGGCCACGAAGCGGTTGTCCCAGGCCGAGGCGATGTATGCCGCATGGCGGTCGCTGCGGTATTCGCTGCGGTAGAGCGTGAACGACCCCACGATGTTGACCCGGTCGGGGAGCTGCCAGCTGACCATCGCCTCGAGACCATAGGCGCGGCCCTCGGCCGAGGAGACGAGCTCCTCGTTGCCCACCACGCCGTAGTCGTTGCCCTTGCAGGTGAGGGGCACGCCGTCGGCTACCGACAGCGGCACGCGGTCGTAGAACTTGTAGAAGCCCTCGAGCGAGAGCATCAGCCGGTCGCGCAGGTTCCATTTGACCCCCAACGAGCCCTCCGTGACGCGCATGTAGTCGAGGTTGCGGTTGACCAGCGCGCCATCTTCCTTGAAACCGAGCGCCGTATAGGGCGGCAGCTGATAGTAAAGCCCCGCGCTGCCGCTGAGCGTCCAGGCGGGCGAGAAGGCATACGAGAGCGAGACGCGCGGCGAGAGGTTGCGCCAGAAGTCGGTCGTCGACGAAGAGTAGTCGCAGCCGTCGGCACGCACGCCGGCCGAGGCCGTGAAGCGTTCGTTGAGCGACTTGTAGTCGGCCCCGACGAAGGCGCCCCACCCCACGATTCCGAGCCATGTGTGGTAGTCCGACAACATGCTGCCCTCCTCTTCGCTCAGGAAGAGCCGCTGCAGCGTCGAGTTCGTATAGGTCGAATAGGTCAGTTCGGCACCGGCCCGCAGCGTCCAGCGGCCCAGCAGCGAACGGTTGTCGGCCCGCAGCGTGCTCTTCTGCTCGACCGAGCGCAGACGCAGCGTGAGGTTCTCCTCGGTCGACGAGTCGTTGTTGCGGTATTTCAGGTTGCGGTTGTTCAGATAGGTATGGCTCAGCGAGACGGACTGCGTATGGGGACCCGCATAGTGGCGGTAGGAGGCGCCCACGGTGAAGGTCTCCTGCTGGATGCGGGGCAGGTAGCTGAGCATGTATTCGGCCTCCTCACCCTCCTGGTCGGTGTTGAGCTTCATGTCGTCGAAGCCCGCCAGTCCCAGCACCACCAACTCGTCGCGCTCGGTCAGACGGCTCTTGACCTTGAACTGGCCGTCGATGAAGTTGGGCAGAAAGGGAAGACCCAGCATCTTGAAGAGCAGCTGGAGGTAGGACTGCCGCACCGAAAAGAGGTAGGTCGTCTTCTGTCCGATATGGCCGCGGCCGCTGAGCGACACCTCCGAGGCGCCCAGTGTCGCCTTGAAACTCTGCTTGTCCATATCGCCGTCCTTGAGCCGGAAGTCGAGCACCGAACTGAGCGCTCCGGAACGGTCGACGGGAAAGGCGCCCGTATAGAAGCTGATTTCGCGCACGAGGTCCGCATTGAGGATGCTCACCGGGCCGCCCGTTGCGCCCTGCGTGGCGAAGTGGTTGATGTTCGGAATCTCGATACCGTCCATGTAGAAGCGGTTTTCCGACGGTCCTCCGCCGCGGACAATCAGGTCGTTGCGGTACCCCACGGGTGAAAACGACACGCCGGGATAGGAGCGCACGATGCGCGAGATGTCACGGTTCGAGCCGGGGCTCTTTTCGATTTCGCGCACCCCGATGACATGCATCGCCACGGGACTCTCGACCGTCCGTCGGAAGGGCGACGGCGTGACCGTCACCGCCTCGATGGCGCCGGGGTCCTCCTCGAGCTCCACCTCGATGAAGGGCGTCGCGGCCGAGACCAGATACTCCGACGTGAGGAAGGTCCGGTAGCCGAGCGACGAGACGACGAAACGACGGATGCCCGGTTCGACACGCTCGATGGTGAACATGCCGGCCGAATCGGTCGAGGCGCCCTTGTTGCCGGCATCCGAGACAACCACCGAGGCATAGGGCACCGGCTGGCGCGAATTACGGTCGATGACACGGCCGCGAACCGGATACCCCTCCGGAGCGGCCACGGCAGGCATGAAGAGAAGCACCGCAAGGAGCGCAATGAGCAGACGTACGGATTTCATACGGCAAAGGTAGTGAAAAATCGAAGCACTTCGAATACAAAACGGTGAACGATACGACAAACTCCGACCCTAAAAAGGGCCGGAGTTGCACGCATTCGGTCACATGCGGCCGATTGCCGCAGCGACTCAGAAATTCAGGATGACACCCGCCGTGAAGTTGGCGCCGTATTCGGGATACCAGGCATAGTCGTAGAGACGCCGGTTGAGCAGGTTGCGCCCTTCGGCGAAGAGCGTCACGCTCCCGCTGACCTTCCACACCACATCGGCCCGCAGATCGAAGGCGAAGGGAGCTTCGAACGAGCCCACGTTCCCGGGACCAAAGGAAGAGTAGCTGCCGGAGTCCTGTCCAACCTCCTCCCCGAGCATTATCTGCTCGTAGAGCATCGTCCACGTCCGCTTGCTCTGCATGTGCAGCCCCACGCCGAACGACACCTTGCCTCCGTCGTAACGGGCCTTGACGGCGCCCTTGAAGCGCGATTCGCCCGTCTGGAGCGCCAGGTCGTTGTTGTAGGCATAGCCGTGCGCCTCGAGCGAGAGCAGGAAACTGCTCACGGGGCGGAACTCCACCTCGCCGTGGAACGAAGTGACGGTCTGCCGGCCGAAGACCGGACGGAAGGAGCCGTCAAACGCGGCAACACGGGACTCCAGCTCTCCGGGCGTGGCGGTCGTTTCGAGCAGGTGCGCGGTGAGGCCGTACCAGTACGGATGGTCGTCGCGCACCGAGAAGCCGGCATATATGCGGTAGGAGAGCATCTTGCGGAAGATGGAGCCGTGAATGCCCAGCCGCACGTTGTAGTCGGCCGAACTCTTCTGGCTGAAGGCGAAGCGCAGGGGAATCTGGTCGCCCCACTGCATCCCCGACAGGTCGAAGCCGGCGGGTGTGGAGACATAGGGATTCAACCGTGTGAGCGAGCGGAAACTGTTGTCGGCGAGCCCGCCGTCGAGCTCGAGGAAGGGACGCAGTTTCTCGGTGCCGATGTTGAACTCGAAACGTGCATGGGGGAAGATGTAGCTGCGGGACTCTTCGCCCTTGATTTTGTTCCACGTGTAGTCGGCACCCACCTCGAGCGCCACCACCCCGCCCTCGTAGCCGTAGCGGGCCCCTGCACGGGCGATATTCTCCGAATAGTAGTCGTAGCTCCGCCCCCCCTTCAGATAGTCGTATCCACCCTGCAGCATCAGCAGGTGGCGGCCGAACCGGCGGCCCACACGGGCTTTGGCCCCGAGGTCGGTCTGCTGGACCTTCGACCCGTAGCCGTCGGCCCACGAATGGTCGCGAAAGAGCGTACCGTCGAGCGTGACATCGAAGTTGAAGCGGCTCAGGTCCTTGAAGTCGTCACCGAAGCGCACCTTCAGGGCGAACTCCTCGTAGTTGACCTTCGAGCCGGGCTCGTAATGCTCTCCCCACGGGTCGGAGCGCCCCTCCAGCTCGGGAGCCAGATAGCCTCCGTAGCGGTGCAACAGGCGGTTCTCATAGCTGAAATCGCCTTCGAGCAGATGGTGTCCGAGGTACTTGCCCGCGGCCACTCCCGCACGGTTTTCCATCCATACCGAGTTGTTCTCCACATCGAAGCAGTTCGCAATGTCGGCAAAGCGACCCTTGTGGTTGATGTAGCCCAGCGCATAGCCCGTATCGGGATTCTGCGTGGCGGCATAGAAGTCGAGCACCGAATTGAGTGGATAGCCCGCACCGACCTTCAGGTAGAAGGGCTGCGGACGGTTGAACTCCCAGTAGGTCACCGTCGCGGGGCGAATCGGCCGCGTGACGAGCGTCGTCTCGAGCGAAAGCGGCGTGACGGTATAGTCGATTTCGGGGCGCATCTGCACCGTATCGGTCATGTCGGGGGCGATGGCCAGCTTCGAAGCCTGCTCGACGCGGGGTACGTAGGCCTTGGTCACCTCGACCTGCTTCTCCACCTGCGCCATCGTCGCACAGGGGAATGCCGTCATCAGGACGACGGCCAGCAACAATCTCTTCATCTTGCTCAATTCAGTTTTTCGATTCGCTTCTTCGCCTCGTCAACGATGCCGTCGTCGGCAGGCGAATATCCGTCGGCCACGCTCTGGTAGGTGGCGCGCGCCTGGAAGTTGTCGCCGCAGCGCACGTAGACGTCACCCAGCAGGATGTAGGTCTTGGCCAGCCAGTAGGAGGAGACGGGCTCCTTGTCGGCATAGGCGAAGACCGCCTTCTCGCAGCCATCCATGTCGCCCGCCAGGAACTGCTCCTCGATGACGCGGTAACCGGCCGCCGAACCCTCCTTCGTACGGACGTCGGAGGCGAGCTCGCGGTAGAGCTTCATCGCCGCGGCGCGGTCGCCCGCCTCGCGGAGCTGCTCGGCCAGCGCGTACTTCGACTCGCGCAGCGCCGTGGCACCGGCGTCGGGATGAGCCGCAACGTCGGCGGCCATCGCCTCGATTTTGGCCGGGTCGCCTCCGGCAAGCGTAGCCCGCACGTAGCCCGTCATGGCATCCTCGCGCCCGGCAGCGGTCGGCGCCGCGTCGTAGAGCTGGCGGTAGGCTGCGGCGGCCTCGTCGTAACGCTTCTCCTCGAAGGTCAGTTCGGAGAGCTTCTCGAGCACCGTCACCCGGTAGGGATGCTGCCCGCGCGAAGCCAGCTCGGTGAGGCTCTCGATGGCAAATTCGCGCTCGCCGCCCCGCAGGTAGCAGTCGCTCAGGTAGTAGAGCGCGTCGTTGAGGTAATATCCCTTCGGATAGCTCTTCACATAACTGCGCAACGACTTGGCTGCATCGTCGAGCCGGTCGGCCAGGTAGAGTTTCTGTGCGGCGGCAAACGAAAGCGAGTCGCGCGAAAGGGCCGTCAGGTCGCTCTCGGCGCCCACACGCTCGGCATAGGCGAAGTACCCGTCGACGTTACCCTGCTCGACGTAAATCTCGCGGATGCCCTGCATCGCCTCCTTCGCCGCGGAGGATTGCGGCGAGGAGCTCACCACCCGCTCGTAGCATGCGAGCGAACGCTCGCGGTCGCCCAGATTGAGGTAGGCCAGACCCAGGTCCGAGAGGGCCTGCGACACACGGGGCGACGAGGGATAGTCGGCCACGAAACGCTCGAGCGCCTCGGCACCTTCGGCATAGCGCTGCTGGGCGATATAGGTGCGTCCCAGCTCGTAGGCCGCAGCATCGGCATATTCGCCTCCGCGGTCGGCCGCAAGCGGACGGAGCGTCGCGATTTTCTCGTCGTTGCGCCCCAGGATGCCGAGCGTCACGGCCCGCTGGTAACGGGCATAGCGCGTCGTCGCGGCATCGGCCCCGACGGCTTCGGCGCGGCCGTATTCGGCAAGGGCCCGGTCGAATTCGCGCTCGGCGTAGTAGGTGTCGCCCAGGCGGTTGAAGGCATCGGCACGATAACGGTCCGAGCTCTTATGGAGCGAGAGGAACTTCTCGAACGAGGCGCGCGCCTGGCTCATGCGGCCGCGGTCGAAATCGCAGTAACCCAGATTGTACCACGCCAGCGCATACTCGCGCTCACTGCGGGGCGCGCGGCGCAGGTAGGCGTTGTAGCGCGAGGCGGCCGTGGCGCGGTCGCCGCGGGCAAAGGCTATCTCGCCCTGCCAGAAGGCACTGAGCGCCTCGTACTTGGGGCTGACGTTCACCTCTTCGGATTCGGCCAGCGAACGCTGTGCCGCCGCAAGGTCGCCCGCCGCATAGGCCTCCAGACCGCGGAAGTAGGCGATTTTCTGAAGCGCGGCCCGTATTTCGGCATCGGGATTGGCCACTGCGCGGATGGCCTCATAGGCCGCATCGTAGTCCCGCGAGTTGTAGTAGGCCGCCACAAGCAGCGTCCGCGCCTCGCCCGCACGCGGCGACGAGGGGTAACGCTCCACATAGCGGCCGAGCACGTTGATGGCCCCGTTGAAGGCGCCGCCGCCCAGTTCGTACTGCAGCTTGCCGTAGTTGAAGAGCGCGTCCTCGGCAATCGTGGCGTCGAACTGCTCGTTGGCCGCCATGGCAAAAGCCTCCATGGCCGCCTGCTTGTTGCCGTTGCGCAGACAGCAGTCGGCCAGGTGGTACGAGGCGTTCTGCGTCAGGGCGTCGTCGGCACCGCACGCCTTGCGAAGCGGCTCCTCGGCCTCGGCATAGCGGGCCGTGCGGTAGAGCGAGAAGCCGCGGAGGTAGTTCTCGTCACGCCCCGGCTCCCCGCCCGACTGTTCGAAGAGGTCGAGGTAGTCGAGCGTACGGTTGTAGTCGCCCAGATGGAACCACGATTCGGCCACCACGCGCGCCAGCTCCGCGCGGCGCTCGGGCACGGCACGGCGCATCAGCTCATCGCCGCGGTCGACCACATAGCGGTAATTGCCCTCCCGGAATTCGATTTGCAGCAGGTAATAGGGCACCACACTGCCGTAGGCTTCGCTGCGCGTCAGCTGCTCGAACCCCTGACGGGCGCGGCCATAGCGGCCCTCGGCATAGTCGATGTAGGACTTGTAGTAGATTGCATGGTCGATGTAACGGCTCCGGCTGCCGATGCGGTCGAAGTAGTCGTAAGCCTTGGCATAGTCGCCGTCCGTGAAGGCGACATACCCCATCCGCACGTCGTACTGCTCGCGGCGCGAACGGTCGAGCGCCTTGTAGTCGGTCCGCCCGAAGTACTCGCGGGCGCGCCCGAAATCGGCCTTGGTGCAGTAATAGGAGCCCAGCGAGAAGAGGACGTCGTTGGCATACACCGAGCCCGGATAGCGTTGTTCGAAGTCGAGCAACGCAGCTTCGGCATCGCTGCTGCCCAGTTCGACGGCACAGGCCGCCAGATAGTAGTCGAGACTCTGCCGTTGCCGGTAATCGGCCGGAGCAACCCCCTCGCGCGCCTTGAGGAATTCGTGGCGGGCATCGCTCCATCGACCGTGGTCGAAGAGTTCGCGGCCGCGCTGGAGAGCGGCCTGGGCCTCGGGGGTCGCCGCCTGCATCTGGCCCCACGCCAGAGAGCCCAGCAACAGCGACAAAATCAGTTTTCCGCGCATAGTCATCGTTTTAGGCCGGAGCCGCCCGCACACCCCGTCCGGGGGAGATGTCCGACAGGCTTCCGGAAAAATACGGCTCAAAGATAATACATTTTGTGCATCCGTACACCATCGAAAAACGATTATTGACCGGCCGAAGGGCTCGGTGCAGTCCCCTCTCCCCGAGCGTCCGGGACCGACGAAACACCCCGCAACCGGCCTCCATGGCGAAGCGCTCCCCCGCTCAGCCGCCGCATCGGGTGTCGGGGGCGGCCGTGCGATTGCCGCCGTATCCGGAGTCCGAGGCGGCCGGGCGCCGCCGCACAGGGGTCATTCGCCGTCGGGGTCGGCCGTGATGCGCCGGTAGTCGGCCACGGCCACCGCATAGGCATAGTGCGCCTGAATGGCGTTGGTATAGAGTTGAATCCAGCTCAGCTGCGCCTGCAGCACGTCGAGAATCGAGGCCTGCCCCTCGCGGTAGGAGTAGGTGCTGATGTCGAGGTTCTCGCCCGCAATGCGGAGACTCTGCTCCGAGGCCATGACCTGTGCGCGCGCCTCGACCATCGCCGTCCAGCCGTTCATCTCCTCGCGGACGATGTCGTCGCGCAGCAGCGCTTCGCTCCACGCCGCACGCTCCTGCCCGGCCCGGGCGGCACGCACCGCACGCCGCCGCTCGCCCCCGTGGAATATCGGCACCGAAAGCCGCACGAAGGCCTCGCCGTCGAGCAGCGTGGCTCCCGTACGGTTGGGCGAATGAGGCTTCCACGAGGCCCCCACCCCCACGCTCAGCTGGGGGTTGAAGGCAGAGCGGGCCGTCCGGACCTCGACTCCGGCGCGTTCGCCCGCCAGACGTGCCGCCCGATAGTCGGGACGCCGGGCAAGCGCCTCGCCTGCCGCGATGCGCTGCGGCAGGGGGACCGTATCGCGGATGCTCTGCGCCAGGGTGACCGTCGTATCGCCCTCCGCTCCGCGCAGGATATTGAAGTTGTGGCGCGCAACGGCCAGATTGCGTTCGGCCGTGAGCAGCTCGTAGGCGGCTTCGCTCAGGCGCGCGTCAATCATCAGCACGTCGCTCTTGGCGATGTACCCCTCGTCAAACCGGTAGTCGACCACCTCCTTGAGCGAGCGAATCAGCTCCACGTATCGGCGTACGGCCGCGGCAAACGCCTCCATCGCCGAGAGATTCCAGTAGGCATACTCCGCCGCATACCGCACCTCGAACTGCGAGAACTCCTCGTCGCAGAGGGCGATGTCGTAATCCAGCGCGGCCGACTCCACCGCCGCACGCACCGCACCGCCGCCGTAGAGTGTCTGTACCAGCTGGGGCAGCACGCCGAAGGTCCAGTGTTTCGCCCCGTCGTTGTCGCGCACCGTCGCCGAGAAGCTGCCGTCGAGCGACAGGCGGGGAAGATAGCCCGTACGGGCCTGACCCATCCGTTCGGCGGCGGCCCGGCTGCCGGCAGCGGCCATTTTCAGTTCGCGGCTGTATTCGGCCACGACGCGGCGGTAGTCGTCGAGGGTCGTCTGACCGCAGAGCGGGCGCCACAGCAGCAGACAGGCCAGAAGGAGCAGAACTCTCATGACATTCGGATTTTATAGAAGAGCGCATAGACCACCGGCAGCACCAGAATCGTGAGCAGCGTGGCGACGAAGAGCCCGCCCATGATGGTGGCGGCCATCGCCCCGAACATCGAGTCGAAGAGCAGCGGCAGCATGCCCAGAATGGTCGTTCCCGAGGCGCTGGCAACCGGCACGATGCGGCTGCGCGTCGCCTCGATGAGCGCCTCGCGGGGCGGCGTTCCCGCCCGGCGCAGTTCGCCGATGCGCGCCACGAGCACCACGGCGCTCTTGATATTCATTCCCACGAGCCCCAGCAGCCCCAGCAGGGCGAAGAAGTTGAAACTCTTGCCCGTTACGAGCAGCCCCGCCACCACGCCGATGAAGACGAGCGGCGTCATGAGCAGCACGACCGCCGGTTCGCGGTAGTTGCCGAAGAGCAGCAACAGCACCACGAAGATGGCCACCCCCGTCAGCGGCAGATACTTCATCAGGGCGGAGTTCGACTCCTCGCGGCTCTCCTCCTCGCCGAAGATGCGGAGCGAATACCCCTCGGGAACCTCGACCCTGCGGAGCACCTCGTCGCGCAGCACCTCATAGAGGCGTGCGGCGTTGACCCCCGGCGCCGGGTCGCACTGCGCCTTCATCACCCGCTCGCGGTTGTAGCGCTTGATGACCCCCTCGCGGAAGCCGAAACTGAAACCCGAGACGGCCTGTCCGAGCGAGAAGACCCGTCCGGCGGGGGTAAACAGCGGCAGCGCCTGCAGGTTGGTGAGGTTGTAGTCGGCGATGTTCTCATCCTTGAGCAGAATCGGCATGAAGAGGTCGCCCTCGCGGAACTCGCCCAGCGCATAGCCCTGGGTGGCCACGGTGACGCCCCGCGCCAGCTGGCTCCGCGTCACACCGATGCGCTGCCCCTTCATCTGGGAATAGAGCGGCATCCACGCGGGAATGCGGTTGCCCCAGCTGTTGCGAATGTTCTCCGCACCGGGCGTCTGCCACATGATGTGCTCCACCTGGCCGGTCAGCCGCCGCAGGGTGTCGATGTCGTGCCCCACGAAGCCGAACTCGATGACCGCATCGGGCACGGGCGAGAGCTTGAAGAGCGACGAGCGCAGCCACACGTCGGGATACTCCGCACGCACGTAGCGGCCGAAAGCCTCCTCGACGCTGCGCGTCTGCCGCCGGTCGCGGAGTTCGACCAGCAGGTTGCCGAAGTTGGGCTTCATCGTCACGCTGCCACTGGCCAGATAGTAGCGCGGGGGCGTGGCGCCCATCGTCGCCGAGACGTTCTTCACCTCGGGCCGTGCCGCAAGCCAGCGCTCCATACCCGACAGAACCTGTTCCGTAGCGCGAATGTCGTAGCCCTCGGGCAGCAGCACGTCGGCCCGGAAATAGGGTTTGTCGAGCTCGGGGAAGAAATTCCGGGGCATGCGCCCCATCGCCCAGAGCGACAGGGCGAAGAGCGCCGCGACGGTCGCCGCCACGCTCCAGCGGTGGCGCAGCAGCGCACCGAGCAGCCGGTCGAAGCGGCGGTAGAAGGCCGTATCGAAGGAGGTGCCCGGTGCCGCTCCCGCACGCAGCACCCGTTCGCCCAGGAGCGGCGTCTCGGTCAGAGCCAGCAGCCAGCTGAGCAGCAGCGACAGGGCGAGCACGACGAAGAGCGGCTTGACGATTTCGGCCACGGCCGAGGGGGCCAAGTAGAGCGGCAGGAAGGAGAAGATGGCGATGAGCGTCGCCCCGAGCAGGCTCCAGCGGGGGGCGTTGGCCCCGTCGACCAGCGCCCTGACGCGCCCCACGCCCTGACGCATCGCCTGCCGGGCGTTGTCGGTCACCACGATGGCGTTGTCGACCAGCATCCCCATGGCGATGATGAATCCGGCGAGCGACGTGCGGTTGAGCCCCTCGCCGAACAGGCGCATCAGCAGCAGCGTGCCTCCGATGGAGAAGAGCAGCGAACTTCCGATGAGCGCACCGGCACGCACCCCCATCACGACCATGATGACGGCAATGACGATGGCCAGCGATTCGGCCAGATTGAGGGCAAAGGCGGCATTGGCCTCGCGGGCGATGCGGTCCTCGGGATAGAGCACCGTGAGCTCCATGCCCACGGGCATCTGCCGCTGCAACTGGTCGAGCACCCGCCCGACGGCCCGGCCGCTGCGCACCACGTCGACGCCCGCCTCGGTCGAGACGCCGATACCGACGGCCCGGCGGCCATTGACGCGCATGAGGCTTTGCGGAGGCGAGGCGTAGCCCCGCTCGACGCGCGCCACGTCGCCCAGGCGGTACTGCTTGCCCGTCGAGGAGATGAGCAGCTGGTCGGCGATATCCTCCAGCGAGCGGTAGGTCCCCTCCTCGAGGAGCCGCACCTCCATGCTTCCGGCCCGTTTCTGTCCGCTCTCGACTAGGGCGTTCTGCTGGGCGATGGTGGCAACGATGGTCTCGGGGCGGATGGAGAAGTTGGCCAGCGCGGCCAGGCTCACGTAGAGATTCACCACGGGCTGCTGCTCGCCGAAGAGCGTCACCTTCTGCACGCCGTCGACCGTCACCAGTTCGCGCTTGATGCGCTGGGCCCACTCGCGCAGCTCCGACCACGAAAAGCCCTCGTCGGCCGAGAGCCCGTAATAGATGCCGTAGACGTCGCCGAAGTCGTCGGCAACACGGATTTGCGAGACACCGTCGGGCAGCGTCGGCTGCACGTCGAGTACCCGTCGGCGCAGCTCGTCCCACAGCTGCGGGATTTCGGAGGCGCGGGTCGCCGGGTCGAGCTCGACGAGTATCTTCGACCGGCCGTAGCCCGATTCGGAGGTGACCTTGTGTACGGCGCGCATGCCCTGCACCTCCCGTTCGATGGGTTCGGTGACAAGCTGCTCGACCTGCCGGGGCGTCGCACCCGGATAGGAGCAGACAAGCATGGCGCTCTTGATGACGAAGAGGGCATCCTCCTTCTTTTCGAGCGACACGAAGCTGGCCGCACCGCCCAGAAGCAGCACGAACAGCAGGAACCAGACGACCTTGCGGTTGCGGAGCGAATATTCGGGCAGGTTCATGTGATTTTCGTTCTTCGGTTCGCCTCTCGGTTCAGTTCAGGATGCGGACCCGGTCGCCTTCGCGCAGGCGGTAGACCCCCGCGACGACCACCCGCTGGCCGACCACCACCCCGCTGTCGACAATCACCCGGTCGCGGCCGTAGAGTTCGCCGAGCCGCACGTCGTGCCGCACGACGCTGTCGCCCGGCACGACCACCCAGACATAGTCGCCTCCCTGGGCGGGGGCGCAGATGGCCGTCAGCGGCAGCGATACGGCGCCCGCAACCGGGTCGGCGCTCCGCATCGTGATGGTGCACGACATGCCCGGCGAGACGGGCCAGCGCACCAGCATCGAATCGGCAAGCCGCAGCGACACGGGAAAGCCCGAGGCATCGGACGATGTCTTGGCGTAATCCTTTACACGCGCGGGAAAGCTCACGCCGCGGTAGTTGTCGAATTCGACGAAGAAGTGCGTCTGCGGGGAGGCGAGCCGGCCGAGGTCCGATTCGGGCAGCGTGAACTTGACCGTCGAGGTGCGGGGCCCCACGACACGGACAACCGTTTCGCCCGCCTGGACCCGCTGGTAGGTATCGACATGGACCGCCTCGACGACGCTGTTGAAGGGTGCCGTGAGGCGGGTGTCCTTGAGCAGGTCGAGCGAATTCTCGTAGGCCGACTTCATCTGCACGAAGTGCGTCCGCGCAGCCTCGTACTCCTGCTGCGAAACGGCCCCGTGGTCGAGCAGCCGCCCGATACGCTGGAGGTTGGAACGGGCCTGCTCATAGGCCGAGCGGTTGGCGTCGACCTGCAGCTCGACGTCGCGCGGGTCGAGCTCGGCAAGCAGTTCGCCCCGCTTCACCTCCTCGCCCTGCGAGACGGGGACCGAGAGCACCTGCCCCGAGAGTTTGAAGGCCAGATTGACGGCATCGTCGGGTGTGGCCAGACCGACGAAATCCTTGTCGATGACCGCCGCATCGGATGCCGTCTCGGTCTTGACCGGACGCACTGCATCCACCGCCGGGGCTTCGCCGCCCCGGCAGCCGCACAGCGACAGCAAAAGAAGCAGAATGAGGTGTATGCGCATAAAAAAAGTTGATTCCGGAATCCGGAATCAACTTTCATACCGCGGCGTCGCACCTGTCCTTACGGACGAACATCCCGACAGTTCCTTTTAGAACGGATGACGCCGTCGACAAGCTCCACCACGCCGTTGTCGGCCCGCAGCATGGTCTTCATCGTCGAAGCGTCGATGTTGTAGCATCGCACGGCTCCCCCCTCGCCGAAGGAGTGCCACGTTATCCCCTCGAGCGGCTCGGGCGTGAGGCATACGACCTGCTCACCCGCCGTCAGGGCCCGCTTTACCAGCCGGTCCAACCGCCGGGCACAGCCGCGCGGCAGCCGGTCGAACGAGGTCACGCAGAGGAACCACACGCGACCCGGCGCGGTGAGCAGCTCCTCGGTGGCATCACCCCCGGCATCGTGCAGGGCGAACTCCCCGATAATGGGACGCACGGGCGAAGAGTCGCTCGTCGTGCGCGTATCGACCCACTCCCACGTGTCGGCATCCTGCCACTCGGGGTCGTCGAGCGAGAACTCCCGCAGGCTGCCTGTCTTGAGGTTGCGGTAGACCAGCACGGTCTCCACCTCGCCCGCTTCGGCCTCGGGCGCATGCATCTGCTGCCAGATGTTGACCCCCACCTTGTAGGGGAGGAAGTCCATCAGCGGCAGATGGCGGTAGCAATAGGTTCCCAGCCCCATCGAGAGGACGAAAAAGAGGCACGTCAGCACGATTTCCGCCGGATTGAAGGCGAAGACCTTGTCGGGCAGATAACGCCACCACACCACCACGGCCATCGGCAGCAGCACCAGGTTCTTGAGGAAGGTCTCCCAGGGCGAGAGCTTGAGCGCCTCGCCGAAGCACCCGCAGTCCTCGACCGGGATGACCGTGGCGCTGAGCAGCGTCAGAGCCGTAAAGAAGAGCATCGACACGAGGGCGAAAATCGAGATGAGGCGGATGCGGACCTTGAACAGGAGCATGCAGCCCATCATCAGCTCGGCGCCGCACAGCCAGATGGAGAAGGCCATGCTTGCGGGCTGGAGAAACTCCATGCCGTAAATCGAAAGATATTCGTTCACCTTGAGCGCCGTACCCCAGGGGTCCACCACCTTGGTGAAGCCCGAAAGGATGAACGTACAGGCGAGGATGAGCCGACAGACGTTGGCTACGATTTTGAAGATGCGGTTGCTTCTCATGCAGGGAGGTAGGGGGTCTTTGGGCGGGTGGTTTCAGAGCAACGGGACGACGCAGGCGCGGAGCCGTTCGGAGATAACCTCGGGCGAAGCCATGCCGCCCTGGTCGTTGCGGCAGTCGACGATACGAAGCGAGGTGTCGTCGGCCGCCGCCGCAAGGTAGACCTCGCGCACGGCGCGCTGCAGTGCCAGCGACGATTCGTGGATGTCATCGGCACCGTGCAGATAGGCGCGGTCGTCGCCTTCGCGCGCCGCCGCAAGGCGGCTTTCGGTAAAGGCAAAGGGTACGTCGAGGAAGAGCGAGAGGTCGGGACGCGGCAGGTCGTTGTGGCCGAACTCGAGGTCGAGAATCCACCGCGCCAGTCTCCGCCGGGGCTCCCCTTCGGGCAGTTTGGCGCACTGGTAGGCTACGTTCGAATAGACATAGCGGTCGAGGATGACGGCACGCCCCTCGGCAAGCCACTGCCGGATTTGCGGAGCGGCTTCGGCCCGGTCGCCGGCGAAGAGCAGCGCCACCAGATAGGGGTCCACCTCCTCCACACCGCCGAATTCGCCGCGCAGAAAGCGGGCGATGAGTTCGCCGTATACGGGGGCGTCGAACCGCGGGAAATGCACGTATTCGCTCCGCACGCCGCGCTCCTCAAACATCCGGCGCAACATGGCCACCTGGGTCGATTTCCCGGCGCCGTCCAATCCTTCGAGTACTATAAACATGGTCTGTTCTGTTGTATCAAGCCAGGTCGGGGGTCCGCCCCGCCGCGATGCGGGTCTCTCCCCGCCGGAGTTCTCAGCGCAGCATCCTGACGGCGCGGGCAACGCCGTCGGCCAGCGCATCGGCCTCCGAGAGCGTGTTGTAGAGGGCGAACGACGCACGGCACATGCCCGTCACCCCGTAATGGGTCATCACCGGCTCGGCGCAGTGCTGCCCCGTGCGGACGGCGATGCCCAGTTTGTCGAGAATCATCCCCAGGTCGTAGGGATGAACCCCCTCGACGTTGAACGACACAAGGGCGCACTTGCCGGCCGTCGTGCCGTAGATGCGCAGCCCCTCGATGGCCGAGAGGCGCTCCGTGGCGCGGCGCAGCAGCTCCGTCTCGTGGGCCTCGATGTCGGCCGGGTCGAACTGCTGCACGAACTTCACCGCTTCGCCCAGGGCGATGGCCCCGACGAAGTTGGCCGTGCCGGCCTCGAACTTGAGCGGCACGGGTGCATAGGTCGTCCGGGCGAACGACACGCGGTCGACCATGTCGCCGCCGCCGAGGAAGGGAGGCATCGCCTCGAGCAGCGCCCGCTTGCCGTAGAGCACGCCGATACCTGTCGGACCGTAGAGCTTGTGCCCCGAGAAGGCATAGAAGTCGCAGTCGAGCGCCTGCACGTCGGCACCGCCGTGCACCACTCCCTGGCAGCCGTCGACCACCGCCACGGCACCCACCGCATGGGCGGCATCGATGATGGGCCGCAGCTCGGGGCGCGTGCCGAGCGTATTGGAGGCCTGCGTCACGGCAACCACCTTCGTCCGCTCGTCGAGCAGCCCGTCGAGCCGCTCGGTCATCAGCCGCCCCTCGTCGTCGAAGGGCAGCATGCGGATTTCGGCACCGCACCGCTCGGCGAGCATCTGCCACGGCACGAGGTTCGAATGGTGCTCCATCTCGCTGACAACGATGTTGTCGCCCGCATGGACGAAACGTCCGCCCCAGGCGTAGGCCACCGCATTGAGCGAGGCGGTCGCTCCGGCCGTAAAAATCACCTCCTCCTTCTCGGCCGCGCCGATGAAGGAGGCGATGCGCTGACGCGCCTGCTCGTAGCGTTCGGTCGCCTCTTCGGAGAGGAGGTGCACGCCGCGGTGGATGTTGGCGTTCAGCTCCCGGTGCAGGTAGTCGACCGTATCAATCACGCAGCGGGGCTTCTGCGCCGTGGCGCCGTTGTCGAGATAGACCAGCGGCCGGTCGTAGACCCGTCGCTCGAGTATGGGGAACTCCCCGCGTATTTTTTCAACCTCCAACATGGTCTTTCATTCTGTCTGTTTGCATCCGTCCGCCCCGGCACCGGCCGGGCGGACGATAATCGGGGCTACATGCGCTCCAGTTTTTCGCTCACGCCGCGCATGAGCACCTCGTGGAGCTGCTCCACGCCGCAGCGGCGCACCACATCGGCCACGAAGCCCTCCATCTGAAGCGCCCGCGCCTGCGCCTCGCTCAGTCCGCGCTGGCGCATGTAGAGCAGCGCCTCGTCGTCCATCTGACCGACCGTCGCACCGTGCGAGCACTTCACGTCGTCGGCATAAATCTCCAGCTGGGGCCGCGTGGTGATGCGGGCCGCGTCGCCCAGCACGACGTTGCGGCTCGTCTGCCGCGCATCGGTCCGCTGCGCATCGGGCGCCACGTAGACCAGTCCCCGGAATTCGCCCACACCGTCGCTCGAAGCAACTCCCTTGACATAGGATTCGCTGCTGCAGTCGGCAGCCGCATGGTCGAGCCGGATGTCGGCCACGCAATGTTCGCCCGCACCGGCAAGGAAAGCGCCGTGGAGCCGGTTCGAAGCCCCGGGCTCCTCCAGCCCGACGCGGCATACGAGGTTCGAGCCCGTGAGCTGGAGCGTCGTCATGCGGCACTTGCTCCGGCCCTTCTGCCGCACCGCCAGTTCGACAAAGGCCTCCGCCGTGAAGAGGGCGCAGAGTTCCAGACGGGCACCTTCGCCCAGCTCGACCTCGACCGAAGCCGTAAGCGGACGGTCGTAGAGCAGCACGAGCGTTGCCTCGGCTCCGGCCCCGACCCCGACCTTGAGTTTCGGGAGGTTGGCCGCCACGCGGGGCG
The DNA here is from genome assembly GCA_900542505.1 of uncultured Alistipes sp. Lineage (GTDB taxonomy): Bacteria > Bacteroidota > Bacteroidia > Bacteroidales > Rikenellaceae > Alistipes > Alistipes stercorigallinarum. The sequence continues at coordinate 30,653 of UQNV01000023.1, forward strand.
TCGGTTCCGGCTGCCCAACATCGAGCCGTTCGCCTTCGAAGAGGCGGAACGCCCCGCCGCACAAAAGTTCATCGAACCGTATCATTCCTCCGCGTAATCGTTGATGAGCCAGTCGTAGCCCTCCTTTTCGAGCTTGAGGGCCAGCGTCTTGTCGCCCGAGTAGATGATGCGTCCCCGATAGAGCACGTGCACCACGTCGGGAACGATGTAGTCCAGCAGACGCTGGTAGTGGGTGATGACCACCGTCGCGTTCTGCGGCGTATGGAGCCGCGTGACGCCCGTGGCTACGATGCGCAGGGCGTCGATGTCGAGGCCCGAGTCCGTCTCGTCGAGAATCGCCAGCTTGGGGTCGAGCATCGCCATCTGGAAAATCTCGTTCTTCTTCTTCTCGCCGCCCGAGAAACCCTCGTTGACCGAACGGGCTGTGAGCTTCGAGTCGAGTTCGACCACGGCGCTCTTCTCGCGCATCAGGCGCAGGAACTCGGCCGCCGTGAGGGGCTCCTCGCCGCGGTACTTGCGCTGCTCGTTGACGGCCAGTTTCATGAAGTTGGCCATCGAGACACCCGGAATCTCGACCGGATACTGGAATCCGAGGAAGAGTCCCAGCCGGGCGCGCTCCTCGATGGGCATCGCAAGCAGGTCGTGCCCCATGAAGGTGGCCGAACCGGCCGTGACGGTAAACTTCTCGTTGCCCGCAAGCACCGACGCGAGCGTCGACTTGCCCGAGCCGTTGGGGCCCATGATGGCATGCACCTCGCCCGCCTTGACCTCGAGGTTGATTCCCTTGAGAATCTCCTTGCCTTCGACGGAGGCATGCAGATTTTTTACGCTTAACATATCTTTTCTGTCCGTTTTTCCTGTTTCACACTCCCGTTCCGCTCACGCGCCGCACCTCGGCCACGTCCCGGTCCGGATTTCCGCCGCAGGGCCGCGCCCCGCAGCCGGAGGGACTACCCCACCGTATTTTCGAGGCTGAGCGCCAGCAGCTTCTGCGCCTCGACGGCGAACTCCATCGGGAGCTTGGCCAGCACCTCCTTGGCGTAGCCGTTGACAATCAGCCCCACGGCATCCTCGGTCGACAGACCGCGCTGGTTGCAGTAGAAGAGCTGGTCGTCCGAAATCTTCGAGGTCGTGGCCTCGTGTTCGACCACCGCCGAACAGTTGCGCACGTCGATTTCGGGGAAGGTATGCGCGCCGCAGCGGTCGCCGATGAGCAGCGAGTCGCACTGCGAATAGTTGCGGGCGTTCTCGGCCCCCCGGGCCACGCGGACCAGGCCCCGGTAGGAGTTCTGGCTGAAGCCCGCCGAGATGCCCTTCGAGACGATGCGGCTGCGCGTATTGCGGCCCACATGGAGCATCTTCGTACCGGTATCGGCCTGCTGGTAGTTGTTCGTCATGGCCACCGAGTAGAACTCGCCCACCGAGTTGTCGCCCGCCAGCACGCAGCTCGGATACTTCCACGTGATAGCCGAGCCGGTCTCGACCTGCGTCCACGACAGGCGTGCGTTTTCGCGGCACAGACCGCGCTTGGTGACGAAGTTGTAGATACCGCCCCGTCCCTCGCGGTCGCCCGGATACCAGTTCTGCACGGTCGAGTACTTCACCTCGGCATCGCGCTCGACGACAATCTCGACCACGGCGGCATGCAGCTGGTTTTCGTCGCGCCGCGGTGCGGTGCAACCCTCCAGATAGCTCACATAGGCCCCCTCGTCGGCGACGATGAGCGTACGCTCGAACTGGCCCGTGCCGGCGGCGTTGATGCGGAAGTAGGTCGACAGCTCCATCGGGCAGCGCACCCCCTTGGGGATGTAGCAGAACGAGCCGTCGGAGAAGACGGCGGCGTTGAGCGCCGCGTAGAAGTTGTCGGTATAGGGAACCACGCTGCCCAGATACTTTTTCACCAGCTCCGGGTAGTCGCGGATGGCCTCGGCCATCGAGCAGAAGATGATGCCCCGCTCGGCGAGCGTCTGCTTGAAGGTGGTCTTCACCGAGACGGAGTCCATCACGGCATCGACCGCAACGCCGGCCAGCGCCATCTGCTCCTCGAGGGGAATGCCCAGCCGGTCGAAGGTCCGCTTGAGCTCGGGGTCGACCTCGTCCATCGAGTTCAGCGTTTTCTGCTGTTTGGGCGCCGCATAGTAGATGATGTCCTGAAAGTCGATTTCGGGAATCGTCAGGTGGGCCCACGTCGGAGGCTCGAGCGTCAGCCAGTGGCGGTAGGCCTTCACGCGGCGCTCGGTCATCCACTCGGGTTCGCCCTTCTTGGCCGAAATCAGCCGCACGACCTCCTCCGAGAGGCCCTTGCCGATGGTTTCGGTCTCGATGTCGGAGGTGAAGCCATACTTGTACTCCTGCTCCCCGAGGTTTTCCAATATCTCTTTTTCGTTCTCTGCCATTGCCTGCAAAATATCGGACAAAGGTACAAAATTCCGTCGATAATTCAACAGCGGTCCGCGCAATAATGATTCCGCAACGAGAAATCTCACAGACGCAGGGCCGCAGACTGCGGAGCAGGCCCGCCAGAGACGCCTCGCACGCCCGTTTTCCGCCCCGGCCGGACGGCACGGGCGCCGAGCCCCGGAGCGAAAAACAAAATTTATCCCGGTTTTATTTGGTACTTCGCCAATTTTGACTTACTTTTGTCCCCGCTTAACGTTCGGAAACGACGTTTCAGCTGCCCGGAGAGTTGGGTGAGTGGCTGAAACCAGCAGTTTGCTAAACTGCCGTACGGGATTACTGTACCGGGGGTTCGAATCCCCCACTCTCCGCAACGAAGAAAAGCCTGAGTTCTCAAAACTCAGGCTTTTTTGTTTCACCGCCGGACCGGCCGCGCACGGGACGGGCGGGCGGAACAAAAAAGGCCGGAGCGGCGCAGCCGCACGGCTTTTCGCCCGTTGCAGGGGCCTCCCCGGCGAGGGGACGGGGAAAAAGCGTGCGCAGCATGGTTAATCCCCCACTCTCCGCAACGAAGAAAAGCCTGAGTTCTCAAAACTCAGGCTTTT
>UQNV01000024.1 GCA_900542505.1 uncultured Alistipes sp.
CCGAGATCTGCACACTGCATATCGTCGGCAGCGTCAGATGTGTATAAGAGACAGGAAGCGCCCGGTGTCGGGTTTTCGGCATCGGGCTGTACGGCGAAGCGCTCGCGCCGAGGCTATCGGCTGCGGGCGAGCCGACGGTCGGCGATGCCGTAGAGCAGGCAGCCCGCGTAGCCCAGAGCGGCACCCAGGGCGGCTCCCCAGACGATGTCCATCGGGAAGTGCTTGGCCAGGTAGATGCGCGAGTAGCAAATCAGCAGCGTGACGACGACCATCACCCACGTGAACCAGCGGCGGCGGATGATGCCGGCCGAGAGCACGGCCAGCGCCACTGTCGTCGAGGCGTGGGCCGAGATGGTCCCGTAACGGCCGCCGAGCGCACCCTGCGGCACGTGGACCGTCCACGAGGCATCGGCCGGCGCCGCATGGCGGAGCGTCGAGAGCGAGTCGGGCGTGATGTCGAGCCCCTCGAGTGCAGGGGTGAACATCGGGCGCAGCCGCGGAGGCAGCCCCGGGAAGAGGTCGCCGAGCAGCCCCGAGTGCTTGAAGATGCCGGCCACCATGTCGGCCAGCGCCAGCGCCAGAAGGATGAGTGCGCAGAAAAGCAGTGTCCGCTGCCATCCGTTGCGGCGCCATACAAGCCAGAGAATCAGCGCATAGAGCGGCAGCCACATCGTTGTGCCCGAGAGCGTGAGCATCACGCGGTCGAGCGTCGCTCCGCCGTCGAAGTTAAGCAGCAGGAAGAGGTCGTGGTCGAAGGTCATCGTCGTGGTTTTTTCAGAACTGGAAGTAGATGAAGGGCTGGATGTCGCTCGACTTGATTTGCATCACGCACCAAATCAGCACGGCGGCCAGCAGCACCTGGACCACCAGCGGCGAACGCATCACCACGCTCTGGGCCATCCGGTCGACCCGCGCCGGGAGCATGTGGAGCAGGTAGCCCGCCCCGATGAGGGCGAAGACTCCCGCATAGCCGGCGACGGCCTGCGGAATGACCGCGGGATTGAAGTTGGTGAATATCTGGTGGAGCATCAGCCCGACGCACTGCATCGACTCGGCGCGGAAGAGCAGCCATCCGAAACATACGAGGTTGAAGGTGAGGAAGATGCCGATGGCGCGGCTGAGCGGGTGCATCTGCTGTCCCGAGGCTTTGGCCCCGGGGACGACGGCGAGCCACATCTTGTGGAGCGCCAGAGCCGCGCCGTGCAGCGCACCCCAGAGTACGAAGCGGATGGCGGCGCCGTGCCACAGTCCGCCCAGCAGCATGGTGAGGAGCAGGTTGACGTAGGTGCGCATGCGCCCCTTGCGGTTGCCGCCCAGCGAGATGTAGAGGTAGTCGCGCAGCCACGACGAGAGCGAGATGTGCCACCGCCGCCAGAACTCGGTGATGGTGGCCGACTTGTAGGGGGCGTCGAAGTTCTTGGGGAAGCGGAAGCCCAGCAGCAGGGCGATGCCGATGGCCATGTCCGAGTAGCCCGAGAAGTCGCAGTAGATTTGCAGCGCATAGCCGTAGATGCCCATCAGACACTCGAAGCCCGAGTAGAGCAGCGGCTCGTCGAAGATGCGGTCGACGAAGTTGAGCGATATGTAGTCCGAGACGATGGCCTTCTTGAAGAGGCCCGTCAGAATCAGGAAGACTCCCGTGCCGAACATTTCGCGCGTGACGAAGGGGCGTCTGCGGATTTGGGGGATGAAGTCGCGGGCGCGCACGATGGGGCCGGCCACCAGCTGCGGGAAGAAGGAGAGGTAGAACAGATAGTCGAGCCAGTGGTCGAGGGGCCGGAGCTGCCGGCGGTAGACGTCGATGGTGTAGCTCATCGACTGGAAGACGAAGAACGAGATGCCCACCGGCAGGAAGATGTTGCGGAATTCGAGGAATCCCCGGCCGAAGAGCTGGTTCGAGAGGTCGATGAAGAAGTTCGTGTACTTGAAGTAGCCCAGCATGCCGAGGTTGACGGCGACGCTCAGCGCCACGAGCCACCGCCGGGTGCTCTGCCGCTCGCTGCGTGCGATGGCGTGGGCGAGCCAGTAGTCGCTCGCCGCGGCGAAGACCAGCAGCAGGAAGTAGAAGCCGCTCGACTTGTAGTAGAAGTAGAGCGAGAAGAGGACGACGTAGAGTATGCGCGCCGTATGGGCGCGACCCATTGCGCTGTAGAAGAGCAGGAATCCCGCAAAGAGAAACAGGAAGAGCCCGCTGCTGAAAATCAGCGGCGACGAAGGGTCGTAGAGCAGCAGTGCCTGGAGCTTGTCCGCGATGTCGTCCGTGATGGGGAGGGTCATTGCAACGAAGTGTTAGCCGGCCTCTCCAGTGCGATGTCCGGGGAGAAGAGTTGCCGGTCGAGTTCGGCCAGATGCAGCGAGTCGATGACGGCCTGCTGCGCTTCACGGCGCCGCGCTTCGGCTTCGAGCGTCACGGCCGCGCTGTCCAATCCGGCGTTGATGGCGTCGAAGAGCGCCAGTGCCACCTGGCGGCCGCCCGCATAGTTGATGTGGGTGTAGTCCTTGCCGGCCCAGCCGTTGGCCACGAAGCGCTCCATGCCGCCCAGCGCCTGCATCGCTTCGCTCGTGGGCCAGAAGGCGGCTCCCGTGTTGCGGGCCGCACGGCGCTGGCATTCGGTCATGTAGGGGACGGCATCCATCGGCTCGAAGCCCGCCTCGCCCTTGACCGAGCGGTCGCTCACGCCCAGCACGAGCACCGCCGCGCCGGGGAAGCACTGCCGGACGTAGGCCACCATCTTCTCGACCTGGCGGCCGTAGCTGTTGTAGGCGTGGACGCCCGCCTGCATGATGTTGAGCCCGTACTGGAGCACCACCAGGTCGTAGCCGAGCAGTGCGTTCATCTGGGCGTTGACCGAGGGGTTGGTCCAGAACATCGCCTGGCCGTTGTTGCTCCGCACCGAATAGTTGTCGACCGTCACGCCGTCCCCCTCGAACGTGGCTCCGTAGCCGATGAAGCCCTTTGCTCCGGAGTTCACCTTGAAGTTCAGCGAGCGGATGTGGGGTGCCGTGACGAGCAGCTGCCGCACGGCGGGGTCGCCCTCGATGTCGAAACTGCGGCTCAGCGTGTCGTTGAGCGTCGCCTCGACGCGCGCGTCCTCCGTGGCGAGGAAGAGCACGCGGGCCGTGGTCACCGAGTCGAGCCGCTCGCGGGCGTCGGTCGACTCCCAGCGTGTCGAGGCCCCCGTCTCGGGGCTGCAGACCCATCCCGAGACGTAGTAGTTGCCGCGCAGCGCCTCGGGCGTCCGCTGCCGCTGCATGATGTTGTAGGAGTTCCATCCGCGGGCCTGGGTGCGGACGGTGCGGCGGAAGGCCGTGAGCGGCGAGGCCATCGGGGCGAAGCCCGTGCCGCCTCCGCCGTAGGAGCACTGCAGCTTCTCGCGCAGGTCGGCCGTCAGGATGTCGCCCTCGATGAACGAGTCGCCCAGGACGGCGATGCGGACCCCGCGGCCGCCGAGCAGCGCCTCGTAGAAACGCTTCATGGGGCTCATGCCCGTCGTGTCGTAGTCTTCGATGGGGATGACGCGGGCGTGCATCCGCACCGTGTCGGGGCGGACGGCGCGCAGCACCGTGTCGGGTGCGGCGAGCGACCACGCGAAGGTGGTGCGGACGGAGTCGGCGAGCGAGTCGGCGACGATGAGTTCGGCAACCTGCTCCATGTCGACGCGGAACTCCTCCTCGTCGAAGAGGGCCGGTTCGGCCTTCGTCTCCGCGGCATCCTCGAACGCGAAGAGGTCCGAGAGTATGTTGGCGCGCCGCAGCCGGACGCCTCCGACGCTTTGGGGCGGAATAAAACTGACCCCCACGAGCACCGCGATGAGTGCCGTGAGGGCTATCCAGCCTCGATGCAGGTAGTTTTTTTCGGGTTGCATCAGTCGCGGCGACCGAGTATCAGGAATACGTAGTAGAGCACCGATGCGATGGCGCCGAGTGCGGCGACCAGATAGGTGCGTGCGGCCCATCCGAGCGCCTCCTTGGCCTGGACAAGCTGTGCGCCCTGCATCGTGCGGCTCGATTCGAGCCACTCGAGTGCGCGAGCCGAGGCGTTGTACTCGACCGGGAGGGTGATGAGCGAGAAGATGGCCGACATGGCAATCATCGCCACGCCGAGCCAGCATACCAGTTCGTTGCGCGTGGTGGCCAGCAGCACCAGACCCAGCAGGATGACCCACGTGGCGGCCGACGAGGCGAACTGCACGACGGGTACCAGCTGCGAGCGGAGCGTCAGCGGGGCGTAGTCGCGGGCGTGCTGTACGGCGTGGCCGCACTCGTGGGCGGCAACGGCCGCCGCCGCGACGCTCGTCGAGTTGTAGACGCTGTCGCTCAGGTTGACGGTCATCGTCTGGGGGTTGAAGTGGTCGGTCAGGTGTCCGGCCACGTGCGTCACCTTGACGTTGTGGATGTTGTTGTCGCGCAGCATCTTCTCGGCGACCTGGGCGCCCGTCAGGCCGCCCGGGAACTGGACCTTCGAATATTTCTTGAATACCGACTGGAGCCGCGCCTGGACGATGTAGCCCGCGATACCGATGGCGATGATGAGCAGGAACATGCCCGACGAGGCGGCGGAGTAGTGTGCGCTCTGTTGGGTGCCCGCATAGAGCAGGGCGATGAGTGGTTGCAACATGGTGAATAGGTTTAGTTTTCCGTTCTGTGTCGTGTCTTATGGAAAATCAACGGCAAATATACATATTTTATTTCGTTTCGGCGGGCTTCGCCGGAAAACGTGTCCGGACTCCGCGCCGGCCGGGGGTCAGTGGCGCCGGACGGTGTAGTAGGCTCCGGCCTGCTGGGTGGGCATGAGCACCATGTCGTTCACGTTCATGTGGGCGGGGAGCTGTGCGGCCCAGGCGATGGCCTCGGCGATGTCGTCGCCCGTCAGGGGCGTCACTCCGTCGTAGACCTTGTCGGCGCGGGCCTTGTCGCCGTGGAAGCGCACCTCCGAGAATTCGGTCTCGACCATGCCCGGACGGATTTCGGTCACCTTGATGCCGTCGGCCAGCAGGTCGGCGCGCATCGACTGCGAGATGGCGTGTACGGCGTGTTTCGAGGCGCAGTAGACCGCCCCGTTCTCGTAGGGCTCCGTACCGGCGATGGAGCCGATGTTGAAGATGTGGCCCCCGCGGGCGGCGACCATCTTGGGGGCGATGACCCGCGTGACGTAGAGGAGCCCCTTGACGTTGGTGTCAATCATCGCGTCCCAGTCGGCCGTGTCGCCCCGGTCGATGTGTTCCAGTCCGGCGGCCAGTCCGGCGTTGTTGACCAGCAGGTCCACCCGCTCGAGCGGCTCCAGATGGCGGCGCACCTCCTCCTCGGAGCGTACGTCGAAGCAGAGCGTCGTGCAACGGGCGCCGAGTGCCTCGATTTCGCGGCGGAGCGTCTCGAGCCGTTCGGCACGGCGGCCCGTAGCCACAATGTCGTATCCTTCCTTTGCCAGACGGAGCGCCGTCGCACGGCCGATGCCGGAGGTCGCTCCCGTAATCAATGCCAGTTTTTTCATCGTTCCGGGGTTTTGTGATGGGCGAAATTACGAAAAAATATGTTACTTTGCACACAATTCCGTAAAACCGCAGGCCGTGAATCTTCCCTTTTTCATCGCACGCCGTCTGGCCTCCTCCTCGTCGGGCAACAAACCTGGTGTGATGGAGCGCATTGCCGTGGTGTCGGTGGCGCTGAGCGTCGCGGTGATGCTCCTCTCGCTGGCCGTCATCGTGGGCTTCAAGCGCGAGGTGGTCCGCAACCTGACGGGGCTGGCCTCGCATGCCGTGGTGACCGACATCCGCGGGGTGTCGGCTCCCGACTCGGAGCCCGTACGGCGTACGGCTGCGCTCGAGGAGCTGCTCCGCAGCGTCGAGGGTTTCGCCTCGATGGCCCCCTATGCCGCGCGAAGCGGCATCGTCCGCACGCCCGACGCCGTGCAGGGGGTGTTGCTCAAGGGGGTCGACACGACCTACGACTGGGCGTTCCTGGGCCGCTGCCTGCGGGCGGGAGCGCTGCCCCGCGTGGGCGATTCGCTGCGGACGAAGGATGTGCTGCTCTCCGAGATGCTGGCCCGCCGGCTGAAGCTCGGCGTGGGCGACAAGGTGGAGATGCTTTTCGTCGAGGGGAGCGGCATGCGTCCCCGCCGCGACCGCTTCCGTATCTCAGGCCTCTATGCGACGGGTATGGACGAGACGGACGAACTGCTGGCCTTCACCGACCTGCGCAACGTGCAGCGTCTGGCCGACTGGCAGCCCGACGAGGTCTCGGGTTACGAGCTCCGCACGGATGATTTCGCGCAGTCGGATGATTTTGCGCGGCGCGTGGCCCTCCGCCTGCTCTACGACGATGGAGACGAGGCGCAGAACCTGACCGTCACCTCGCTGCGCGAGCTCTATCCCGCCATCTTCGACTGGCTGGCGGCCCACAACGTCAACGCCGTCGTGATTGTGGGCATCATGCTCGTGGTGGCCTTCTTCAACATGGCCTCGGCGCTGCTGATTCTCGTACTCGAACGGACGCGGATGATTGGCCTGCTCAAGGCCCTGGGCATGCGCAACGGCCCGCTGCGTCGGCTCTTCCTCTACCGGGCCGCCTTCATCGCCCTGCGCGGCATGGCGTGGGGCAACGGCGTGGGGCTGCTGCTCTGTGCCGTGCAGCAGTGGTTCCATGTGGTGAAGCTCGATTCGGAGGGGTATCTCCTCTCGGAGGTGCCCATCGCCCTCGAGTGGGGGTGGTGGCTTCTGCTCAATGCCGGGGTGCTGGCGGTCATAGTCCTGCTGCTTGTGCTCCCTACCTATATAATATCCTCGGTCAAACCCGAACAAACCATCCGATACGAATGACGGTAAAACCCTACGACCCGGAACGTCCCAAGAAGACGCAGGTGCGCGACATGTTCGACCGCATCGCGCCCCGCTACGATTTGCTCAACCACACCCTTTCGTTCAACATCGACCGCCTGTGGCGCCGCCGCGTGGTGCGTCTTGTGCGCCGCAGCGGCGCGCAGCGCATCCTCGACCTGGCCACCGGTACGGGCGACCTGGCCATCGACCTGGCGCTCCATGTCCCGGGTGCCCGGGTGCTGGGCGTCGACCTCTCGGAGGGGATGCTCGACATCGCGCGGCGCAAGGTGGCGGCCCGGGGGCTCGATGCCCGCATCAGGCTCGAACAGGGCGATGCCGAACATCTGGGCGCGGCCGACGCATCGGTCGATGCGCTGACGGTGGCCTTCGGCGTGCGCAACTTCGGCGACCTCGAAGCGGGTCTGCGCGAGATGGCGCGCACAATAAGACCCGGGGGCAAGGTCGTTATACTGGAGTTCTCGGAACCGAAAGGGGCCCTGTTCGGACCGCTCTACCGCTTCTATTCCGGATGGCTGCTGCCCCGTGTCGGCGGAGCCGTCTCGAAGGACCGCAAGGCGTACGAATACCTGCCCGCCTCGGTCGAGGCCTTTCCGGAGCCCGGGGCCTTCATGGAGCTGATGCGCCGGGCGGGCTTCCGCAACTGCCGGGCACGGAGCCAGAGTTTCGGGATTGCACAAATCTATACGGGAGAGCGATGATGCGACGAATCACCTGTCGGAAGGGCCGTGACGCCGGCCGCAAAGAGCGTCGGATGGCCGCTGCAGGCGGTCTTGTGCGCCTTTGCGCGTGGATGCGGCGGGGGCTGCCCGTGGCCGCCGCACTGCTGGCGGTCATGCTGCTGGGCTCCTGCTCGGGAGCCGTCGAGCGGGCCCGCCGCAACATCCGCTTCGAAGGCGTCGAGTCGGTCGAGGTTCATGGCCTGTCGTCGCTCGAACTCTCGCTGCGCGCCACCAACGACACGCGGCGCAACCTCCGGCTCCGGGAGGCGGATTTCGACCTCTATTGGGGCGGGAACCGCGTGGCCCGCGTCGTGCTCATGGAGGAGGTGACGCTTCCGCGGCGGACGACGGGCTGCATCGCCACCCGCTGGCGGGTGCGGGTCGACGACCCGCTGACCTTCTACGTTGCGGCCCGGCGTATCGGGCGCGGCGACGTCGACCGGGCGACGGTTTCGTGGCATGTCCGCGGCCGTTACGGGGTCGCTTCGGCCAATCTTTCGCAGGAAAAGGTCTCTTTGTCGGATTTTTTGCGTAACTTCGGGCTGTCGGTCGACGACCTGATAAAATTGTTCTGACTATGCGCAAGTTCATCATGCTGACAGTGGCCCTCGTGGCCGCCTTTTCGCTCCGGGCCCAGTCGCTCGAGGCTTTCAAGCAACAGCTCGCCCGTCCGGTGGTCTCCGAGGCCGCCTTTGGTACGGCGCGTGTCTCGGTCCGCGAGGCGGACGACGCCGCGCGTGCCGTGCGCGAACTCTCGCGCAACGAAACGCAGCTGCGGTTCCGTGGCTATCGGGTCTGCATCTTCTTCGACAACGGTCAGGATGCGCGGGCCAAGGCTGTCGAGGCGAAGACGCTCTTCGAGGAGAGTTTTCCCGGTATACGTGTCTATATGGTCTACGAAAATCCCTACTTCAAGGTGACGGCGGGCGACTGCCTCACGTCGGAGGAGGCCATCATCCTCAAGGGGCGTGTCCAGGGCGTCTTCCCGAAGGCCTATGTGAAGAACGAGGAACTGTCGGTTGCCGATTTGGTGAAGTAGCTGAAAAAGTGCGGAATTTTTGTTTTTTTTGTTGCATAATTCCACCGATTATGTAATTTTGCGGCGTGAAAAAATAACCATTAAAATTATTCCTGCTATGAAAAAGATTTTTTCTTTTGTAGTTGTTCTGGCAGCCGTTGCAATGGTGGGCTGCGCCGGTAATTCGGGCAAGAAGGCTGCTGCCGAGGTTGAGGCTCAGGCTACCGAGGCTGCTGCATGCGCAGAGTGCACCGAGAAGTGCGATTCGACCGTTTGCGCCGAGGAGTGCGATTCGACGAAGACCGCAGTTGCCGTTGAGGAGACCGCTGTTGAGGAGAACAAGTAATCGCCTGATACGACGATAGTTCTGGAGGGCTTCCGTTTTCGGAAGCCCTCTTCTTTTGTCCCTTGCCGGAGACGTCGGGGCGGAGCCGCCGCCGCTGCGTGCCCGGAAGTGCTGTGCTGCGTGCCCGGATATGCGCCGGTGGTGACCGGTTCGTGTTCGGCCGTGTCGGGCCGCCTCCGCTTGGTGCGGGCTGCGGTTGGATGCGGCAGAATGCAACACCCCGCCGTCGGCGGGGTGTTGTCGTTCGTATGGCTGAGGGGCGGCGGGCCGCTCCGGCGGCCGTTGCGCTCCGGCCGGGTCTCCTTTCCTAAGATTCGGGTGCGGCCTTGGATTCGGGAGCCTCGGGTGCGGATGCCTTCTCCGGGGCGGATGCCTCGGGAGCTGCGGCCTCCGTGGCCCGGGCCACGGGGGTCAATCCCCGTTCGGCAGCCAGCCGCTCCATCAGCGCACGGGCCGCCTCGTACTCGTTGGGAATCTCGCCGTCGAGGATGGCGTTCTTGATGACCTCCTTGATGTCTCCGATGACGCGGCAGGGGCCGATGCCATAGGTCTCCATGATGATTTCGCCCGTGATGGGGGGCTGGAAGTTGCGGATGCGGTCGCGCTCCTCCAAATCCTTCATCTTGCGCCGCACCAGTTCGAAGTTGGCCAGGAAGCGGCGTACCTTGGCGTCGTTGCCCGAGGTGATGTCGGCTTCGCAGAGCGTCATCAGTGCCTCGACGTCGTCGCCCGCCTCGAACAGAAGCCGCCGGACGGCCGAGTCGGTGACCAGCTCCTCCGAGAGGATGATGGGACGCAGGTGGAGGAAGACGAGTTTCTGGACAAACTTCATGTGCTCGTTGAGCGGCAGCTTGAGCTGGCGGAAAATCGCCGGCACCATCTTCGAACCCAGCACCTCGTGGCCGTGGAAGGTCCACCCGACACGCGGGTCGTAGGCTTTCGTAAGCGGTTTGGCGATGTCGTGCAGCAGCGCGGCCCAGCGCAGCCAGAGGTCGTCGGAGCGGCGCGCCACGTTGTCGAGCACCTTGAGCGTATGGGCGAAGTTGTCCTTGTGGGCATGCTGTCCCCGCCGTTCGACCCCCTTGAGGCGGTGCAGCTCGGGGAAAATCAGCTCCAGCAGCCCCGTCAGGTCGAGCAGCTCGAAGCCCATCGAGGGGACGGGCGAGAGGACGATTTTGTTGAGCTCCGTGATGATGCGCTCGCGCGAGACGATGCGGATGCGTTCGCGGTTGCGGCGGATGGCCTCGAAGGTCTCCTCCTCGATGGAGAAGCCCAGCTGCGAGGCGAAGCGCACGGCGCGCATCATGCGGAGCGGGTCGTCCGAGAAGGTGACGTCGGGGTCGCACGGCGTGCGGATGATGCAGGCCTCGAGGTCCTCCATCCCGCCGAAGGGGTCGACCAACTCGCCGAACGAGTCGCCGTTGAGCGACCACGCCATGGCGTTGATGGTGAAGTCGCGGCGGCGCTGGTCATCCTCGAGCGTGCCGGGCTCCACCTGCGGCTTGCGCGAATCGTGGCTGTAGGACTCCTTGCGGGCCCCCACGAATTCGACCTCGACACCCCGGCTGCGGACCATCGCCGTGCCGAAGGTCTTGAAGACCGAGACGCGGGCATGCAGCTCGGCTGCGAGCGCTTCGGCCACCTCGATGCCGCTCCCGACCACCACCACGTCGATGTCGGTCGACGGGCGGCGCAGGTAGTAGTCGCGGACGTAGCCCCCCACGACGAAGGCCCGCAGGCCCCGCTCGTCGGCTATGCGCCCGATGCGGCGGAATATGGGTTGCGAGAGCGGCTCCACGTCACTTCACGTACTGTTCGATGGCCTCCTTCCAGGCGAGGTAGCCCTCGCCCGTCAGATGCAGACCGTCGTTGGTGTAACGCTTGTCGAGCAGTCCGCGCTCGTCGACCAGCACCGAATAGATGTCCAGATAAGGGATGTCGAGCTCGCGGCAGAGCTCCTGCAGCATCTTGTTGGTCTCGATGATTTCGGCCCCCTTCGACCAGTGCTTGCGCGTCTTGCCGCCGGCGTCGACGCCGTTGACCGGGAAGATGCTCTGCACGTAGAGCTTCGTGCGGGGCGACTCCGTGCGGAAGCGCTCGAGGATGCGGCGGATGTTGTCGACCACCGTCTGCGGGGCGATGCCGGCCGCCAGGTCGTTGGTGCCGATGAGCAGGAAGAGCTTCTTGGGCTGCCCCTTCACAATCGGGTCGAGGCGCTCGAGCATCCAGCCCGTGCGGTCGGCGCTGATGCCGCGGTTTTTGATGCGGGGGGTGTCGAACAGTTCGGCCCACTCGCAGCCGTCGGTGATGCTGTTGCCCAGGAAGACGATGTCGCCGGAGTGGATGGGCAGCACCTCGAAGAGGCTGCGGCGCTGGAAGTTGTAGGAGCTTTGTGCCAGAGTCGGGAGCGCCGCGGCGAGCAGCGCTGCCAGGAAGAGCAGTTTTTTCATGGGGTTCAGTGGTTGAGTTGTCGGCGGTAGAGTTGTACGGTGTTTTCCAGACCGTAGTAGAGGGCGTCGCAGATGAGCGCATGGCCGATGGAGACCTCGTCGGTCCAGGGAATCCGCCCGATGTAGTGAGATAGATTCTCCAGGTTGAGGTCGTGGCCCGCGTTGAGCCCCAGCCCCTGCCGGCGGGCCTCCTCGGCGGCGGCCACGTAGGGAGCCACGGCCCGCTCGGGCGAGGCGGCGTACTCGCGCGCGTAGGCCTCGGTGTAGAGCTCCACGCGGTCGGCCCCGCAGGCGCGGGCGCCGGCCACCATCTCCGGAACGGGGTCGACGAAGATGGAGACGCGGATGCCCCGTTCGTGGAAACGGGCGGTCACCTCGCTCAGGAAGTCGCGGTGGGCCACCGTGTTCCAGCCGGCATTCGAGGTGATGGCGTCGGGAGCGTCGGGGACGAGGGTCACCTGCGTCGGGCAGACCTCGAGCACCAGGTCAATGAAGCTCGGGATGGGGTTGCCCTCGATGTTGAATTCGGTCGTGAGCACCCGCTTGAGGGCGCGCACGTCGTCGTAGCGGATGTGGCGCGCATCGGGACGCGGGTGGACCGTGATGCCGTCGGCGCCGAAACGCTCGATGTCGCAGGCCGCGCGGACCACGTCGGGCATGTTGCCGCCGCGCGAATTGCGGATGACGGCAATCTTATTGATGTTTACACTCAATTTTGTCATAATAATCACTAACTTTGCGGTCACGGGTGACGGGTCCTGCCGCGGGGCGGGGCCGTTGCGCGGACCGAGTTGACCATTCGTTGCGGAAAGGCCCGGAGAGAGTCTCCCCGCGCTGCTTCGCGAGGTCAAAGTTACGTAAAATTTCGAAACTGCGCCGATGAAAATCGTACTTTTTTCCCGCCCCCAGGTGGCGCATGACGCCGGGGAGCTCCGCCGGCTCTTCGACGGCATGGAGGCCTTCGGATTCGACTGCGCCGTCAACGAGGAGTTTGCCCCGGTGGTCGAGCGCCTCACCGGCCGGCAGATAGCGCCGCAGTGCCGCTATGGCGGCCGTGTCGGCGAGCAGCCCGCCGATGCGCTGATGCTCTGCTACGGCGGCGACGGCACGCTGCTCGAAGGGGTGCACCGTCTGGGCGGGGCGCCGATTCCCGTGCTGGGGGTCAATGCCGGCCATCTGGGCTTTCTGGCGAGCGTTCCCGCCGGAGGGGTGGAGCATCTGCTGGGCGAACTGCGCGACGGTACGCTGCGGACCGAGGCCCGCACGCTGCTCGACGTGCGGGGCAGTTTCGCCGAGCAGCCCGAGTCGACGCTGTGTCTCAACGAGTTCACCATCCAGCGCCACGGCGCCGGACTGATTTCGGTCGAGACCTATGTCGACGACCAGATGGTGGCCACCTACCACGGCGACGGTGTCATCGTCTCGACCCCGACCGGCTCGACCGCCTACTCGCTCAGCGCCGGAGGCCCGGTCGTCGCCCCCACCTGCTCGTGCATGGTCATTACCCCCATCGCTCCCCACAACCTCACGATGCGCCCGGTGGTCATCCCCGATACGGGCCGCGTCACGCTCCGTGTGCGCGCCCGCCATTCGGACCCCTTCGTGACGCTCGACAACCGCACCTGCGCCGTGTCGCCCGAGGCCTCGTTCACCGTCGAACGCGCTGAACAGAAGATTTTTTTGGCGGTGCCTCACAATATATCGTTTTACGACACGTTACGCAATAAGATGATGTGGGGAATCGACATCCGCAGCTGATAGGCTTGCCTTGCGGACATATCTGCAAGGATACCCCGGGGTGCCGCAGGGTACCTCGGGCGGCGAAATTGTGCGAGGCGGAACCATTTTGAATTAATTTCCCTATATTTGCACCCTATATGAGTGAACAGAGAGGCATACCGCAGCACGTGGCCATCATCATGGACGGCAACGGACGCTGGGCCGAGCAGCGCGGCAAGGAGCGCTGCGAAGGACACATCGCCGGAGTGGAGGCGGTGCGGACAACCCTGCGTGCCGCGTCGCGCCGAGGTGTGAAGTATCTGACGCTCTATGCCTTCTCGACCGAAAACTGGGGGCGTCCCCGCGCCGAGGTCGATGCGCTGATGGAGCTCTTCTGTACGAGCGTGGTCAGCGAAACGCCCGAGCTGAAGCGCCAGGGCATCCGCATCCGGATGATTGGTGACCGCAGCCGCTTTTCGGAGAAGGTGCAGTCCCACCTGGCGCGTGCCGAGGAGGAGACTGCCGGGGGGACGACACTGACCCTCATCCTGGCGCTCAACTACTCGTCGCGCAGCGAAATCACGCGTGCCGTGCGCCGGCTGGCCGCCCGCGTCGAGTCGGGCGAACTGGCAGCGGGGGAGATTACCGAAGAGGCCATAAGCGCCGCCCTCGATACGGCCGAATATCCCGACCCGGACCTGGTCATCCGCACCAGCGGCGAGTGCCGTCTGAGCAACTTCCTGCTCTGGCAGAGCTCCTACGCCGAACTCTACTTCCCGCAGGTGCTCTGGCCCGATTTCACGGAGGAGGAGTTCGACCGCGCTCTGGAGGAGTACGCCCGCCGGGACCGACGTTTCGGCCTGGTCCACGAAAAGCAACCCGAACCCGAGAGGTCCGAACGGTGACCCGCGCCGCGTCGGAACAAGCGAAAGTCTAACACGGAAAGACACTAATTGAATAGATGAAGTATTTCGGTAAAACCGTATTCCTCGCAGTTGCAGCCCTGCTGCTCAGTTGCCCGAATATCTTTGCCCAGGAGGAGAATCCTGCCGATTCGACGGCGGCGACGCAGGTGCAGTTCGACGAGAACGCTCCGATGATGCCCCAGAGCGGCACGCCCAAGCGCTACTACATCCGCGATATCAACGTGCACGGCGTACAGTACCTCAACCAGGAGATGCTCAAGTCATCGGCCGGCCTCATCGCCGGCGATTCGGTCTATCTGCCGAGCAACTTCATCTCGAACGCCATCTCGCGCCTGTGGAGCCAGCGCTTCTTCTCGGACGTGAAAATCGGCGCCACCATCGAGGGCGACAGCCTCGACCTGGAGGTCTTCCTCAAGGAGCGCCCCCGCGTCTACAACTGGGGCTTCGAGGGTGTCACGAAGGGTAAGAAACGCGACCTGCTCGACAAGCTCAAGCTCCGCCGCGGCAGCGAGCTCTCGGACTACGTGCTCGACAAGAACAAGAAGCTCATCAAGGCCTACTGGGCCGAAAAGGGCTACCGCAACGCCGAGGTCGACGTGCGCATCGAAAACGATACGGTCCGTCCCCAGGGCGTCAACGTCACCTTCATCATCGACCGCAAGGACAAGGTCAAAATCGGCCGCATCAACTTCATGAACAACGAGCAGTTCTCCGACAAGCGGCTGCGCCGGACGCTCAAGAAGACCCACCAGAAGAGCATCAACATCTTCCGCAACTCGAAACTCAACGAGGAGGACTATGAGGCCGACAAGGAGCTGCTCATCGACTTCTACAACTCGCGCGGCTACCGCAACGCCACGATTGTCCGCGACTCGATTTACTTCATCAACAACAAGCGGCTGGGCATCGACATCGAGGTGTCGGAGGGCAACAAGTACTACATCCGCAACGTGACGTGGGTGGGCAACTCGGTCTACGAGACCGACTTCCTGCAGAACATGTTCGGCGTTTCGAAGGGCGACACCTACGACAAGAAGTCGATGCACAAGCGGCTCGGTATCGGCAAGGAGACCGACCCCGACGCCATGTCCGTCTCGTCGCTCTACCAGAACAACGGCTACCTGATGTCGCAGATTGAGCCGGCCGAAATCATCATCGCGCCCGACTCCATCGACCTCGAGGTCAAGGTGTTCGAGGGCAAGCAGTTCACCATCAACGAGGTGGGCATCACGGGCAACCAGCGCGTCGACGACGAGGTCATCCGCCGCGAGCTCTATGTCCGCCCGGGCGAACTCTACAACCGCTCGCTGCTCATGCAGACCATGCGTACGCTCAGCTCGATGGGACACTTCAACCCCGAGGCCATCATGCCCGACGTGAAACCCGTCTCGAACGAGCTGGTGAACATCAACTGGCCGCTCGAGGAGCAGGCCTCCGACCAGTTCAACATCGCCGGCGGCTGGGGTTCGGGTACCTTCGTGGGTTCGGTCGGCATCACGCTGAACAACCTCTCGATGAAGAACTTCTTCAAGAAGGGGGCCTGGCGGCCCTACCCGATGGGACAGAACCAGCGTCTCTCGATTTCGGCCCAGACCAACGGTACCTACTACAAGGCCTTCGCCTTCAGCTTCACCGACCCCTGGCTGGGCGGCCACAAGCCCAACTCGTTCACCCTGTCGGCCCACTATTCGGACCAGAACGACGCCTACTACGTATGGCAGACCAGTACGCAGTACTTCCGCACCTATGGCGTGGCGGCCGGTCTGGGCAAGCGCCTGACGTGGCCCGACCCCTACTTCACCTTCTACGCCGAGGCGGCCTACGAGCGCTATTCGCTCAAGAACTGGTCGTCGTTCATCATGACCAACGGCTCGGCCAACATGGTGTCGCTCAAGCTGGTTCTCTCGCGCAACTCGGTCGACCAGCCCATCTATCCGCGCCGCGGTTCGGAGTTCACCGCTTCGGTGCAGTTCACGCCTCCCTATTCGCTCTGGGACGGCCGCAACTACCGGCGTCTTGCCCAGACGGCCGAAGATTCGAGCCTGAGCAGTTCGGTGCGTGACCAGGCCAACCAGACGCGCTACCGCTGGGTCGAGTTCCACAAGTGGCAGTTCAAGGCGCAGTGGTTCCAGGCGCTGACGAACAACTCGAACCTCGTGCTGATGGCCAAGGCCGAGATGGGATTCCTCGGCAGCTATAACAAATACAAGGTTTCGCCCTTCGAGCGGTTTGAGGTGGGTGGCGACGGCATGTCGGGATACAACATGTACGGTATCGACATCATCTCGATGCGCGGTTACGAGGACGGAGCGCTCGACCCTCAGGGCAACTACTCGTGTGCCTACAACAAGTATACGGTCGAGCTGCGCTACCCGGTGATTCTCAAGCCCTCGTCGCAGATTTACGTGCTGGGCTTCCTCGAGGGCGGTAACGGTTTCGACTCGTGGAAGAGCTTCTCGCCCTTCAAAATCAAGCGCGCCGCCGGCTTCGGCGTCCGGCTCTACCTGCCCGTGGTGGGTATGCTCGGCATCGACTGGGGTTACGGTTTCGACGCTCCGACGGGCTCCACTTCGAAGAGCGGCAGCCAGTTCCACTTCGTGCTCGGACAGCAGTTCTGATGACCGTGCGCCCGGCCGGGGAGCCGCCACGGCGGTGCCCGGCGGCATGAAATGGGGGCGATTGGCAATAAATTTGAAAGAAAAGAGTTATCTTTATGCATCCGTATGTGCGGCTACGGCCGTGGCGGAGGCAATGGACAACGATAAAAAACGGTATTATGAAACGTCTGATTTTGCTTGCGGCGTTTGTGTTCGCAGCCGGAACGCTTGCCGCCCAGAACTGCATCACCGTCAACAGTGAGAAGCTCTTCAAGTCGCTCGACGCCTACAACGCGGCGCTCGAGAAGCTCGATTCGCTCGCATCGGCCTACCAGAAGGAGGTGGACGCCCGCTTCGCCGAGGTCGAGGAGCTTTACAATGCCTATATGCTCCAGAAGCGGTCGCTCTCGTCCTCGACGCAGCAGAGCCGCGAAAACGCCATCCTGACCAAGGAGAAGGAGGCCCAGCAGTACCAGGAGAGCATCTTCGGCAACGAGGGTACGCTCATGAAGCAGCGCGTGGAGCTGATTCAGCCCATCCAGAAGCAGGTATTCGCCGCCATCGAGGCCTATGCCGCCGAGGTGGGGGCCGACGTGGTCATCGACTCGGCCAACAACCCGACGCTGCTCTTCAACAGCCCCAGGGCCGACCATACGCAGCAACTCATCGAACGATTGAAAACAACAAACAAATAATAACAAGACAACAAAAACAACTGATTTACCATGAAAAGAGCCATCAAACTGACCCTTGCGGTTGCACTCATGATGAGTGCCACTTCGCTCTTCGCACAGAAGTTCGGACGTATCAACACCCAGGAAATCATCATGGGCATGCCTGAAACCAAGGAGATGCAGACCAATCTTGAGACCTTCGCCAAGGAGCTCCAGGACCAGGTCGAGAGCATCAACGTCGAGTTCAACAACAAACTGCAGGAGTATCAGAAGAACTACAACACGCTTTCGGAGTCGGTCCGTCAGCTCAAGGAGAAGGAGCTCAGCGAACTCCAGCAGCGCCGCGAGGAGTACAGCCAGGTGGCTCAGCAGGATTATCAGAAGCGTCAGAACGAACTGCTCGCCCCGATTATCGAGAAGGCCCGTGCCGCCATCGACAAGGTGGCCAAGGCCAACGGTTTCACGGCCGTGTTCGACATCTCGACGGGCGCCATCGCCTATTTCGACGAGGCTACGCTCACGGACCTTGCCCCGCAGGTGAAGACCGAGCTGGGCATCAAGGACGAGCCTGCTGCCGAAGCTGCCGCCAACTGATGCCGCTGCGCGTCGTCAAGACACGACGGGTGTCCGGAATAT
This sequence comes from uncultured Alistipes sp., assembly GCA_900542505.1. Lineage (GTDB taxonomy): Bacteria > Bacteroidota > Bacteroidia > Bacteroidales > Rikenellaceae > Alistipes > Alistipes stercorigallinarum. The sequence goes on from UQNV01000024.1 coordinate 17,922, forward strand.
CTCCGGATACCCGTTTTGTTTTTCGCATTGTTCCGTGAAACGGATGCATAATTGTTTCAAAGGTTTGAAAAAGGGACGTTCCGGATACTAAGCCGACTTTTCTACGTTATATTGAATGTGTAAATGAATATAAAATGGAACAGACGAATAATCGCACGGACGGAATCCCATGTTTTACCCTCGAGCACCTCATCGCCATGCACGGCGCGTCGCCCGAGCTGGAACTTTCGAGAGGCTGCCTGGTCGCCATCAGCAATTCGCAGCGGCGCATTTTCCGCTATCCCTGTCGCATCGATGCCCTCTTCATCGGGGTATGTACGGAGGGTGAGACCGAAATTACGTTCAACCTTAATACGTTCCGGCTTACAAAGAACAGCATGTTCGTCTATACGCCCAAGAACATCATCCAGGCCAACTCCGACGACGAGTTCAAGACTCACATGATAGCCATCACTCCCGAGTTCATGCGGCATATCAACGTCGACATCAAGCGCATGATGCCGCTCTTTCTCCGCTATGCCAATCAGCCCTGCATCGAACTTGCGGAGGAGGAGAGCCGGATGCTGCGCGGCTTCATCGAGCAGGTGGGGCATGAGCTCGAGCGGCCCAAGACCCTCTTCGGCGCCGACGTCGTCAGCGGACTGGTCTCGGCGACCATCTACAAGGTGTGCGACATCCTCTACCGCCACCAGTCGGCACAACCGGTTCACGAGGCCCCCATACGCAGCCGCAGTGAGTTCTATTTCAAGGAGTTCATGCGCCTGCTGGGCGAGAACTACAAATCGGAGCGCAGCGTCTCCTTCTATGCGCAGAAGCTCTGCATCACGCCCAAGTACCTCACCACGCTCATCAAGCGGGTGAGCGGCAAGTCGGTCTCCGACTGGATTGACGATTACGTGATTCTCGAGGCCAAGACGCTGCTCAAGTCCTCCAACATGAGCATACAGGAGATTGCCTATTACCTGAATTTTCCCAACCAGTCCTTCTTCGGCTGTTATTTCAAACGCCATGCGGGACTCTCGCCCTCGCAGTACAAGCTTCAGAGCTGATTTTCCCACGGCTCCCGTTGCGGGATGCCTGCGTCGGCCTCTCCCCGTGCGATTGCGGGGAATCGGTAATAACGGTAGGAAAAACCTTCATATCGGTTCGTGCGTTTGCGCGCGAACCGATATCTTTGTCCTCGGTTCCGCTCCGTTTTGCTGCGAAGCTGTGAAGCTGTGAAGCTGCGGGCGGCGTATGCGGAAAACGACAGACAAACGATACGAATATGGAAATCGAAGAATTCAAGGAATACGTGAAGCGGGGAGAGGCCCTCTCCTCCGAGGAGATTCACCGGTTCATGAACCGGATGAGCGACGAGGCGCGCCGCATTACCTTCCGCCTCAATACGGCCTACCACACCCCGGACGAGGTGCGCGGCCTGCTTTCCGAACTTTTCGGCTACCGGGTGCCGGAGTCGCTGCGTGTTTTCCCGCCCTTCTATACCGATTTCGGGCGCAACATCACGGTCGGCCGCGATGTCTTCATCAATGCCTGCAGCCATTTCCAGGACCACGGCGGGGTGACCATCGGCGACGGGTGCCAGATTGGCCACAACGTGGTCTTCGCCACGCTCAACCATGGCCTTTCGCCCGAGGACCGGCAGAATACCTATCCGGCACCCATCGTCCTCGGCCGCAACGTATGGGTGGGTTCCAATGCGACCATTCTGCAGGGGGTGATCATCGGTGACAATGCCGTCATCGCGGCCGGGGCGGTCGTGACGAAGGATGTGGAGCCTGCGACAATCGTGGGCGGCGTGCCGGCAAAGGTCATCCGTCGAATCGGACAGTGATGGCGGCGGGCGTAGTCGGGGCCGTCGTGCTGTCGGCCGTTCTGTGGTGTGCCTGCGTGGTGCCGGAAGAGCTGTCGGCGCAGAGCCGTCGGGCGGGGAGGCCGGCACCTCCCTCCGGCAGCGCGTCGGAGGCCGTCGAGGTGGAGTGCCTCCTGCCGGAAGCATCCGCCGACGCCTCTCCGCGCATGTGCGCCAAGGAGCCGATGGCGGCCGACGGAATCGTGCGCCTCTCGAAGATTGAGGTCTTTCCCGAATACCTCGACGCCTATGTGGCCTTTGCCGTCGAGGTGGGGCGAATCTCGCTGCTGACCGAGCCGGGAGTGCTGACCATGTATGCCGTTGCCGAGCAGGAGAATCCCTGCCGAATCACCATCCTCGAGAGCTATGCGAGCCGTGCGGCCTATGAACGGCATATCGCTTCGGAACACTTCCGCCTCTACAAGCAGGGGACGCTCCACATGGTCAGGTCGCTGGAGCTTCTGGACCAGACTCCGCTCAACCCCGACAGCCGGCTCGTCAATCTTGTCCGTTGAGCGGCCGGACCCGTTGGGCGGTCTGTTGACGGGGCGACTGTCCGGCGGACCTCTTGACCGGACCGGGGCGGGATGCCGGGGGCGGACCGGAACTCTGTTGTCCGGCTGCCTTCGCAGAATCGGAACGTGTCGTCTCTTTATCGGGCCGAAAAGCGCAGAGCGGCAATCCCTCAGGATTGCCGCTCTGCGCTTTTGGTTGTTCGGCCTCTCGGACCGTAGCTGTTATCGGAGGCTCTTCAGACACTCCGAGACGTTCTTCTCGATGCGCTGCAGGATGCTCTGCGTGTCGGCCTCGTCGGCTGCCTTGACGAACTTCTCGCCGGTGATGTTCTCGTAGAGCTCCACGTAGCGGTCGGTGATGCCCGCCACAATCTCCGGTGTCATCTCGGGAACCTGCTGCCCCTGCTGCCCCTGGAAGCCGTTGGCCATGAGCCACTCGCGGACAAACTCCTTCGACAGCTGCCGCTGGCGCTCGCCGCGGGCAAGACGCTCCTCGTAGCCCTCGGCATAGAAGTAGCGCGACGAGTCGGGCGTGTGGATTTCGTCCATGAGGTAGATGACGCCGTCCTTCTTGCCGAACTCATACTTCGTGTCGACGAGAATAAGCCCCATCCGGGCGGCAATCTCGGAACCGCGGCGGTAGATGGCGCGCGTGTAACGCTCCAGCTGCTCGTAATCCTCGCGGCTTACGAGGCCCGAAGCGATGATTTCCTCCTTTGAGATATCCTCGTCGTGGCCCTCGGCGGCCTTCGAGGTCGGGGTGATGATGGGCTCGGGGAACTTCTGGTTTTCGACCATGCCCTCGGGCATCTCCACACCGCAGATGGTCCGTCGTCCGGCCTTGTACTCGCGCCAGGCGTGGCCCGAGAGGTAGCCGCGGATGACCATCTCCACCTTGAACGGTTCGCACTTGCGGCCGACGGTGACCATCGGGTCGGGCACGGCCAGCTTCCAGTTCGGAAGGATGTCGGCGGTGGCGTCGAGGAACTTGGCGGCAATCTGGTTCAGAACCTGACCCTTGTAGGGGATACCCTCGGGCAGGACGACGTCGAAGGCCGAGATGCGGTCGGTGACCACCATGACCAGGTACTTGTCGTCGATGTCGTAGACGTCGCGGACTTTACCCGTATACTTGCTTTTCTGTCCTTCGAAGGTGAAATCGGTGCGAGTGATAGCGTTCATTATGTTTGAGGTTTTTTCCGCTGCAAAGATAGCATTTTTGCGCGAAGTTCGTTCGTCCCGAGGCGATTATGTTGGCTTTGGGTATCGCTGGACAGCAGGACGCAGTGTAGTTGTCAAGGTCACGATGCTGTCGAGAATCTGCTGCTCGCGTTTGTGTCGGTGATGTCGGCCATCTGCTTGGCTGCCGAGAGATTCTTGGCCGTAAGCGGTGGACTAATTTCAAGTGATGCCTGCATCGAATTTGCCCAAGTGTAGAGTGTTGCGATATCCACTGAAGAGAAGTATCTGTAATGTAGAGATGGACTCTTTTCGACGCAGTGAAACATCGTAATATGTTAATTTTTTTTGCTGTAGAGCTGTTTAATGTCGCAAAAGCCAGGCTGCAAAGAAGCTGTAAAACGTTTTTTGACGCTCTTTTTCAGGACCCGATTTTCTCGAAAAATGTAAAGTGCGGGTTCGGAGTCCGATTTCGGACGCTTCTTTTCCCTCACTGGAGCGGGTCGCCGGAGGGCGTGACACCATGCGAAGGTAGTGTTTTTGTGTGAATGCCAGTGCCGGCGGGTGCGTTTTTTTCGTTTGCCGTTTTTGAAGAATGAACTGCCTTGGTTGAGTTCGTACCCAAGCACGACATCGATCGCTGCCCGCTGTGCGGCGTTGCACTCAACGAGGAGGGTGTATGTCCGAAGTGCGGGTATCGCAAGAAAAAGTAATCGTCACTCCCTGTGGATAGGGCAGTTGAGGTCCGAAAATCGGGGTTCGACTTTTTTTATTCTGTTGGGAACTTCTAAATGATATATTTTGCGCAATATGGATTGTTGTTCGAATAAAAAATAGTAAATTGCATTAGAGCAACAATGTGAAATGTGGCTTTGTGAGATTGAAGTCTCTCCTTGGGCGATAAGGCAATTATTGGGATGGTTACTTGAGTTTCAGATTCTTCGGGAGTCTACTTGCCGGTCAAACACGCAATAGTGAAAGTAAATATAGAGTCAATCTCAGAGTGGTAAATGTATGGATGTTCTGACGCATTTTAGGAGCATAGAGGAGTTGGCCAAAACGCTCTCACGTGAGCAAGGACTGCTCAGTGAGATGTTTGAGAAACGGAAACTCATGAGGTTTCCGGTCGCGCTTGCTATTGACCTTGTCGGAGGAAATGAAGCCAGGCTGCGGAAGTTGATTGACTATGGCGTGCTGGTGGAAGCTGGCAACATGGTAGAGATTGAGAGTGACTACCTGAACTTTTTCGAGGAGGTCCTGAATGTCAACGAGGAAATCAGCGTGCTGAGTGTACAGGAGTGTATCAATACGTTGAAGGAGAATATCGGCTATTTTCTGCAGGAGACCAATCCCGGCCGTAAAGCGGGGTATCAGGATAATGTCCGGCAGCTTCTCAAGAAGACCGGCTTCAGAACCTTGAAAAATGTAGTGGATTTGAAGCGTAATATGGACCATGCATATAAGCAGGAGCCGAATTATGTCATCAAAAAGAAGAAACTGCAGAATCTGGACGAGAAGAGTCATAGCATTCGTGCCATGATACGCGAGTGTGAAAAGCTGATGGATAATGAGCATGCCTTTTTCATCATGGCCAATGACCCGCATATGGCCAAGACCTGTAGCGATGTGAAGCATGATTTTGTTGAGGCCTACCATGCGCTGATGGAGATTGACCGGCAGATTATCTCTTATATCAATCAGATAGACCAGCAAAATGAACTCTACAGAAAAATCCGGAAGCTGAAATATTTGCAAGATCAGCTGCTGATCAAGAGTGAAACGAACCTCTCGAAGGTGTTGGAAGAGCGGAATCCGGTTTGGATGGAGTCCCGTCAATACAGCCGGATCCGCCTCTCACTTGAGATGTTGCGGGGGAACGATCAGATCATCAAACTGCTGAAGCGCGTCGCCGGGCGCAATGGAATCCAGAAAACGGCAAGAACCGCAGACGAGCCTTTGACGGATGATGATTTGCAGGACCATGTCCAACTATTGAAGGAGGTGAATCTTGCCGAAATATGGAATGCATTCCTGGCATCAAGCTATAATCTGTTCGATTTCATTTTGAGGTACGACTATAAGGTAAAACATAATATTGAGGAGTATGCTGCAATCTTCTGTCAATTGGTTATCCTGCATCCTGATGAATGCCGAATGACCGGAGAATATGCCATCTACCAAAATATTGAATATCCGATTATTTATGCGAAATAATACCCAAAGAATATACGAGCGTTTAAGCCGGGGCGAATTCCTCTCGGTCGACAGCATCGACGCCTCTACCCGCCATCTGTATGAGGATATAGAGGAGAACCTGGAGGATTACACGGATTATTTTCGGGAGATTGGGCTGCAACTCGAAGCGGGGAATGGTTACTTCTATTTTTCCCGAATAGGAGAGAGTAAACAGTCCATTGAGCAGAAGTTGGACAGCTTCTCCAAATGGCTGGACTATCTGGACTTTCTGAAGTGCTATAACCAATCCTTTACGGCCGGATATCAGTTTCGTAAGAGTCATTTGATGGAGCAGATCAGCCTGGATATCGAGATGAAGGAGAAGGCGAACCATCTTTTCAAGAAATATGGTGCGGGGTCTCTTGTCGAGATTGTGAACAAGCTGCTTCAGGAGATGCAGAATATGGGCTTTGCGGAGTGTGTCAATGAGCTTGACGAGACCTATAAGGTCACTTCGGCATTCCGCTATGTAGAGGAGTTGGTGGACATCATTCAAATTGCAAACGAAGATGAAGTACCTGAATAAAGTCATTTTTATAAATAGCGCGAATATCCCCTATGCAGAGATCGCTGTAGACGGGAATGTGCATTTTACGGGAACGCAGGGTGTGGGTAAAAGCACCGTGTTGAGAGCGCTCTTGTTTTTCTACAATGCCGACAAGCATCGTTTGGGCATTCAGCAGGGACAGAAATCGTTTGATGAATTCTATTTCCGCCAGTCAAACTCGTATATACTTTATGAAGTGATGCGTGAGAATGGCGCATATACGATCCTTGTCGGTCGCTACCAGGGGCGAGCTTCGTGGCGGTTTATTGATGCACCGTATAAGCGGGAATGGCTGATTACCGAGGACAAGCAGGTGTTGAGTGACTGGATTCGGATTCGGGAACGCATCGACAAGAATGTGGCTGTCTCCGCAAGAATCGAATCCGGTGCCATGTTCAAGGATATTATCTTCGGCAACACCCGCGATTCCAAATACGCGCGTTATGCCCTGGTGCAGAGTTCGCATTATCAGAATATTCCACGAAGTATCCAGAATGTTTTTTTGAATACGAAGCTGGATGCCGACTTTGTGAAGAACACCTTGATACAATCCATGACAGAGGAGGATCTGCCGATTGACTTGCAGACCTACAGAAGACTTGTTACGGATTTCGAACGGGAGTATGATGAGATAGACTGCTGGTTCCGTCAGTCTCGTGATGGTAGTTTTCCCGTGCGTCAGCAGGCGATGAAAATTGCAGACCAGGGGCGCAAGATTATCGCGCTCGATCAGCAATTGCTGGACGTGTGGCATATGCTGAATGAAGCGGTCGCATTTAGTGAACAACAGATTCCGCTTCTGGAAGAAAAAGCAAAGGAGGTAAAGAGCAGCATTGAGAAAGAACGGACCCGGGAGCGGGAATTGACGGCAGACTACGACAAGGAGAAAGCCCAGCTCAATCAGGATCTTGGTGCCAAAAAGGGTAAATTGGCGGATATAGCGAAGGCGAGAAAAGAGTTTGATGCACTGGGTATTGGCCCGATTCTCGCTCTTGCCGACCGAGAGACCGCTATTCGACAGGAGACGACGGATAAACAGACGCTGTTGGATGGTTTATTGAGAACTCATGCTTCGATAGAGGAGAAATACAAGGTATTAAAGGGAAATCTGGAGAATGCCCGACAAGCATTTGAGAACTCCCAGAAAGAGGCATATTATAACAAGCAGGCCGAACTTCAGCAGCAGCGCGTTAAGCTGGATGAGGACCGCACCCAAAAACGGAATCGGGTCATGGAGGTTTTCAACAGCTGGAGGCATGACTCGGACGAACGGTGGCAAATGTTGCTGGTGGACCAGAATCGGGCAGAAGCTGCGCTGCGAGAGCTTCGTCAATGGCATCCCATGGCCGATGCAATCAAGCAGGTGGATGAACAACTCCTGCAATTGAATCTGAACGAGAACGAAAATTCTGCCCAGCAGAGTGCTGTGAAAAGTCAGATTGAACAGCTCGCCGCCGAGTACAAGATGCAAGAAGCGGACGTAAAGCGGACCTTTCAACGTGAGCAGGAACATCTTGAGGCGGCTCGTTCCAAAATCCGAGAACAAGTCGCAAGGATTGATAGCTTGCTTGCTCACCTGGACGGCTCACTTTACAAGTGGCTTTGTGAAAATACGGAAGGCTGGGAGAATACGATTGGTAAGGTCGTTGATGAGGAGCGGGTTTTATACGCTGAGGGGCTTGAGCCTCGGCTGTCCGGTGCCAGCGATGGGTTGTTCGGCATCCAGTTAAACCTGGATAATATTGACTCGGTCCATCGTACTCCCGACGAGTACAGGGTGGAGAAGGAGCGGTTGGAAGAACAGGTGCAGCAGTTAGAGCGTCAGTTGGCACAATTGCTTGCTACCCATGAGGATGAAATGGGAGAACTCCGTAAGAAATATGCTGCGCTGATTAATCCTCTTCGTCAAAGTGCAACCTTATTGAAGGTGGAGGAGGAACAGATCCCCGGCAAACGTCAGGAATTGCAAATCCAGCGGCATAAACTGGAGATGGAGGAACAGGAAGAGATTACTCGGGAGGCCGAAGTCCGTCAACGTGCTTGCAATGACGCAGTTTTGAAGGTGCAATTGGAGAAAGAGGCCCGTGAGAAGAATGAACTGAAGAACAAGAAAGAGTTGAAGGACCTTGATTCGGCATTCGACAAGGCTTCCAAAGCTCTTGATGCGGAGTTACGTGCCTTCAAGGCGTCACAAAACGAGGAGGCCGCCGCGCGCAATCAGGAGTTTGCCGATCAGAAGAAGCAACTTGACAAACAGCAGAACGAAGAGCTTGCCGGGAAAGGCGTTGACACGCATCTGCTTGAGCAATATCGTAAGGAGCTGGAAGATTTGCAGGGACTGTTAAAAAGAATTGATAAAGAACGACCGATTGTTATCAGATATCGTGATGCCGAAAAAAATCTCTTTGCCGTGGAACCGGAAATCAAAGAGAGCATGAAAGCTATTGAAAGGCAACTCTCCTCGATCCGGCAGCACTATGATGACAAACGGGAGCGTATTTTGAGACGGTGCGCGGAGCTGGACGAGAGCCAGAAAAAACTCCTAAAGGAGCTGGAGCATAGGCGTGAGGGGCTGGAGCGTTATCACCAGATGCTCGATAATGAACATCTGGTGCCGGATACTTATCTCACGGATGACAGGACGATGAAGACGCAGCAGGATTGTCAGCAGCTCTTGAGCCAATTGCGGGGAGTTGTCAATCAAAAACGGGAATCAATCGAGAAATTGAAATCCGTCGTTGTCAGCTTCAATCGGAACTTCAAGCCTCAGAATGCTTTCCACTTCAACACAATGCCGGTGACGGATGCTGACTACATGCAAATTGCGGTTGATTTGCAGGACTTCATGGACAATAACAAAATCGAGGAGTTCCGCCGACGGACCAGCGAGCATTACAAAGACATCATGGGGCGTATTTCGGCCGAAATCGGGTCCCTCATGAAACGAAGGTCGGATGTGGATGGTGTGATACAGGATATAAACCGGGATTTCGTCGAGAAGAATTTTGCCGGAGTCATCAAGAGCATTGAACTCCGAGCCGATGCATCGAGCGACAAGCTCATGCAGTTGCTGATTTCTATTCACGATTATACGATGGAGAATGCGCTCACCATCGGCGAACTGAATCTTTTCTCGGACAATAACCAGGATGAAGTGAACCGTAAGGTCGTCGATTATCTGAAGAGTCTGTCGCATCAGTTACAGAATGAGCCCAATCGTGCGACGGTATCCTTGGGAGATGCTTTCCGGCTGCAGTTCCGTGTCAAAGAGAATGACAACGACACGGGCTGGGTGGAACGTATCAATAACGTCGGATCGGATGGTACGGATATTCTTGTGAAGGCGATGGTCAATATCATGCTCATCAATGTCTTTAAGAAAAAGGCAGCCAAAAAGAGTGGTGATTTCATCGTCCACTGCATGATGGATGAGATCGGGCGTCTGCATCCCAACAATATAAAGGGGATTCTGCAGTTCGCCAACTCACGCAATATCTATCTTATCAACAGCTCGCCTACGTCGTACAATCCTTACGACTATCGCTATACATACCTCCTCAGTAAACAAGGCGTGAAGACGAGGGTTGAGAAATTATTGCAACGAATCAATTAGTCGGATGATATGGCAATCAATGCATCTATACAGGCATTGTTGGCTGGTGAACAAGTCGCAGGTTCGAAGCTAAACAGCCGGCTGCTTGACGAGCTGCTGGCGGAAGGTCTGCTATTGGTCCTGTCTCGCGGCTCAAGAAAATCGTATCGGGCTCGTGACCCGGAGGCTCTTAAACGATTTCTCATAGACAGGGACGAAAGCTATCGAATCCTCGAAGTGGATCAACCGAATTCCCGTGCCTCAATGGCCGCGGAAACCGGAAACTCCAAACTCGTTATGGTTCGTTCCTGCCCGGGGTTCCCGGTGAACAGCTATGAACCGATTGCGTGTCTTCTTGACGGAAAGCCATTCGTGGTAAATCCGCAGGAGGGAAGCTTCCTCTTTGTCACCGATTGGGAGCGTTTTGCGATTCCGGAGGATGTAGTGATGGTTGGTGTCGAGAATATGGAGAACTTCCGGATGATTCGTCGGCAAAGAGTATTCTTTGAACAATATCTTCAGTCGCATGACCTCTCAACCCGGGTGCTCTTTGTCTCCCGATATCCGCAATCCACGGATTTAAGGAGATGGCTATGCACTATCCCGAATCATTATCTGCATTTTGGCGATTTTGATTTGGCCGGGATAAATATTTTCCTTGTCGATTTTCAACAGTATCTGGGCGAAGAACGCTCTTCATATTTAATCCCCGACGATGTGGAATCGCGCCTGAAATCGGGCTCCAGGAAGAGATACGATGAACAGTATAACCGTTTTAAGAGTATCAAATCCGAAGTGCCAGAATTGCAGCACTTGATAGATTTAATCCATCGCGAGCGGAAAGCCTATGATCAAGAGGGTTATATCTGTGAAGGTCAACCTTCTTAAGCGTAGATACTGAATCTTTTGCCATCGTTTAGGCGTTTTGCAAACACGAAAGTAGAGCCCCGTGAGGGACTCTGCTTATGATTACAGAACAATCGTGAAAGAATCGTATGTTTTACCAAATTCGCCATATTCCACATTGATTATTTTCTGTACTCCATTGAACCTGATAGGCCCAGCCAAATAGTGTATCAAGAAGAATGAAATTATAATTATTCCCTGTTGGATATAATTCATATCTGCCGATGATTTGCAAGTCCAAATAGATTTCGACCTTATCGCAAACGAGGTACTCAAAGCGACTTTTATCGTCATTTATGCCAATCTGAAGTGCTGTTACCTTTCCTGTTGCGGTGTCTAATTTGAGGGAGTTATATATGTTGGTTGTCCTATAAACTTTATATCGCCCTATGGCACTTTCTGGACCCGTAACCTTTTCCACAATTTTAGATGTGCCATATTGAATACTCAGTATCAGGCTGTCACGTTGATACGTTGTTAATGGATTCTTTACCTTTGCTGAGGTGTCGGAATTCTGCCCGTAGGTAGTTAATGTTAGGATGAGAGTAGCGATAATAAGGCAAGATTTATACATGGCTGTAGGATTAGTGATATGCGAATATACTAAGAAGTTCTAATTTTTAGTATATTATGGCCTCTTTTTTGTTCCCAGAATTCGGATGCAGTCGAGAATCTGCTGCTCGCGTTTCGCGTCGATGATGTCGGCCATCTGCTTGGCCGCCGATAGATCCTTGGCCGTAAGCGGCCTGCCCTGCTTCGAGAGGAAGCACCCCTTGGCTCCCGCCACGCGCTGCCACTTCGGGGTGATGAACCGTGCGGCGCTCAGCGATTCGAGCAGCAGCGCCAGCAGCTTGTTGTGGGTTGTCTGCAACGGCTCCGGACGTTGGCAGGCGAGCAGCTGTTCGACCTTCAGGCGGGTGATATTGCGAATTCTGTCATTCTCATCACCCTCCAGTTTTTCGGCGATGCGGAGTTAGCAGTGTGTGTTGTTTCACGTCTCGTACCATTGCGGCAGAAGCAGGGTTTTGCTGACTACTGTATAGTTTGTTTTGGTAGATGATAAAGGCGGGTGCTCTATTACAAAGCAACCGCCTTTTGGCCTTGGGATAAATAGCTTTCGTGACAAAAAAGAGATATGGTGTAATTGTTCTAGTTTACTCTTTCTGATATTTGGAATAGGCCCTTTTTTGTCGAATCTTTTCATCGATTAAAGCAGCAAGTTCCGACATCTGTGTTTGAGAATCTTTACTGATATCTATTTTTTGATAGCCAATGTTGGATAATGGATCGGTTGCAGAGAGTTGAAAATCATTCGTAATTATGGGTATTATTTTCTCCTCCTTAAGCTTTTCCTTATATAATTTACTCTCAAATACAGTCCATACCTTATGAGCATAGTTTTTGTCCATAAAAACAATGATGTATTCGGCATCTGATGTATATATTGGCCGAAAATACTCTTCTAAATCTTTTCCTAAAATATCAGCCTTTACATCAAAGTCATAGAAAACATTGTAATTATATTCGGTTGTCAATATTTCATATAGGGTATTGGGAAAATCTCTAATTTCACCGGCAAATGATAATGCAAAATCATATTTGTTTATTAAATCTGGATTAATGAAGCCTATATCTGATGCGAATTGTTTCCAATCCAGGTTCTTCAAATAGAACATAAATTTAGGATCCTCAATTGTTAATGTTTTTGCATTCTCGTCATAATGAATTTTATTGATGAGAAAATCATTTTTGCTTATTAAATCTGTTAGGTATCCTTTCTCGACGACCTGTGAGACACTTTGTTTGTATAGGGGATGTTTAGCATATATGCTGTCCATTTGAATGGACCAATCGGGTGATTGCGATAACCATTGAAGTAAATGGAGATAAGGAGCCCGCCCCTCTCTTCTAATGCGCGTGCCTGTTGCAAAGGTTCTAGCTATTGGTTCATAAACTCGAGCCATCTCGGCTATTTTTGATTTGCAGGCGTCGTCCGCTGAGATAGCTATGGTTTTAATGCTTTCTTGTGTCTCTGTAATTCCGGCTTTAATACAGATTTCTTTACATAAGATTTGGGCAATGTGGAAACTTCCATTAACCTTGTTGATTAGATTATTCTTATCCTTAATTCTGATGTTAAGTGCTTTTTCTCCTTTGTGTATAAGTTCTAGGATTTTTTCGGGAGAGTTGGATTCATATCGGATTGTATCAATTCTATTGTTTAAATCTGGAGATAATTGTATTAACCCTTCTCCCGCATTATTAATACCAATAAGGATGAGTTTGATATCTTCTCTATTTTCGTCTGCTGCTGTTTTTAATAAATTGGCCAACGCTTCTCGTCGTTCTTTTGATAATAGATGAAAGTCGTCTATAATAATCGTTCCTGTATTTTTTGAGTCAGTTAGGACTAAATCTATCAATTCTATATCTTCTCTCTTCCGAGCAGAGAGAGGATGATATGGCATCTTAATTTCTGAAATAATTTGAGTTATGGATGTCGTTTTCCCAATACCGGAAGGGCCTTCAACGATGAGGCCTTTTCCTTTTGTTTGGATTGCTACTTTTGTTTTTATGTATTCTTGCGGTTCAACAAATGTGTATGAAGGGAATCCGGTATCTTTGAATACATCGGCAATAAATAATTTTTCCATGGTAAGTGAAGTTTGTTGGCTATTTTGCTGATAATAGTTACTTTCCGATGCAAAACGTGAAATTAAATCATTATATTGCTGTATTTGAACGTGTTGTTTTACTCTGTAAAATCTGTGAGCAACAAACCAGCAACAGAATTGAAAGCCTTGCTATTGAAAGCGGTTGCATTAGGGAATAAAGATAGCAATTTCAAAGTTACTTGTATAACGTTCGTGATTATTTCACCGATTGTTTCTCTCCAATGTCGGATGCAGACACGAAAAAGGGCGGTCGCCGCCGCCCATAGTTTTATTTGTAACTTGTCTTCTTGTCTGCCGTAAATAGGTTTTTATAAACGTCAAAAGCAACTTCAAAATAGCAACTTTCGATGAGTTCTGACATAGCGTGAGGATATAATAGGAACCGGACAACATCACGCCCGTCAGACCCGACTACACGTTTTAATACGATAAAGTATAGCAGGGGATATTCCGATTTCCAATAACGCTCTGCATAATCCTCGCCATTGGTTCGTGCGTATGATTTATACATTGTTTCAGATGACGAGCAAAGGGTTTCGCCGAGCGATAGGAAAAACGGGAATGAATATTCGGCATGGCCTTTGAACATTTTATGATAGAATCGAGGTGTGATTGTAATTACCTGTCCGGGTTCAATATTGCTCATGCTGCTATAATCGGCTTCGGATAAAAGAGCAGCCATTATCATTCGTGATACAATCCATTCCGTTTGTAAAACAGGGTAACGCCAGCTGTATTCTTTGAAATCACAAAAAAGGTATCGTCGTCCTGCATACTCTCCGATGAATAGGCTGTTGAAATTATCGACAGCAACACCCTCGCCAAGATAAACGAGTGTCGTGTTTTTGCGGCTTTCCCATTTCCCTGTTTTTCGGTCTTGCTGCCAATATAAGGCCGATTTTATTTCCTTTGATTTTGTCGCCAGTTGTGCCGGAGCTGCATTGTTTCTATCCTGCGCCATACAGTTTGTAGAGAATGCAATTACGGCCAAAATAATTATGGACAGTTGTTTCATATTATATCTGTCTCTTATACACATCTCCGAG
>UQNV01000025.1 GCA_900542505.1 uncultured Alistipes sp.
CGTCGGCAGCGTCAGATGTGTATAAGAGACAGGTGTGACTCGGCACCGGACTCGGCACCGGACTCGGAGCTGGCTGCGGAGTCGGCCGCAGCGAAGAACTTGCTGAAGAAGAGCATCTGGTAGTCGATGGCGTTGGCCCAGTAGGAGAGCTCGTGGCCTCCCGGGCGGACGCAGAAGTCGTGGGGAATACCCCGCCGGCGCAGCTCGCGGTGGAAGGCGCAGTTGACCTCGAAGATGAAGTCGTCGTAGCCGCAGTCAATAATCAGCGCCGGCACGCGGGCCGGGTCGAGCTGCGCGATGAGGTTGATGGGGGGCATCCGCTCCCAGTTTTCGGGCGACTCGGACTGCCGCCCCAGCAGCCGGTCGAGCTCCCACCGTCCGGGGAAGGGGCGGATGTCGAGCCCGCCGCTCATGCTCCCCGCCGCACCGAAGAGGTCGGGGTGGAGCAGCCCCAGCCGCATGGCCCCGAAGCCCCCCATGCTCAGCCCGGCGACGGCCCGGCGGCGGGCGTCACGCGCCACGGGAAGGTGGGCGTCGGCATAGGGAATCAGCTCGCCGACCAGAAAGCTCTCGTAGCGGCTGGTCGTATCGACGGGGCTGTCCATGTACCAGCTCTGCCCGCCGTCGGGGCAAAGCAGGGCGATTCCCGTGCGGTCGACCAGCGCGGGGAGTCCGGTTCTGATTTTCAGCCACGAGAAGGCATCACCGCCGTAGCCGTGCAGCAACAAAAGCAGCGGCGCGGGGCGGCACTCCGAGGCGGCGTCGGGCAGTACGGCCACGACGGTCACCTCGCGGCCCAGAGCCGCGCTGCGGAGCGAAAGCGTATCGATGCGCGCCGCCGCGGCACGGTTGCCGACGAGCAGGGCGAGCAGAAGAACAAACAAAAGACTTCGTTTCATTGTCGGAAAAATTGAACATACAAAAATAGCGGAAAAACGCTATCTTTGCTTCATGCTCGATGAATTCATTCAATACCTGGCCGGCGAACGACGCTACTCGCCGCTCACCGTGCGCAACTACCGCCACGACATCGAGCAGTTCTACGCCTGGCTCGACACCGACGACGACCATTTCGACCCGCATGAGGTGACCGCCGAGACGGTCCGCGAATGGATACTCTTCCGCACCGAACAGGGCCGGCTGGGGGCCGGCTCCATCAACCGCGAGGTATCGTCGCTGCGCTCCTACTTCAAATGGATGCTCCGGCGCGGCCTGCTGACGCAGAACATCTTCCTGCGCATCCATTCGCTCAAGACCTCGCGGCGGCTGCCGGCCTTCGTGCCCGAGAGCCGCATGACGGGCATCGTCAGCGAGTGCGAGTTCGACAGCGACCGTTTCACCACCGAGCGCAATTCGCTCATCGTGCTGCTGCTCTACGCCTGCGGGCTGCGGCTGGCCGAGCTGGTGGGCATCGACCGCACGGACTTCTCGGCCGACTACACCTCGCTGCGCGTACGCGGCAAGGGCGACAAGGAGCGCATCGTCCCCGTCATGGAGTTCGTACGCGAGAAGATTTTGCACTACATCGAGCTAATCGAGCGGCAAAATATTTGCAAATCTTCGGAAAAAGCGTTAATTTTAACACAGAAAGGAAAACGCATCTCCCGCAGCGTCGTCTACCGGGTAGTCCGCGAGGAGCTGGGACGGGGCGGTGTCCAGGGCAAGCGAAGCCCCCACGTGCTGCGGCACACCTTCGCCACCCACCTGCTCAACGGCGGGGCGGACATGCGCGAAATCCAGGAGCTCCTGGGCCATGCCTCGCTGCAGGCCACGCAGGTCTACACCCACAACAGCATCGCACGGCTCCGGGAGATATACAACAAGGCTCATCCCCGCGAAAAGGGTGAGAAGTGATAACACCTTTAAATCGTTGTGCTATGAACGTACAGATTCAATCCGTGAAGTTCGACGCAGACAAGAAGCTGCTCGAATTCGTTGAAAACAAAATGGCCAAGCTTGACCGTTTTGCCGACCGCTCGACAGGCGCAGAAGTAGTCATGAAACTCGATAAGGACCACGAAAAGGGGAACAAGGTAGCCACCATCACGCTCCACATGCCGGGCGAGGACCTGGTGGCCGACCATCGCTCGAAAACCTTCGAGGAGTCGGTCGACGAAGCAATCGACGCCCTGAAGCGCCAGCTCGAAAAATTCAAGGGCAAATTCGACAAATAGAGGCGGGAGTCTCCGCAATGAAGCAACGGCGGTCGCAGGACCGCCGTTTTTTTGTGCCCGCCCGCGCGACTCGGCCCGGCTATACCCGCCCCCGGCGCCAGCGGCCGCTGCGCAGGTAGGCGGCCGAGAGCAGCAGCGTGACGAGGTAGTAGAGGTGGTCGGTCGTCCAGCAGAGCGCCACGTCGGCACGCAGGCCGAGGGTGAGCCAGAGCGTATAGGCCACATAGAAGAGGATGGCCGCCACGACGATGCCCAGCGTCACGCGCGTATGGCCCGTACCCGAGACACCGAACTGCGCGATGAAGGCCGGCACGCAGAGCACATAGGTCGAGAGCATCACCCAGAGCGACGGCACCCCGTAGGCGACCAGCGCGGCATCGTCCGAATAGAAGCCCAGCACCAGTCGCGGGAAGAGGGCGATGAGGAGCGCCAACGGCACGACGAACGAGAAGCAGAGGAGCGTCATGCGGCGGCAGAGCGGCACGACCTCGCCGGAACGCCCCTCGCCGATGAGGTTGCTCACCAGCGAACTGGCCGTCGAGGCGAAGGCGTTGACAAAGAGGAAGACCACCGAGCCGATGCTGCGGACCATGTTGGTCACGGCCAGCTGCTCGGTCCCCAGCCGCTCGATGCAGACGAAGAAGAGGAACCAGCTGAGGAAGGCCATCCCCTCCTGAAGCATAATCCACACCGAGACGCTCAGTATGCGCCCCAGCAGCCGGAAGTCCACCCCGGCAAAACGGAAGAGGCTGTAGCGCCGCCAGTCGAAACGCAGCCGCGTATAGGCAAGGAAGAAGAGGACCGAGACCGCCTCGGCCGCCACCGAGGCGATGGCCGCACCGGCGATGCCCAGCTCGGGAAAGCCGCAGCGGCCGAAAATCAGCAGGTAGTTGAGCACGATGTTCGTCAGCACCATCACCACCGAGTTGGCGGTGAGAATCCGCGTGCGGGTCGTACCTACATAGAGGGCGCGGAACATCGCCGCAACGAACGAGAAGAAGAAGCCGTAGACGCGCCAGTCGAGGTAGTCGACGGCGGCGCGGCGCACCGCCGGCTGCTCGACAAGCAGCGTGAAGAGCCCCTCGGAGAAGAGGCGCGAGAGGGCGAAGAGCACCCCGGCCAGCACCAGCAGGAAGAGCACGCCCTGCATGAAGAGCGGCCCGATTTCCGTCGGCCGCCCCTCGCCGTTGCGCCGCGCGATGAGCACCTGCGCCCCGACGCTGAAGCCGAAGCCCAGCATGAAGACCACCAGATAGAAGACACCGGCCAGCGCCGAGGCGGCCAGTTCGGTGCGGCCGTCGCCGTAGTGGCCCAGATAGACGGTATCGGTCAGCCCCACGAGCTGCTCCATGAGGAGGCTGACCAGCACGGGGAGGGTGATTTTCAGGATTTCGCGGTTCGAGAAGCGTTTCATGGCGTCGGTTGCGGTTGTAGGGCAGCGGTGTATGCAGACAAAAAAAGCGACCGGAGCATCGGTCGCTTGACTTGTAGTGGATAGGGGATTCGAACCCCTATGTCATGCGTGAGAGGCATGTATCCTAACCCTTAGATGAATCCACCGTTGAATTGTGGTGCAAAGATAGCGACTAAAATCGAATCTGCAAATTTTTCGGCAAAAAAATCGCATTTTTCTGCAAAATCGGGCTCCGAAGGCCCATTTTGACGGGCCAAACGCCTCTCCACGGAGCCGACCGGGCACCCGGCATGCCGGCTGTTGCGAGGAAGATTCGCCGCCGCGCGGCTTGCAATATCGGCCGGCGTGCATTATCTTTGGATAACAAACTCCGAAAAAAACGCAGCACCATGAAAACGCTCCGTCTCGCACTCGCCCTGGGGTTCGCACTTGCGGCGACCGCCTGCACCCACAAACAGTCTCGCCCCGAATTCGAGACGCTCGCACTCGATACGCTCGTCGACCGCGGCGGGGTGCAGTACGACATCCAGTACCGCTTCCTCTCGCTCAGGGATGCCGACCGCTCACCGGCGCTGCAGGCCATCGAGGAGGCCGACATCGCCTACTTCTTCGAACTGGAGGGCTTCACCGGCACGGCCGGCGAGGCGATGCGTACGGCCATTGCCCAGCTCACCGACGGCTCGATGCTCGCCGACGACACGGAGGAGCGCTACAGCTATTCGGTCGAGGCCGAGGCCAGGACGGTCGACACGCTGCTCGTCTACACCATCACGCGGTCGGGCTATCTGGGCGGTCCGCACGACCTCTACGACACCTCGACGCACACCTACTCGCTCGCCGGAGGCTACGAACTGGCGCTGGGCGACCTCTTCACTCCGCAGCAGCAGGAGCGGCTCGCCGAACTCATCCGCGAACGCCTGCGCGAACGCTACCGCGTGGCCGACGACGAGGGGCTGGCCGCATTGGGCTTCTTCCCCGAATACATCCGTCCCGGCGAGAACTTCGCACCCACCGAAGAGGGCATCCTCTTCCGCTATGCGCCCTATGAAATCGGCGACAATGCGCTGGGCGACATCGAGGTGCTCGTCGAACACGCCGCGCTCGCCGGGCTCTGAACGCCCCTCCGCACCGGAGCCACACCGGGCGGCTCTGCCTCGGTGCTCGAATGCCGGAAACAAAAAACGGTCCGGACTCTCAGCAAGAGAGTTCGAACCGTTTTTTTCGACAGGGCACCACCCCTATCGAAAACGAGGTTTATCGGAGGTATTCGACCCCGGGACGAGCACCGTCCCGCCGGTCTTAGCAGCGGTCCGACCGCTGCAACCTGCCGATTTCCTCAACCAACCTAAAACTACTAACCTAAATGAACCTTAAAACTTCACGGCAAAGATACGGGGGTGTTTTGAATTATGCAAATATTTTAGGAATATCTTAAATATATTTAACAATTTCATAACATACCCCCTCTCCGCAACGGGTTTCAAGGCAGTCGGACAGTGTTTTACGAATCGATTCAGCCCTGAAAGCAAACCATTTGGGGCTATTCGGGCTATTCCGTCGCAGCCCCGCACTCCGGCCATCGGCAGGCCGATGCTTCGGCACGAAAACAATCCGCCGGAAACAAAAAACAGCTCCCGCACCCCCTGTTTTTCCGGCAAGCGACGGGCGCAGTTCCGGAAGCGGAGCGATTCGCCGGGAACAAAAAAACGGACCCGTCGCCGCGATGCGTGCAACAAATCCGAGGGCACAAAAAAAGGAAACTCGGAATCGGGCACTGGCCCGGCTTCCACAGTTTCCTCACCAACCTAAAACTACTAACCTAAAATGAACCTTAAAACTTCACTGCAAAGATAAGGGCTCATTTTGAATTATGCAAATATTTTAGGAATATTTTAAATATATTTAACAATTTTGTAACACACTCTCGCGGAAAACGTCCGGCGCCGCGGCATTATCCGGCAGAGCGGAAGGCGCGTTCGAGCAAGAAAACGCACTAAGAATCAACACTATAAAATCGCCGGACGGACTCCCGCCCAACAAACCGGAGACGGCCGAAAAGGTTGTACGGATTATTCGGAGAGTACCTTGCGGTAGGTGGCCAGCAGGTGCGAAGCGATGACCTCGGGCTCGAACCGGGCGACCCAGGCACGCCCATCGGCGACCATCCGCCGACGCAGCGACTCGTCGCCGAGCACCTCCTCAATCCGGCAGGCAAGCTCCTGCGGGTCATCGGGGTCGACATAGAGTGCACCGGGGCCGCCGGCCTCCTCGAGACACGACCCCGTGGCGCCGATGGAGGGGACGCCGCAGTTGGCCGCCTCAATCATCGGAATGCCGAACCCCTCGTAGCGCGAGGGATAGACGAAGAGGTCAGCCCCCTGGTAAAGCGCCGGCAGGTCGTCGAACGACACCCCTTCGAGGATATGCAGGTAGGAACCAAGGCCGTGCGCCGCGGCAAACTCCTCGACCCGCTGCGTATAGGGCGTCCGCTTGCCGACAGCCACGACGTGGCGCGGCGAAGGGAGCAGCGCGACTGCCTGCAGCAGCAGGAGCAGGTTCTTGCGCTCCTCGATGCTCCCCACCGAGAGGATGTAATGGTCGGGCAGCGCATGACGCCGGCGCACGTCGCCGAGCGTCGCCTCGTCGACCGGATGCTTGAAGCGGTCGTCGCAACCCTGGTAGATGACGTCGATTTTCCGCTCGGGGATGCCGAAGAAGTGCATCACGTCGCGCTTGGTCGCCTCGCTGATGGCGATGATGCGGTCGGCACTGCGGCAGGCGCTGCGGAACTTGAGCGTATAAATCCAGCGGTCGACCGGCTTGTAGTA
Organism: uncultured Alistipes sp.; assembly: GCA_900542505.1. Taxonomy (GTDB): domain Bacteria; phylum Bacteroidota; class Bacteroidia; order Bacteroidales; family Rikenellaceae; genus Alistipes; species Alistipes stercorigallinarum. The sequence goes on from UQNV01000025.1 coordinate 6,417, forward strand.
GGCCGGGAAGCGCAGGAAAATCAGGTCGTGGATGGTCACCACCGAGCGGACTCCCCGCTTGCGGAGCCCCGAAGGGAGTTCGCCGCTCAGCCCGTGGAAGAGCACCGTGTCGGACGGCAGCTCGCGGCTCAGCCCGAACGAGCGCCACAGCGCCTTGAAGGGGCCGTGCAGCGGCTTGCGCGGATAGCGGAAGGTAAGCTGCGGAATGCCGTCGAGCCGCCGGCGCAGGTCGTCGCGCCCGGGGTCGGGCGTATAGAGGTCGTAGCGGTTCTGCGGAGCGAAGCGGGCCAGCATGGCGACCATCGTCCGGCCGTAGTTGCCCAGACCCGTGGCGTTGTGGGTGATGCGCTTGGCATCGAATGCGATGCGGAGGCTTTGGATATCCATGGCGGGGAAAGACTATGCGTAAATGGTGAGGTATCGTGCGTAGAAGCGTTCGTAACCGAGACTCTGCTCGAAGGCGGCGCGTGCGGCGCGGCCCATGCGGAGCCGCAACGCCGAATCGTCCAGCAGCCGGGCCAGCGCACGGGCCAGCGCCTCGTCGTCGCCGGGCGGCACGAGCAGCCCCGTGAGGCCGTCGTCGACAAACTCGGACTGCGCACCGTTGTCGGTGGTCACAAGCGCACGGCCGGCCTGCATCGCCTCGATAACGGTCAACCCGAAGGACTCGGGCCATACGGAGGGGAAGGCACAGCAGTCGGCCTGCTCGAGCAACCGGCGCACCTGCGGCACGAACCCCAGAAAATGCGTCCGTTCGCCGATTCCGGACTCCCGGGCCGCATTCCGCAGCAACTCCTCGTAAGCGGGGCTGCCGCAGCCCGCAAGGAAGAGGGCGAACGGGCGCGACCCGAGCCGCGCACAGGCCTTCAGCAGCACTTCGCACCCCTTGCCGGCGACAAGGCGTCCGGTGAAGAGCACGAGCGGCACCCGCTCCGGGATTCCGAACCGTGCACGCAGGTCGGGCGCGGCATCGGTGAGCGATGGAGCCTCAACCTCGGGAACGCTGTTGTGGATGACGCAGAGCCTGGCCGCGTCGACCCGGGGAGCGCCGGCCAGGAACTCGCGCCGCGCCAGCTCTGAGACGAAGACGATGCGGTCGATGCGGCCGTAGAGCCAGCGGTAGAGCCATCCCCGCTTGCCGCGGCGCACCAGGTGACGCGTCAGGACAATGCGGGGACGCACCCCGAAGAGGCGGCACAGCAGAGAGGCATAGGCCGCCGTGAAGGCATCCTTGAAGTGGTGGACATGGACCACCGCCGGACGACACCGCAGAAGCAGCAACGCCAGCAGCAGCGCCGACCAGAGGTCGACAACCCCCTTCAGCGGCATCGTACGACAGGGTATGCCGAGCGTCGCCACCCGTTCGCGGATAACGCGGCTCGGCCGCGAAACCAGCACCACGCGCCGGCCGTCGGCCTGCAGGCGGCGCGTGAGGTCGTAGACGAACTGCTCGCCGCCGCCCCACGTGGGCGAGGCGAATATCTGGATGATGGCTCCGGAGTGCTCCATGCGGATAAAGATACGAAAAAAAGCTCAATGCGCCATACGCCGCACGAGGCTGGTACGCCACCGCCGCAGCGTCAGCAGCAGGATGACCGCGGGACGCATCGCCCGCCACCGGTCGAGGTCGAACATCAGCAGCTCGCCCCGCGAAAAGTAGCGGTTCAGGGCGTGGCGGTGCCGGGCGGCCTCGTCGCGCAGCCGGACGACATAGGGGTCGTCGCCCCGCCAGGGGTTGCTGCTGCGGTTGATGTAGCCGATGTACCACCACAGGGCGTTGACCGTCCGGCAGAGGTCGGCTTCGCTCCCCGCAAGCCGCGCGGCGTTGCGCCCAAAGATGTCGTCGACCGCCTCGGCATAGCTGCGGCAGTAGTCGAACGAGAGGCGGCTGTGAATCTCCGAGCCGGGGCGCTGCAGGTAGTTGTAGCCGGCATAGTCGATGAACCGCACGCGCGGCGCACGACAGGCAATCTGGATGTTGACCAGCGTATCCTGGCCGCGCCGCATGGGATAGTGCTTCAGCCCGCCGTCGAAGAGCGTGCGGCGAAAGAGCTTGCCCCACAGCGAGGGGGCGATGCCGAAGGTCATCACCTCGCGCAGGTAGCCGAGCCCCTCGAGGTCGGCCGTGCGGCGTTCGCGAACCTCCGAGCGGTAGGTCGCGCAGACGCGGATGTAGTTGCCGCAGACGATGTCGCAGCCCCCGCGCTCCTCGATGGCGGCGACCATCCGTTCGAGCATGTCGCGCTCCCACCAGTCGTCTCCGTCGAGGAAACAGACATAGCGGCCGCGGGCCTGCGCCAGGGCAGCCTCGCGCGCACGCGCCACGCCGCGGTTCTCGGTCGGGAGCACCACGAAACGCCCGTCACCGGCGGTCAGACGACGGATTTCGGCCAGCGACCCGTCCTTCGACCCGTCGACGACGACGATGGCCTCGAAATCCGCAAAACTCTGGCCGCGGACCGATTCGAGGCAGGGGGCGAGGTATCCCTCGAGGTTGTAGACCGGAATGACGACCGACACCGCCGGAGCGGCGCGGTGCTCTTTCGGAGTTGCGTTGGTATCCATTCGTTCGGTTATTTGACGTAGTTGCGCACGGCCTCGGCGGCGCGTTCGCCGTCCATGGCCGCCGAGATGATGCCTCCGGCATAGCCGGCACCCTCGCCCACGGGGAAGAGGCCGGGCGTGGCGGGGTGCATGAGCGTCGCTGCGTCGCGCGGGATGCGCACGGGTGACGAGGTGCGCGACTCGACCCCGACAACCACCGCCTCGTTGGTCACGAAGCCGCGCATGCGCCGCCCGAAGGTGGCGATGCCGGCGCGCAGACGCTCGGCGATGAAGGGGGGCATCCACTCGTCGAGCCGCGAGGGGGTGATGCCCGGCAGGTACGACGTCGCGGGCAGCGTCGTGCTGGCGCGTCCCGCCACGAAGTCGGCCACGCGCTGTGCGGGAGCCACCTGGTGGTCGCCGCCCCGCGCGCGGGCCAGCTCCTCGAACTGCTGCTGGAACTTCAGGCCCGCCAGCTCGCCCCACTCGTCGCGCAGGTGAGCGAAGTCCTCAAGCCGGATTTCGGTCACCAGACCCGAGTTGGCGAAGGGCGACGTGCGGCCGCTGGGCGACATGCCGTTGACCACCGACTGCGCGGCGTCGGTCATCGCCGGGACGATGAAGCCGCCGGGACACATGCAGAAGGAGTAGACGCCGCGCCCGGCCTCCTGGCTGACAAGCGAATAGGCCGCCGCCGGAAGGTACTCGCCGCGCCGTTCGCAGTGGTACTGGATGGAGTCGATGAGCGCCTGGGGGTGCTCGATGCGCACGCCCATGGCGAAGGGCTTCGCCTCGAGCCGCACGCCGCGGCGCGCCAGCAGCTCGTAGATGTCGCGCGCCGAGTGTCCCGTGGCGAGGATGACGGCCGCCGCCTCGATGCGTTCGTCGCCGCAGCGCACCCCTGCGAGGTGTCCGCCGCGCAGTTCGAGGTCGGTCACCCGCCGCTCGAAGAGGAACTGCCCCCCGGCGTCGAGAATCGTCTGCCGGATGGCCCGCATGATGTAGGGCAGGCGGTCGGTGCCGATGTGGGGATGGGCCTCGTAGAGAATCGAGGGGTCGGCGCCGTGGAAGACCAGCGTCTCGAGCGCCTTGCGGTAGTCGCCGCGCTTCTTGCTGCGCGTGAAGAGCTTGCCGTCGGAGAAGGTCCCCGCGCCGCCCTCGCCGAAGGCGTAGTTCGAATCGGGGTCGACCGCCCCGTTGCGGTTGATTTGCGCGATGTCGCGCTTGCGGGCCGAGACGTCGCGCCCGCGCTCGAGAATCACCGGACGCAGCCCCAGCTCGATGAGGCGCAGCGCGGCGAAGAGCCCCGCGGGGCCCGAGCCGATGACGAGCACCTCCGTACGGCCGGCCACCGAGGGGTAGTCGAAGTGGACGGGGGCGGGCAGCGGCTCGCGGTCGACGTAGACCTCGAGCGTGAGGTTGACCTTGGGCTGACGCTGGCGGGCGTCGATGGAGCGCTTGACCACGCGCACGAGCGCCACCTCGTGCTCCGCAAGCGAAAGACGCCGGGCCGCAAGCGTCGCGCAGAGGCGGTCGTCGGCAGCCTGTTTGGGCGTGAGAACGAGGGTAACGGTCTGTGGCATAATCACTCGGTTTGGAGCACAAAAATAGCGAAAAAAAGGCAGAAAACCCCTCCCCTTTGCGTGATTTGTGAATTTTTCGTTACCTTTGTCTTTCGAATGCGGATATGGTGTAATTGGTAGCCACGTCAGACTTAGGATCTGATGCCTTACGGCGTGGGGGTTCGAGTCCCTTTATCCGCACAAGGTGAGCCCCGGCGCGAGGCTCACTTTATTATTTATCGGCCCGTATTCCCTATTATTATTTCCCGTCCGCGGCGGAGCGACAGGTGCCGGCCCGCGTCTGTCGCATACGACGCATCGACAAATCCGGGACGGAATTTTGAATAATCCGCGAATTCCCCTAATTTTCGCAAAAAAACAACAACCACTCTATTTCCAACAGCCATGAGAAAAGATTTCGGAGCAAAGAGCTGGCTCTATCCGATGCCGGTGCTGATTGTGGCAGCTTACGACGAACAGGGGCTCCCCAACGCCATGAATGCCGCCTGGGGCGGGATGTTCACCGACGAGACCATCGGCCTCTGCCTCTCGGCCGAACACAAGACCACGAAAAACATCCTCGCCACGCGTGCCTTCACTGTCAGCATGGCCACCGTCGAGACCATCGAGGCGTGCGACTACGTGGGTATCGTCTCGGGCAACCGCGTGACCGACAAGTTCGCCCGGGCGGGATTCCACGCCACCCGCTCGGCACATGTCAATGCCCCGCTCATCGACGAACTGCCGATGGCGCTCGAATGCGAGCTGCTCTCCTACGACCCCGAAAGCTGCCACCTGACGGGACGTATCGTCAACATCTCGGCCGACGAGCGCATCCTCACCGACGGGCAGATTGACCCGGCGCTGCTGCACCCCGTAACCTACGACCCCGTCCGCCTCGAATACCGCGAGTTGGGTGCCACGGTCGCCAGGGCCTTCTCGTGCGGCAAGCGGCTCGACCCGGCGAAAAAGTAGCCCGGCGGGGAGCGTTTTCCCGAAAATTCGATAATTTTGCCGTATGACTTCGCTCTATCACGACATCATCTTCGGCCCCGTCCACTCGCGACGACTCGGCCTCTCGCTGGGAGTCAACCTGCTCCCCGTCGAGTCGAAGCTCTGCAGCTTCGACTGCATCTACTGCGAATGCGGCTGGAATGCCGAACACCCCGGCGCGCGCCGCTTCAACCCCCGCGAGGAGGTGCACGACCACCTCGGGGCGACGCTCCGCCGCATGGTCGCCGACGGCACGCCGCCCGACGTCATCACCTTCGCCGGCAACGGCGAGCCGACGCTCCACCCCCGCTTCGAGGAGATTATCGACGACACGCTCCGCCTGCGCGACGAGCTGTGCCCCTCGGCGCGGGTCTCGGTCCTCTCGAACGCCACGCAGCTCCACCGCGAGGAGGTGCGCCGCGCCCTGCGCCGTGTGGACAACAACATCCTGAAGCTCGACTCGGCCTTCGACGCCACGGCGCGGCTGATGAACAACCCGCAGAGCCCCGACTACCGCGTGGCGCGCGTCGTGGAGCAGATGAAGCTCTTCGAGGGGCAGCTCATCGTCCAGACGATGTTCCTGCGCGGCGAGTGCAACGGAGCGCGCGTCGACAACACCACCGAGGAGGAGGTCGCAGCCTGGCTGCGGCTCATCGGCGAGATTCGTCCGCGGCAGGTGATGGTCTACTCGCTCGACCGCGACACCCCCTGCCCGACGCTCGAGAAGGTCCCGCGCGAGGAGCTCCGCGCCATCGCCGCACGGGTCGAGGCGCTCGGCATCGCCTGCTCGGTGGCCTGACGCCCCGGCGGCAGCCCCCGGCAACACCGGCAACATCCGGCAACACAGGCGGCGGACAACCGCAGCCGACGAAGAGCCGCAACACACCGGAGGGCACACCGCCCCGCCGGCCGAGGTGTCCGTGCGGCGCCGCAAACCGAATACCGTAAAAAAGCGTGACCCCATGCAGATACTCCTCTCCTGCGCCAAGACGATGTCCGACGAGGGCTCCTTTGCGGCGCCCCGCACCACCGAGCCCCGCTTCCTCCGTGAGGCCGGCGAGCTGGCGGCCCGCATGGCCGCTCTGACGACCGACGAGCTGGCCCGCCTGCTGCGCGTGAACGGCACCCTGGCGGCCGAAAACCGGCAGCGCTACCTCCGTTTCCACGACGCCGACCGCGAAGCCGTGGCGGCGCTGGCCGCCTACACGGGCATCGTCTTCCGCCACATCGCCCCCGAGCGCTTCACGGCCGACGACCTGGAGTACGCCCAGCGCCACCTCCACATCACCTCGTTTCTCTACGGGCTGCTGCGGCCGCTCGACGCCATCCGCCCCTACCGGCTCGAGGGCGACGTGCGGCTGCCGGGACTCGACGAGCCGCTCTTCGACTACTGGCGCACGCGGCTGACCGACCCACTCATCGAGCGGGTGCAGGCAGACGACGGCGTGCTGGTCAATCTGGCCAGCGCCGAGATGAAGCGGCTCTTCGACTGGAAGCGGCTCAGCCGCGAGGTGCGGGTGGTGACCCCCGAGTTCCGCATCCGCGAAGGGGAGCGGCTGCGCACCGTGGTCGTCTATACGAAGATGTGCCGCGGCGAGATGACCCGCCGGCTGCTCTGCGGCCGGCTGCGCGAGCCCGACGAGCTGAAGGCCTTCGACTGGGAGGGGTTCCGCTTCGACCCGGAGGCAAGCCACGGCGACCGGTGGTGCTTCACACTCGGATAGCGAGCCGGCAGCAAGCCAACAAAGGCACGACGGCGGCCCGACAGCGGCGCGACAGAGGTCCGGCGGAAGCCGGGACTTCACGCTCAGGCAGCAAGTCGGCAGCAATGGCCCGCACAGCATCCCGGCGGCACGGAAACAGCCCGGAAACAACGCGGCGGCAACCAGGCGCACGCACACCTCTCACAGCCGCAGATACGAACAAGGGCGGCATCGACTCTTCCCCCACGGGAAGGAGCGATGCCGCCCTGTTTATCAATAGCCTGCGCCGCCGCTACCGTCCGAGCAGTGCGCGCAAAATCGCCTCCTCGTCGTAGCCGCAGAGGGCATAGAGCTGGGCCGGCGTACCGTGTTCGACCCACGCATCGCCCACGCCGAGCGCATGCACCTCGACGCGGTAGCCGCGCCGGTTGAAGAAGGCCGCAACGGCCTCGCCCACACCGCCGCGCAGCGAGCCGTCCTCGACGGTCACCACCCGCGTGAAGGTGCGCCCCACCTCGTCGAGCAGCTCCTCGTCCAGCGGTTTGACGTAACGCAGGTCATAGTGCGCCGCCTCGACCCCCTCGCGGGCAGCCCGTTCGGCGGCCCGGGCCGCAAAGTTGCCCACCGGACCGACCGTGAGCAGCGCCACGTCGCGCCCCTCGCGCAGCCGGCGGCCGCGCCCCACGGGGAGTTTCTCGAAGGGACAGCCGCGCCACGGAGCACCGACCCCGTTGCCGCGCGGATAGCGGAGCATGAAGGGACCGCCCCACTGCAGCGCCGTATACATCATGTTGCGCAGCTCCGTCTCGTTCATCGGCGAGGCGATGACCAGCCCCGGGACCGTAGCGAAGGCGACCATGTCGAACAGGCCGTGGTGCGTCACGCCGTCCTCGCCCACGATGCCGCCCCGGTCGAGGCACAGCACCACGGGCAGGCCCTGGATGGCCACGTCGTGAATCACGTTGTCGTAGGCGCGCTGCATGAAGGTCGAGTAGATGTTGCAGAAGGGGACCATCCCCGCGGCGGCCAGGCCGGCCGAGAAGGTGACGGCATGGCCCTCGGCGATGCCCACGTCGAAGCAGCGCTCGGGCATCTCGCGCATGAGGATGTTCATCGAGCAGCCCGAAGGCATGGCCGGCGTGATGCCCACCACGCGCCGGTCGAGCCGCGCCAGGTCGACGAGCGTCTCGCCGAAGACATCCTGGTAGCGCGCCGCACCCGACGTGGAGACGATGCGCTCGCCCGTATCGGGGTTGAAGCGCCCCGGGGCGTGCCACACGAGCTGGTCGTGCTCGGCCGGCAGGTAGCCCTTGCCCTTGACCGTCATGACGTGGAGCAGCTTCGGGCCGCCGATGTCGTGCAGGCCGCGCAGCGTCCGCACCAGCTCCTTGAGGTTGTGGCCGTCGACGGGGCCGAAGTAGCGGAAATTGAGGCTCTCGAAGAGGTTGCTCTTGTTGAGCAGCCCCTGCTTGACGGCGTTGCCCGCCTTCTGGCAGAGGCGCAGCAGACGCGGCGTATGCGACAGCACGCCCCAGAGCCGCTGCTTGAAGCGGTTGTAGTGGACCGAGGTCGAGATTTTGAGCAGATAGTTCTTCAGGGCGCCGGTGGCCTGGTCGATGGCCATGTTGTTGTCGTTGAGAATCACCAGCAGGTCCGTGCCCTTGCTTGCCCCCGCGTTGTTGAGCCCCTCGAAGGCCAGTCCGCCCGTCATCGAGCCGTCGCCGATGACGGCCACCACCTTGCGCCGCTCGCCCCGCAGCTCGGCCGCCTTGGCCATGCCGAAGGCCGCCGAAATCGAGACCGAGGCGTGGCCCCCGCCGAAGGCGTCGTATTCGCTCTCGTCCATGCGCGGGAAGCCGCTGATGCCGCCCAGCTGCCGCTTGTGGCGGAACGCCTCGCGGCGGCCGGTGATGATTTTGTGGGGATAGGTCTGGTGCCCCACGTCCCAGACAATCTTGTCGTCGGGCGTGTCGTAGACGTAATGGATTGCCGCGGCAAGCTCCACGGCACCGAGGCTTGAGGCCAGGTGGCCGGGGTTGACCGAGCATTGTTCAATGATATAGTGGCGCAATTCGTCGCAATAGCGGCGCAGCTCCTCCTCGGAGAGGCGCTTCAGGTCGCGTGGCGAATCGACTTTGTCAAGCAGTTTGTAGTAATCCGATGGCATGTCCGTGCAAAAGCTGTACAAAGATAATGATTTTTGCGGAACGTGCACGCACCTGCCCGATTTTCGGCCGGCAAAGCATTTTGCGAACGTTTTTGCCGGGCGGGACGGATTTTTTCGTATCTTTCGGAAAACCCTAAACGAAAACTTCCGACCATGACCCGAACCCCTTCCGGCAACGGAACGGAACAGCCCGCTTCCGCCGAAAAACAGAATCCGCGCCGGGAAGACGAAGAGCCTGAACGGCTCATCGTCCGCATCACGCGCTACCAGCCTTTCATCGACATCGTCTCCGACAGTCGCAAGATTGTCAATGCCGCGCTGCTCATCACGCTCGTCACCTGTCTGGTCTTCATGGGACTGCTGGCCATCGTACTGACCGTCAAACGCATTTACCCCTACAACGACATCCAGACCAACGCGCTGGGCGCCATGACCATCAAGGACGAGGACAAGGAGGTGACCTACTGGCTCTTCAACACCGCCGAGCTGTGGGCCGACTCGGGCATCGCCGTCAAAAAGGGCGACATCCTGACCATCCGCGCCTCGGGGCTTTCGCACTCGGCCATCCACCACCTGAAGGAGGATACCGAAAACAACCGCCGCCTGCGCGACCCGTGGAGCGACACCGAAGGGTTCCAGGCCTCGGCCCTGCGTGACCCGCTGCGGGCGAAGTGGCGCATCATCCCCCAGCAGAAGCAGGATGCGCTGCTCATGCAGGTCATCCCGGGGAGCATCGCCAACAGCGGCATGATTGACTGGCGGTATCTGACGGCCTCCTACCTTGCACAAGACGGGTCACATCTCTCCAACGACCTCTACCTCATCGGCAAGGAGCGTACGGAACTCTACATCAACCGGGACGGCATGCTGCACTTTGCGGTCAACGACATCGTGTTGACGCCCGACATCATCTACGAGATGGTGCTCGACAACCTCCACCACATCGGCGAAGGCGACCCGCGCGTCGAACAATTCATACGTAGGTTCCGCGCGGAGCATCCGACCTCCATGCCATGGACCTTCGACAAGTCCCGTGAACGGAACTTCCGGCTCTTCGAGGCGCTCGGCCGCGAGCAGGAACTCTGCGCACGCTACAACCTGCACAACGAGTCGTGCTACAAATTCGGGCCATACCCGGGAAACGACGTCCAGGAAGCGCAAAACACGCTTTTCCGCAACGAGATGAGCTACTACAACGAACAGAGGTACTACAACGCGTGGTACGACGACAACGTGGGGTCATTCCTCATCGTCGTCGAGCGCAAAAAATAACGGGCCATGAAACATCTGCGCGAACTGCTGCAGTCGCTTTCGGCACGGAGACGGCTGCACGACCTCTCCCTCGAGGAGGAAGACCTGCTCAACGCCGTCATCGAACGCAGCCGCCGCGAGCAGCTGCGCCTCTGCACGCTGCTGGCACTGGCCGCCGGAAGCCTGATTTTCCTCATCTCGCTGGCCCTCTTCCTTATCCACGACGTGGTGCTCTACCGCAACGACATCGCGGTCAGCCGCACGGGAGCCCTTATGCCCCGCAAGGCCTGTCAGTGCGAACAGGCGCTCTATCTGTTCAATACCTCGCAGCTCTGGGCCGATACGGGCATCACGCTCCGCGAGGGCGACCGGGTGAAGATTTCCGTCTCGGGGGCCTTCCACAGCTCGCTCCCACAACTCGTACGGTCGGCCCGCGAGAACAACCGCCCGCCCTACGCCTGGCTCGACGCCACCTGGGGCGAACAGCGGTTCGTAGACTCCGACACCCTCCGCAAGGGAGAAACGCTACGCCCGGAAACGGGACCTGAGGGCTCCACCGGAGAGTGCATCGTCCCCGACGCCCGCTTCGGCGCTATCCTCTGCCAGGTGGTACCCGATGCGGAGCCCTGCCTGTCGGACCACACGGCGCCGGGGTTCAATGGACGCATCCATGTGCTGACACCCGAGGACGGGAACCGTTTCCGCCGCATAACGCGGAGCGGAACGCTCTATCTGGCCGTCAACGACATCTACCTCAACGACTCCATCATCGCGTGCCACGAACACCGTAACCGGCTTGCCGCCCGCACCTTTTTCGAGAAACGCAGCATGTTGCGCGACGGCGACACGGCGCGCATCGAACATTTCCTCGAGGGCAACGCCTTACTCATCGACGAATTTCTCTCCGAAAGCGGCATCGAACTCTACTGCCGCCGGAGCCGCGACTCGCTCCTCTTTGCCGGACCGCCCTTCGTCGACTACTTCAGCCGGAACCGCGATGTCTGGTTCAACGACAATCTTGGCCAGATTGCCGTCTCGATTGACATACGCCGCCGCATCGACTTCTACAGCCATGCTCTCTGGTACCGCAGCCTCGAAACGCAGCTGACGGCTGCCATCGACGAACGGCACGATGTCTCCGTGTGGCGGACGGCCGGGCGGTGGATGCTGCTCCTTGCGGAGTTCTTCATCGTCGTTCCGCTGCTCTTTTTCAGTCTGTCGGCCCTTGCCACTCTGACCATCTATGCCGTATCGGCTCTGCTGCTGTGGATATGCCGCCGTTTCATCGCCCTGCCGCTCGGCATCCTGAGGCGCTTCGACCGAAGCCGAGACACCGAGCAGCAGCACGGGAGAAATGCAAATGAATGAACGAGGGTTCCGCTTTTCCGAAAAAAATTCCTATCTTCGCAAAACGATAACTGTCAACACACATGAAATACAGACGGATTCTTCTGAAACTGAGCGGCGAATCGCTGCAGGGCTCGCAGAAATACGGACTCGACCCGGCACAGCTCCAGTCCTACGCCGAGCAAATCAAGGCGGCGGCCGCAACCGGCGTCCAGATTGGCATCGTCATCGGCGGCGGCAACATCTTCCGCGGACTGAGCGGCGCCAAGCGGGGCTTCGACCGCGTCAAGGGCGACCAGATGGGCATGCTGGCGACCATCATCAACTCGCTGGCGCTCCAGTCGGCGCTCGAGGACAACGGCGTCAAGGCGCGCGTGCTCACCTCCATCCGCATGGAGCCCGTCGGCGAATACTTCTCCAAGGCGAAGGCCATCGAATACCTCGAGGCGGGCGAAGTGGTCATCATCGGCGGCGGCACGTCGAACCCCTACTTCACCACCGACTCGGCGGCGGCGCTGCGCGGCATCGAAATCGAGGCCGACGTGCTGCTCAAGGGTACCCGTGTGGACGGCGTCTACACGGCCGACCCCGAGAAGGACCCCTCGGCCACGAAGTTCGACCGCATCTCGTTCGAAGAGGTGCTCGACCGCCGGCTGAAGGTGATGGACCTGACGGCCTTCACGCTCTGCCGCGAGAACGGGCTGGGCATCATCGTCTTCGACATGGACACGCCGGGCAACCTGGGCAAGGTGCTCGCCGGCGAGCCCATCGGCACCGTCGTAGGACAATAAGGCTGCCTGCCGCCGTGCGGAAAGAGTCCGACAGCGACCCCGACGCAAGGGGCGCGGCGCCCCTTCCCGGGAGGTGCGACCCCGCGAGGGTGCAACGCGCCGGCGGGGACACCAGAAGCGGCCGAAACGGCCAACCCGGCGAATCGGACCGAAGCAGCCAACCCGGCAAATCGAGCGAATCGGGCGAAAACGGCCGAAGCGGCGAATCCGGAGGTAGCGGCCTGACGGACAAAAACGGCGGCAACGGCACCATGCGCTACCTGCGCCGCCATGCGTGGGCCGTTGTACGGCTCCTCGTCGGGAGTGGTGCGCTGGCAATGCTCGGGACGCTGCGGGGCGAAGTGCCGCTGCTCTTCGCTCTGCTGGCGCTGTGGGGCGCCGGCGAACTCCTTGCCGGAGCATTCCGCCCCCGCCACTGAGTCCGGCCGTGACCGTCGCCGCAAAATGCGGCATGCCGCGGCGAGACCAGGGGTGTAAAGAGGGTGCTGCAAAGGGAGCCCGGGGCATCCGGACAGATGCCGAAAGAGAACCGGACAAAACAAAGAAAAACAAAACGATTATGGCAACAAGAACCAAGAAAAAAAGCAACAACACGCTGTGGCTCCTGCTTCTCCTGATTGTAGTCGTGGGCGCCCTCGTATTCCTGCTGCCCGACGGCGGCGAAAAGAGCGCAGCCGGCACGACGACGGAGGCCCCGGCCGACGCCGAAGCGGCAGAGGAGATGCCCGACGCGCAGACGCGCGTGAATGTGGGCGACCAGGCTCCCGATTTCACCGTCGAGATGTTCGACGGCAGCCGTACGACCCTCTCGTCGCTGCGCGGCAAGGTCGTGCTGCTCAACTTCTGGGCCACGTGGTGCCCGCCCTGCCGCCAGGAGCTGACGCGCGTGCAGAGCGACCTCATCGACCGCTTCGCCGGGCGCGACTTCGTCTTCCTGCCCGTGTCGCGCGGCGAGGAGCGCGCCGATGTCGAGGCATTCCGCCAGAAGACGGGCTACACCTTCGCCATGGGTCTCGACCCCGACCAGAAGGTCTACGACCTCTACGCCGGCAACTACATCCCGCGCAACTTCCTCATCGACCGCGACGGCAAGGTGCTCCTCGCCTCGGTGGGCTATGAACCCGAGGAGTTCGACGCCCTGCTGGATGCCATCGAGAAGGCGCTCGGCCAATAGCCCCTCCCCTGCAAAGAGCGAACAACAATACAAAACCGCATAGACATTATGGATACCAAAACGATTCTCAACGATGCCTCCTCGCGCATGCAGAAGGCCATCGACCATCTGGAGGAGGAGCTCCTCAACGTACGGGCCGGCAAGGCATCGCCCAACGTGCTCAACGGCGTGATGGTGGACTACTTCGGTTCGCAGGTACCCGTATCGGGTGCAGCGAGCGTCACCGTTCCCGACGCGAAGACCATCCTCATCCAGCCGTGGGACAAGAAGATGCTGCGCGTCATCGAAAAGGCGATTATCGACTCGAACATCGGCCTCACGCCGTCGAACAACGGCGAGCAGATTCGGCTGACGATTCCGCCGCTGACCGAGGAGCGCCGCAAGGAGCTGGTCAAGCAGGTGCGCAGCGAGGCCGAAACCGCCCGCATCAGCCTGCGCAACGCCCGCCGCGACGCTGTCGAGGCCTTCAAGAAGGCCCAGAAGGAGGGTATGCCCGAGGATGAGTCGAAGGACGGTGAGACGCAGACGCAGAAGCTGCTCGAGAAGTTCACCAAGCAGCTCGACGGCGTGCTGGAGCGCAAGGAGAAGGAAATCATGACCGTCTGACGCCGGCGCGTCCGGAACAGGCACTCCGGAGCCGAACGGAGGAGCTCGCGGCCGTCACGGGCCGGAGCCGCCATCGCGGCCCGCAGTGCGCAAAGAGAGCAGAAGCGCCGTTCCCCGAACGAGGGGAGCGGCGCTTCTTCATACCCGACAGCGACCCGAGGAGGGGGCGAAAAAAAACGGAGGTGCATCCTTGCGATGCACCTCCGCCGTCGGCCCCCTGCGGGAGCCTTGCGTATCGGAATTACTTGCGGTAAATCTTGGTGTAGCCGTAGATAGCCTCGTCGCCGAGCTCCTCCTCGATACGGAGCAGCTGGTTGTACTTGGCCATACGGTCCGAACGCGACATCGAGCCGGTCTTAATCTGGCCCGAGTTGGTAGCCACGGCGATGTCGGCAATCGTCGAGTCCTCGGTCTCGCCCGAACGGTGCGAGGTTACCGACGTGTAGCCGGCACGGTGAGCCATCTCGATAGCGTCGAGCGTCTCGGTCAGCGTACCAATCTGGTTAACCTTGATGAGAATCGAGTTGGCGCAACCCATCTCGATACCCTTCTTCAGGAAGTCTACGTTCGTCACGAAGAGGTCGTCGCCGACGAGCTGGCACTTGTCGCCGATTTCGGCGGTCAGCAGCTGCCAGCCTTCCCAGTCGTTCTCCGACATACCGTCCTCAATCGAGTCGATGGGGTACTTGGCAATCAGGCCCTTCAGGTACTCAACCTGCTCCTTCGAGGTGCGCTTTGCGCCCTTCTCACCCTCGAAGATGGTGTAGTCGTAGATGCCGTCCTTGTAGAACTCCGACGAAGCGCAGTCCATGCCAATCATGACATCCTTGCCCGGAACGTAGCCGGCCTTCTCGATAGCCTTGATAATCGAGTCCAGAGCGTCCTCCGTACCGTTGAGTGCGGGAGCGAAGCCACCCTCGTCACCTACGGCCGTCGACAGACCGCGCTCGTGGAGCACCTTCTTGAGGTTGTGGAACACCTCGGCGCCCATGCGCAGACCCTCCTTGAGCGACGGAGCGCCCACGGGACGAATCATGAACTCCTGGAATGCGATGGGGGCGTCCGAGTGCGAACCGCCGTTGATGATGTTCATCATCGGAACGGGCAGCGTCTTGGCGTTGGCACCACCGATATAGCGGTAGAGGGGCATGCCGAAGTAGTCGGCTGCAGCGCGGGCCACGGCCAGCGAAACGCCCAGGATGGCGTTGGCGCCGAGGTTCGACTTGGTCTTCGTGCCGTCGAGTGCGAGCATCGCCTTGTCGATGCCGACCTGGTCGGTCACGTTCATGCCGATGATGGCGGGAGCGATTACCTCGTTCACATTCTTCACGGCCTTCTGAACGCCCTTGCCCAGATAGCGGCCCTTGTCGCCGTCACGGAGCTCGAGGGCCTCGTTCTCACCGGTCGATGCGCCGCTCGGAACAGCTGCGCGGCCAAAGGCGCCGGATACGGTACGAACTTCAACCTCAACGGTCGGATTGCCTCGCGAGTCGAGGATTTCCCTTGCGTGAATCTCTACAATCTGCATAGTCGTAATAATTTGATTATGGTTTGAATAGCTTAATTTCCAATCGGTTTGGCGCGATTTGCACCGCAAAGGTACAAAATTATCGGGAAAAGAGTATTTCCTCTTCGTTATTTTTTCACACATTGCGGGCCGCAAATTTGGCATTTCCCCGCAAATTCTTATCTTTGTTCCCCAACATCAACCCACAAACCCTTAAGAAAACCGCCTCAGGCATCCCTTCATGCGAAAAGTTCTCTCCTTCTCCCTGCTGCTGATGCTGGGACTCATCGCCTCGCAGCTGCTTCCCGGAGTGCTGGGAAGCGACTACGCCGCCTTCAAGGCCGGCTCGGACACGCTGCTCTACATCTGTCTGGCCTTCATCATGATTAACGTCGGGCGCGAGTTCGAAGTCGACAAGTCGCGCTGGAAGAGCTACACGGCCGACTACTTCATCGCCATGGCCACCGCCGCGCTGCCGTGGCTGCTCATCGCCCTCTACTATGTCTTCGTGCTGCTCCCCTCCGACCTCTGGAGCTCGCCCGAGGCGTGGAAGGAGAACCTGCTGCTGAGCCGGTTCGCGGCCCCGACCTCGGCCGGAATTCTCTTCACGATGCTGGCCGCGCTGAGCCTCAAGTCGAGTTGGATTTACCGCAAAATCCAGGTGCTGGCCATCTTCGACGACCTGGACACCATCCTGCTGATGATACCGCTGCAAATCATGATGATAGGCATGCGCTGGCAACTCTTCGCCGTGCTGCTGGTGGTCATCGTGCTGCTGACGGTGGGCTGGCGCCGGCTGGGCCACTACGACGTGCGGCAGGACTGGAAGGCCATACTCGCCTACGCCGTGGTGGTCTTCGCGGCCACGCAGGCCGTCTATCTGGTGACCAAACACCTCTACGGCCCCGAGCACAGCGTCCACATCGAGGTGCTGCTGCCGGCCTTCGTGGCGGGCATGGTCATGCGCCGCAAGCACATCGACACCCCCGCCGAGCGGCGCGCCGCAACCGGCATCTCGTTCCTCTTCATGTTCCTCGTGGGAGTGAGCATGCCGCTGGTCACCGGGGCGCCCCATCCGGTCGAAAGCCTCGCCGGCGGCCATTCGGTCACCGGCTCGCAGCCCGTCATGCCGTGGGGCATCATGCTGCTCCACGTGGTGGCCGTCTCGACACTCTCGAACCTGGGCAAGCTGGTGCCGATGTTCTTCTACCGCGACCGCAAGCTGAGCGAGCGTCTGGCGCTCTCCATCGGCATGTTCACGCGCGGCGAGGTGGGTGCCGGCGTCATCTTCATCGCCCTGGGCTACAACCTGGGCGGTCCGGCGCTGATTATCTCGGCGCTGACACTCGTGCTGAACCTCATCCTCACGGGAGGCTTCGTCATCTGGGTCAAGAAGCTGGCCCTGCGCAGCTATACGCCCGACGAACTGGCATCGGAGGCCTGACCCGCACGGATGCGCCGGCGGCGTGCCTCCGCACCCGCAGCACACCCGTTTCTCCTCCCCAACGACAAGACAAGCCCCGGACCGCATGGTCCGGGGCTTTCCGCACGAAGAGGAGGACGTCGGCCGCCCGCATCGGGCAAGGCCGCCCGCCGGGAGGGGGGGCTCAGAGCTCGGTGAGCCGGTAGTCGCCGGCTCGCTCTGCAACCGCACGCTGCAGCTGCTCGGCCGTGACGGCGTCATCGGCGCAGCGGACCGTCGCCACGGGCGGCTCCAGCGTCACGCTGGCCTGAACGCCCGCAACGGAGTTGAGCGCCTGCTCGACATGCATCCGGCAATGGTTGCACATCATCCCGTCGACCTTGAATCTCATTGTTCTTTCCATGGTATCATTCATCTTTTTATGGGTATCTGTCACATCCGCCCGCAGGTTCCGCTCCGCCGCTTCATCTTCCGCCGCTTCATCCCCGGGAGCGAGCGAGCCGCGGCGCAGACGCAGGCTGTTGGCCACCACGCTGACGCTGCTAAGCGCCATCGCCGCTCCGCCGAGCATCGGGTCGAGCAGGAATCCGCAGCAGGGATAGAGCACCCCCGCCGCAACGGGGATGGCCGTCACATTGTAGACGAAGGCCCAGAAGAGGTTCTCGCGAAGCGTACGCCGCGTACGGCGCGAAAGGGTCATCAGTTCGTCGACCTTGCCCAGGTCGGGGGTCAGCACGGTGACCATCGCCGCATCCATCGCAATGTCGCTTCCGCTGCCCATTGCCACACTGAGGTCGGCGGCCGCCAACGCGGCGCTGTCGTTGATGCCGTCGCCCACCATGGCCACCCGACGTCCCCCGGCCTGCAGCCTGCGGACGAACCCGGCCTTGGCATCGGGCAGGACACCCGCCTCGACATGGTCGATACCTGCCGCACGGGCCACCTCGAGGGCCGCCTCCGGGCGGTCGCCCGTGAGCATCCACACCTCGACACCCCGCCGCCGCAACCGCTCCACCGCCCGGCGCGAACCGGGCCGCAGCCGGTCGGCGACGGCCAGCAGGGCCACCACCCTCCGTTCGTCGGCAAACCACACCAGGCTCTTCGCCCCGCGGCTCCACTCCCCGGCCTGCCGGAGGAATGCCTCGCCGGGTTCGATGCCCGCCTCGCGAAGCAGCGCCTCGCTGCCGACCCAATAGCGGCGTCCCGACACCCGGCCCGCAACGCCGCGTCCGGGCAGCGTTTCGAAGTCCGACAGCTCGACCCGCGCCCGTTCGCCCAGCGAGCGGGCCACCGCCTCCGAGAGAGGGTGCTCCGAGCGGAGCGTCAGGGCACAGAGCACATCGCGCAGCCGCTCCGCCTCCGCTGCCGGGAGTTCGGCCCAGAGGGCGTCGCTCACCTCGGGATGCCCCTCGGTGAGGGTCCCCGTCTTGTCGAGCACCACCGTATCGATTTCAGCCGCCGACTCGAGACTCTCGGCATCACGCACCAGAATGCCCGCCGAGGCCCCCTTGCCCACGCCCACCATCACGGCCGTCGGCGTGGCCAGCCCCAGCGCACAGGGGCAGGCAATCACCAGCACCGTCACCGCCGCCAGCACCCCGTGCGAGAAGCCCTCCTCGGGGGACAGAAGCCACCAGCCCGCAAAGGCGAGCAACGCCACGGCAAAGACCACCGGCACGAACACGCGCGCGATGCGGTCGACCAGACGCTCGACCGGAGCCCGGCTTCCCTGCGCCTCACGCACCGACCGGACGATGTGGGAGAGCAGCGTCGCACCGCCGCACCGCGTCACCTCGAAGCGGAGCGTTCCGCTCCCGTTGACCGTACCGGCAAAGAGGCGGTCGCCCGGTTGCTTGGCACATGGAAGCGGTTCGCCCGTCAGCAGGCTCTCGTCGACATACGACGAGCCGCCGATGACCCGTCCGTCGGCAGCAATGCGCTCACCCGGCCGGACCGACACCACGTCGCCCGACTGCAGTGCCGACAGGGGAATCCACGCCTCGCCGTCGGGCCGCACGACGCGCACCGTCGCGGGTTGCAGCCCGCTCAGCCGGCGCACGGCCTCCGAGGCGCTCCGCCGGGCCCTCATCTCGAGCATCCGCCCGAGCAGGATGAAGGCCACCACGACGCTCGCCGACTCGAAATAGAGGTGCGGCTCGACGCCCCGTTCGAGCCAGAAGCGGGGATAGAGCAGATTGAAAAGGCTGAAGAGGTAGGCCACCCCGGTGCTGGCCGCCACGAGCGTGTCCATGTTGGCCGCACCGTGCCGGAGCTGACGCCAGGCCCGGCGGAAGAAGCCGCCACCCAGTCCGAAGACCACCGGTGTCGAGAGCACCCACAACAGGTACCCCGCCCACGGCTGCTCACCCCAGACCATTCCGACGACCGCCACGGGCACCGCCAGCGACAAGGCCCACACGGCACGACGGCGCAGGGCGCGGTATTCAACCTCGCGTTCGCGCTCGGCTGCGTCGAACGCCTCGCCCTCGCTTGCGACAAGCAGGTCGTAGCCCGCCTCCTGCACCGCACGGCGCAGCGTCTCGGGGGTGCAGACCCCCGGGTCGTAGCTGATGCCGGCCGTCGAGGCCGCATAGTTGACCGAGGCGTCGGCGACGCCCTGCTGACGGCGGAGCACCTGCCCCACCCGTGCGGCGCAGGCCGCACAGCTCATACCCGAAACGGGAAAGACCGCTTCGACAGTCCGGCTCTTTGTCTTGTTCATGGATGCACGTTGTTTGATGCGCAGACAAAGGTAGGACTCGGGCGGCGGAAGCCCGTTACAGAATTCTGGATAAGATTTACATCCGGTTATATCCGACCGGAAAGGGGCGCCGGGGAGGAGAGACGACAGGGCAGGCCGGGAGGCCGGACGCAGGAACGCCAAGAGATGCCAAGGGAAAACAAAGCGGGCCCGAAGAGACGCGGACAACGGACGGCAGGGTCGGGCAGCGTCACTTCACCTCGTCGAGCGGGCGCCGGGCATGCTCCCCGAGCCGGCGGAAGGCGCTCGGCGTGAGGCCTGTTTCACGGCGGAACTGGGCGCTCAGATGGGCCACGCTCGAGTAGTGGAGCAGGTCGGCGATTTCACCCACAGAGAGCTCCCCTTCGGAGAGCAGCTCCTTGACCCGCTCGATTTTCTGGGCGATGTAGTAGCGCTCGACGGTGGTGCCGCACGCCTCGGTGAAGAGCTTGCTCAGCAGGCTGTAGTCGGCGTGGCAACGCTCGGCGAGGTAATCGGAGAGGTTGACGCGGGCAGCCGAGGCGTCGTAGTGGACCAGCTCGATGACGGCCGTACGGATACGCTCGACCAGACGGTCGCGCGGGTCGTCGAGCAGTTCGAACCCGCACTCCTCGAGGGCTCGGCGCACCTCGTCGCGCCGTGCGACGGGCAGCGGGTCCGAAAGTTCGGCCTCGCCCAGCACCACACGTACGGGGTGCAACTCCAGCCGTTCGAGCAGGCGGGTGACCACCATCACGCAGCGGTTGCAGACCATGTTCTTGATATGGAGGATACGCGTTTCGTCCATGGCTTTGCCGAAGCGGTCCGCCACAGAGCGGCCGCGGAACAAAGATACGTTTTTTTTTCGCAATCGGGGCTCGGCCGCCACGGCAGCCGGTGTCCGCGCACCCGCCGCAAAACGGATGCGGGCGGATGCCGGCTCCGTCACGCCGACATCCGCCGCAGGTCGGGAAGAGACTCGGGGCCTCCGGCTCAGAAGCGGAAGCTCACGTAGGCCCGAATGCCCGAGGCCTTTATCTTGCCGAACGATGCGGGTTCCGCCTCGCCTTCAGCCGCATCGAAGCTGAATCCGTTGTACTTGCAGCTGCCCCAGCGAGCCTCGACGCCCACGCCGATGACTCCGTAGGAGAGCATGCCGCCCGAAACGAAGTACGAAGCGTAGTTGTAGCCGAAGGCCGAACCGTCGTAGAGCATGGCAAAGGTGGGCGCATAACGGAAATAGAGGTGGATGTTGAGCCGGCGAAGCGGCGACACGGTAATCGAGGGGCCCACATGCATGGAGATTTCACCCTTGTGAATCTCTTCGCCGTAGTTGACGTAGTTCAGGTCGAACCACGTGGCGTCGATACCGAAGCGGAGCACCTTGGCCACCGGCTTGCGGTGGAGGTAGAAGCTCCGGCCCGAGGTGATTGCGGCTCCGTATTTCGAATGGATGCGCCCGCCCTCCCAGTCGGTGAGGGTTTCGGAGGTATAATTGAAGTTGAAGTACTTGGGACGGAGCGGCTTGGCGGGCTCCGCCTTTTCCTCCGCAACCGGCAGCTCCTGCACCTCGGCCGCAGCCGGCTCCACGGCGGCACCGTCTTCGCCGACAGGCCCGGCGACGGATTCGGCGGCGGCAGGAGCCGCCGCTTCGTCGGAAAGCGTTCCGGCGGCAAGAGGCGCGACGGCCGCCTCACCGCTCAACGAATCGGCCGGAGCGGGCTGCTGGGCCGATGCTGCACCGCACACGGCGGCACAAAGGAGAACCAGGGAGAACAGTTTCTTCATATGCATTTCATTTTAAGGGTTGAAATCAATGGCATACCCGCCCGTCACGGCATGAGCACCGACGAGTCGCCGTAGCTCAGGAAACGGAAATCGTGCGCCAGAGCGTAGTCGTATATCCGATGCCAGTCGTCGCCCACGAAGGCCGAGACGAGCAGCAGCAGCGTCGATTTGGGTTGGTGGAAGTTGGTGACGATGCGGCTCACGATGCGGAAGCGGTAGCCCAGCGGCGTAATCATGATTTGGGTGGCCGCCTTGAGGCGGTCGACACCCTGCGCCTCCATCCATGCGAGCAGCGTCCCGAGCGCCTCGCGCCCCGAGAACGAGTCGGGGATGTCGTAGAGCTCCCACTGCCCGATAACCCGCGCGGCGTCGGGCTCTCCCCCGCAGCGGATGCGCCACGCCAGGGCCGTGAGCGACTCGAGCGTACGCACCGAGGTGGTGCCCACGGCGGTGATGTCACCCCAGCGGGCAAGCAGCCGGCCGACGGTCTGCCGCCGCACCTCGAAGTGCTCGGTGTGCATCGGGTGGCGCGCCGCGTCGTCGTCCTTGACCGGCAGGAAGGTGCCCGCCCCGACGTGGAGCGTCACCTCCTCGAACTCGAAGCCCCGGGCCTTCATCCGCCCGATGAGCTCCTCCGTAAAGTGCAGCCCGGCGGTGGGGGCGGCCACCGACCCCTCGAACTTCGAGTAGACGGTCTGGTAGCGCGTGTTGTCGATTTCCTCGCTCTCGCGGTTCAGGTAGGGCGGTATGGGGATGCGGCCGAGCGTCTCGAGCAACTCTCCGAAGGTCATGTCGACCGTCCACTCGAAGCGGACGCGCTGCTCGCGGCCACCCTCGCCCACGCGCCAGGCACGCAGCTGTTCGGCGCGGCCGTCGTGCTCGAAGTTGATTTCGACGGGCCCCTCCTTCCACTTCTTGAGGTTGCCCACGATGCACGACCACTCGCAGGCGCCCTTGACGGCAAAGGCGCGCTCGTAATCGGCCGGCTCGCAGGGCTCGAGGCAGAAGACCTCGACCCGGGCGCCCGAGGGCTTGTGCATGATGATGCGGGCGCGGATGACCTTCGTATTGTTGAAGACCAGCAGCTGCCCGGCGGGGAGCACCTCGCCGATTTCGGCGAAGCGGCGCTCCGAAATCTCGCCGCCGCGGTAGACCAGCAGCTTCGAGGCGCTCCGCTCCTCAAGCGGGAACTTGGCGATGCGCTCCTCGGGCAGGTCGTAGTCGTAGCGGTTGATATCGATATGTCGTTCCATTCGTTATCTTAATTTGACACGCGCAAAGATACGCAAAACATTCTGCAAATCCGCACCGGAGGCCCCGCAACGTCGCCCCACCCGGGATAATACGGGAAGAAAAACGCCGCAAAGAGCGCCCCGCCTGCGATTCCATGGCTCCGGGCGAGGCCTTTCCCGATATTTTTTGTAACTTTGCAGCGCTTTAATGCTCTGAAATCTTATGAAAACCGACTTTCTGGTTATCGGTTCCGGCGCGGCAGGTCTCTGCTTTGCGCTGAAGGCCGCCTCCCACGGACACGTGACCCTCGTGACCAAGGGCGAAATGAACGAGTGCAACACCAACTACGCACAGGGCGGTATTTGCTCGGTGACCTACGCTCCCGACACGTTCGAAAAACACATCGAGGATACGCTCGTCTGCGGCGCCGGGAAGTGCGACCGGGAAGCGGTCGAGCTGGTCGTTCGCCGCGCACCGGAGCTCATCGCCGACCTCATCGCCTGGGGTACGCGCTTCGACAAGACTCCCGACGGACGTTTCGAGCTCAACCGCGAAGGCGGACACTCGGAGCACCGCATCCTCCACCACGAAGACCTCACGGGCGCCGAAATCGAACGGGCGCTGGTCGAGGAGGTGCAGCGCCATCCCAACATCACCGTGCTGGAGCACCACTTCGCCATCGACCTGTTGACGCAGCACCACCTGGGCGAGTTCGTCACCCGCCATACGCGCGGCCTGGCCTGCTTCGGCGCCTATGTGCTCAACCTCGACACCAACGAAATCGAAACCATGCTCGCCAAGGTGACCGTCGTGGCCACGGGCGGGTGCGGCAACATCTACTCCTCGACCTCGAACCCCATCGTCGCCACGGGCGACGGCATCGCCATGTGCCACCGCGCCAAGGCCATCACCGAGAACATGGAGTTCATCCAATTCCACCCCACGACGCTCTACCACCCCGGCGAGAAGCCCAACTTCCTCATCACGGAGGCGATGCGCGGCTTCGGCGCCATCCTGCGGCTGCAGAACGGCGAGGAGTTCATGGACAAGTACCACCCGATGAAGTCGCTCGCGCCGCGCGACGTGACGGCCCGCGCCATCTACCGCGAAATGACCAAGCGGGGCGAGGATTTCGTCTACCTCGACGTGACGCACAAGGACCCCGAATCGGTCAAGAGCCACTTCCCCAACATCTACGAAAAGTGCCTCTCCATCGGCATCGACATCACGCGCCAGTGGATTCCCGTCACCCCGGCGGCACACTACTGCTGCGGCGGCGTGAAGGTCGACACCAACGGCCAGACCTCCATCAAGCGGCTCTACGCGCTGGGCGAGACCTCCTGCACGGGGCTGCACGGAGCGAACCGCCTGGCCTCCAACTCGCTCATCGAGGCGCTGGTCTACGCCGACCAGGCCGCACGCCACGCCGCGGAGGTGCTCGACCGCACCGATTTCCAGGAGGGCATTCCCGACTGGGACTTCGAGGGCACACAGCACACCGAGGAGATGCTCATGCTCATCCAGTCGAAGCGCGAGGTGCAGCAAATCATGTCCAACTACGTGGGCATCGTGCGCTCGAACCTCTCGCTCAAGCGCGCCA
>UQNV01000026.1 GCA_900542505.1 uncultured Alistipes sp.
TAGAGCGTCATTAGCAAATATTTTAATATAAAATATAGCTTTTTGAAAAATAATTATTATTGGCTGCGACGATGTCTTGTCGGAGTTGGCTGTGAACGAGGTGTCTTTTTTCTGTTGTATCGTGCGATGTAACCATCGTAACGGTCGAATACAAGTTGTGTGTGCCGACTCTTTTTTACCCGTGCTACAGGCTGCAGATTTGACTTTGCCCGCCGAAAATCGTATCTTTGGGAAATCAAACCTGTGATTGCCCTATGAAGAGAAAGATTGTCGTCTTTACGGGTGCCGGCGTGAGTGCCGACAGCGGTCTTGCGACCTTCCGCGACGCCGACGGCCTGTGGGCCAACTACCGCATCGAGGAGGTCTGCACACCCGAGGCGCTGGCGCGCGACCGGGCCAAAGTCATCGGATTCTACAACCTGCGCCGGCGCGAACTGCTCGAGAAGCAGCCCAATGCGGGGCACCGTGCCATTGCGGAGCTCGAACATGATTTCGAGGTCGAGGTGGTGACGCAGAATGTCGATAATTTCCACGAACGGGCCGGCTCGACCCGCGTGACCCACCTTCACGGCGAGTTGATGAAGCTCCGTTCGGAGCGCAATCCCGACCTCGTCGTCCCGATTGAGGGGTGGGAGCAGCCGCTCGACGCCAAGGCTCCCGACGGGGCGTTGCTGCGTCCCCACATCGTCTTTTTCGGCGAATCGGTGCCGATGTTCGAGCGGGCCGTCGAACTGGTGCGTGCGGCCGATGTGCTGATTGTCGCCGGCACCTCGCTGGCGGTCTATCCCGCAGCCTCGCTCGTGCGTTACGTGCGGCCGGAGATTCCGGTCTATCTGGTCGACCCGGGCAACCCCGATACGGCGTGGATTCGCAATCCGCTGACGCATATCCGCGAACGCTCGGCCGTCGGTATGTCCCGTCTTGTGGAGCGGTTGCGCGCGGAGGAGGCGGAACGGCTTGCCGAAGCATGATTGGTCGCCCGGTCTTCGGACCCGGAGCGGTGAATGAGAGGCGGGCGGCCCGGTACCTACCGGACCGCCCGCTGTGCATCTTCACCGGAGCGGAGGCGGTGGAGGGGCGGCTGTGTACGGGGCCGGCCTCTTTGTTTCGATTCACCGTGGCCCTCGTTTTTCACTGTCTTTGGAGAAGACAGGCTGCGGCTCGGCAAAAAAATCAAACAAGTTTGTTTTTCTGCCCTCGCCTTTCGCTATCTTTGCCGCCGAAACGGGCGGGGAAATTCCCGCCCGCTGTGCAACAACAGGTAAAAATTGGGATTATGACCGTCTCTTTCATCATCGAGATGCTCGGAACGCTGGCTTTCGCCATCAGCGGCATCCGGCTCGCATCGGCCAAGAAATTCGACTGGTTCGGCGCCTACGTCGTCGGCTTCACTACGGCTATCGGCGGTGGTACGATGCGCGATGTGATGCTCTCCGTTACGCCGTTCTGGATGCTCGACAGCGTCTATCTGGTTGTTACGGCCATTGCGCTCGGCATTGTCATCGTGCTGGGACGTTACCTCATCCGGCTGAACAATACCTTTTTCGTCTTCGACGCTATCGGTCTGGGGCTTTTCACGGTTGTGGGCATCGAGAAGACCCTTGCGGCCGGATTCCCGCTCTGGGTGGCCATCATCATGGGTACGATGACCGGAGCGGCCGGCGGCGTGTTGCGCGATATTCTGATTAACGAGGTGCCGCTGATTTTCCGCAAGGAGATTTACGCGCTTGCCTGCGTGTTCGGCGGACTGGTCTTCTGGGTGTGCGACCGTTGCGGCATCGGGGGGGCTGCGCTGCAGGTTGTCGCGGCTGCGGCGGTTATCGCGGCTCGGATTGTGGCCGTCTACTTCGGGTTGAAGCTGCCGACACTCAAGGGCGACGAAGAGCGGAAGTGACAGGGCAGGGCCGTGGTGACGCGTTCGGCCTTCGTCGGGCGCCTCATGTGTCGGATATGCCTCCTTCGTCCGTCCCGTTGCGGCCGAGTCGGGATACGAAGGTGTGCGGCCTGTCTTGTCAGGCGTGAGTTCGGATATCCGATTCCGGCGTTGCGGATGTTCGTCGGGCGGATGATATAGCCGGGCGGATGTATAGAAGAGCCCCGGGAACTCAACGTTTCCCGGGGCTCTTTCATTTCGGGTTGCCGGCCGTCGGCCCTTGCGGACTTCGGGTGGCGGCTTTCTTATGTTACATGGCTACACGCATGTTGTCCATTACGGAGGAGTACGTGCGCAGCGTCTTCTTTGCAGCGGCAGGCTTCAGAGCGGACTTCAATGCAGCCTCCATCGAATTTGCAGCCGTAGCTTTCTTGAGTGTGATGTCGCCGGCTACATAGTATACGGGAAAAGTCTGGGCGTAAAGCGTATATTGAGTATCACTCAACGCGTATATTTCGAGCGATAAGGCCTGGAATGTTCCGCCATTCGAAAGATTGCCTTCATAACGCTTGCAGGTGATGTTGTCGCCATTCATGCTGAATGTATAGGCGGGGTAGCTGCCCGTAACGAGCGTATATTGCGAGCCGTTCATGATGCTGTAGGCAGTCCAGGTCGGAGTGAATCCTTCACTTGCAGCGCCTACCGTTACACCGGCATATACTTCGAGTTCGCCGTTCTCGTTGACGTCACAGAGTGCGGGAATATCGCTGAAAACCTGGCTCCAGCCGTAGAGCAGAAGCTGACCTTGTTCATACGAAATGGTGAATTTGAGTTCCATGGGGGTGCTTTGGTCATAGGTTGCTGCTATGGATTCTCCGCTTACAGCCCATACAAGTCTGCCGGTCGAGGTGGCATCCCACTCGCCGAGCCACTTTTCAGCTTCGGGGCTGAGTACCGCTTCTTCGGTCGTGAAACTCTTCGTCGTTACGGACGAGGTGACCGTTCCGTCCGTTGTAAGTCCGAATGCATAGGCTACATATTCGGTCGAGCCGGTAAGCTCATCCGCAGTCATGGTTGCCGGACCCGAGCTAAGCAGCTTCTTGAGGGCAGCCTCGAGCGTCATGCCTGCTTCTGCTGCAATTTCCTGCAGGGTTTGGATGAGGGCGTTCGTGAATGCTTCGTCGGACGTGTACAACTGGTCGAATACGCTCTTCGTCATATAGTTGAGCAGGTAGGTCTGGTTGTTGTCCGACGGCTTGCACGTAATGGATGCGGTGTTGGCGGTGACGTCGGAAACCTCAATCGTGAAGGTCATTTCCTCGACAGTTCCACCTTCCTCCACGGTTGCCGAAATCGAAGCGTAGTTCGAATCGGAGAACTCGGCCGAGCCGGACGTGGCCTTTACTTTGACGGTATAGGTACCCGGCTCCAAATCGGTGAAGGTAACCGAAGTGGCGTTGGTGCTCTTTTCAGCCTCATTATCTAATACATAGGCGTATCCGGCAGCATTTTCAACGGTCTGCCAGCTTACGGTGAAGCCATTGCTGGTCTGCTCCGTTACGCTCAGAACCGGAGCTGCCAGTTTCGTGGAGTCGGAGCTCTCATCCTTGTCGCAGGACGTCAATGCAAAGGCCAGCAAGCCCGTGCACAGAAGTGTGAAGAGTTTGTTTTGCATGGTGTTTGGATTTTTTGGGTGGTAAATATTTTTGTTTCGTCTCTGATTCTCTTGCCGGAAAGCCTGCAACATTGGGTCGCTTCGGGAAACGGGTCCCGTGGAAATGCCGTCATGTTGCGGAACTATTCGCGAATTTCGGCGAAATTTCGTTTGTCTGCTATCTGCAAATATAGGGAAAAAATCTTTTCTTGTGCCGCTGCGCTCCATTTTTTTTGTCCTCCGTTTCGCAAATTTTGGGTGGGGAAGGCGGCCGGATGCCGTGCGTCGTCTCCCGGCCTGGCGCCTTCATCCCTCCCTGAAGGCTTTCGTCGCGCCTGGAACAGAGGCCGTTGCTCGTCACGGGGCCCGTCGCCCGCCCCGAGATTCGTTGTCCGTCGCGTGGGCTGTTGCCATCCCGGAGTTCTTTGCCCTCATCCCGCCCTGTTTGGCTGGAGGTCCCCGGGCCGTCGGCCCCTACCCCCTTAATATAAAAAGCCGGTAAGGCCGCGTGTGCCTTACCGACTTTTGCTCCTGCAACGTCGCTTTTCCGTCTATTTTTGCGCGGCCTTGTCGGTAAAATAAAGGTCCAGCAGCTCCTTGGCCGCCACGAACGACGAGATGCGTGCGTCGAGCACCCGCCGCTCGTAATCGCCGATGCGGCTCTCGATGGCCGGGTCCTGATAGAACGAGTTGCGCAGCGCCTCGTTGATGGATTCGTACATCCAGTACTTGTTCTGCCGGTTGCGGTTGTGCTGGAAGTAGCCGTTGCGCTCGGTGTGGTCGAGGAACTCCTCGACCCCCTTCCATACCTCCTCGAGTCCCGTGCCGTCGACCGACGAGCAGGTGTAGACCTTGGGCCGCCACTGCGATTCGGGTACGGGGAAGAGGCGCAGCGCACTCTGGAACTGGGTCTTGGCCAGCTCGGCCTTGTGGATGTTCTCGCCGTCGGCCTTGGTGATGACCATCATGTCGGCCATCTCCATGATGCCGCGCTTGATGCCCTGCAGTTCGTCGCCGGCGCCCGAAATCTGCAGCAGCATGAACATGTCGACCATCGAGTGAACGGCCGTCTCGGACTGGCCGACACCCACCGTCTCGATGAAAATCACGTCGAAGCCTGCCGCCTCGCACAGCACGATGGTCTCGCGCGTCTTGCGCGCCACGCCGCCCAGCGAACCGGCCGAGGGCGAAGGGCGGATGAAGACGTCGGGGTTGTGGCAGATGCTCTCCATGCGGGTCTTGTCGCCCAGAATCGAACCGCCGCTGCGCTCCGACGAGGGGTCGATGGCCAGCACCGCCAGCTTGTGGCGGAGCGAGGTGACCATGTTGCCGATGGCCTCGATGAAGGTCGACTTGCCGGCTCCCGGAACGCCCGTGATGCCGATGCGCACCGATTTGCCGGCATGGGGCAGGCAGCGCTCGATGATTTCCTGCGCCTGGGCGTAGTGCTCCGGGTTGCTCGACTCGACGAGCGTGATGGCGCGCGAGAGAATCGTGATGTCGCCGCGGAGGATGCCCTCGACGTATTCGTCGGTCGTGAGCGCACGTTTCTTGCGCCGCGTGAAGTAGGGGCTTATGATGGGCTGCTCCTCGACACCCTCGGCTACGTTGAGCGCACTGTCGTGGTGGGCGTCGCAGTACTCCTTCTCGTAATGGTCTATTTTGGTGAATGACATGGCGTTTATGTTTTTGTTACAGATTGCTTTCAATCAGTTCGGGCGTCAGCTGCAGCGTGTTGCCCAGCCACAGGATGCGGTTCCGGGCGTTGGTCAGCACCCCGAAGGGGACGTATTCGACACCGAAGACGATGTAGCTCTGGCCCGATGGGTCGAAGCCTACGCCGATATGCTCCGAAACGTAGGGGGCAAGGCGGTCACCCACGCTCTCCTGCGACTCCTGGGCGATGACGATGACCCGCAGCCGGCCGTCGTAGCGTTCCGTAAGCTCGCGCAGACGTTCGAGCGAGGCGAGCCCCGAAGGGGACGACGTATGGAAGAACTCGATGTAGGTCAGCGGAGATGGAGCCGGCCGGCTGTCGGCGAGCCATGTGGCGATTCGCAGTTCGGGTGCGCGTTTCCCGATGAAGATGCGCTGAGCGTGCGCCGCATTGCACCAAGCCAGCGGAAGAAGCAGACAGAAGAGTAGGTATTTTTTCATGGCCTGCGGTGTTATCCGAAAGCGAAGATACGAATTATTTGTCAGATGGACGAACTTTCGCAGAATATCTTGCGAAAATCGGGCCGACGTCTACTTCCCCGCCCGCTCCCTGCCCGCTTCCCGCCCGCTCTCCGTCTGCTTCTTCGCCTGCTTCTCCGCTGGCCCTCCATTTGCGGGGGGGCTCGTTGTCGGCGGGCTCCTGCAGCGGACCTTGCCGGCGGGCACGGCCTCCGGTTGGGGCGGACCTCATCGGTCCCGGACTGGCCCGGCGACTCGTCGGTTTGGGGTCTTTTCTGTCCGAAAGGGCCGATGGCTCCCGCCCGTCGCGCGGGGCTTTCGGCCGAAGGGGCGCGCGGCCGTCATGCAAAAGTGAAAAATTCGGTTTTTTGTTTTTACTTTTTAATTAAAGATGTATCTTTGTGTTCGCAAAATAACACGTTGTCGGAATAGATTCGAAACGATATAACCTACTTAAATCTGTTTAGCTATGAAAGTATCTCACATCGAGCATCTCGGCATCGCAGTGAAGAGCCTGGATGAAGCAATTCCCTACTGGGAGAATGTAATCGGTCTGAAGTGCTATGCCATCGAGGAGGTGCCCGACCAGAAGGTCCGCACGGCGTTCTTCATGCTGGGCCAGACGAAGATTGAGCTGCTGGAGCCCACTTCGGAGGATTCGACCATCGCCAAGTACATCGAGAACCGCGGTATCGGTATCCACCACATGGCGCTTGCCTGCGAGGACATCGAGGGTCAGCTGGCCGACGCCGAGGCTCACGGTATCCGCCTTATCGACAAGACTCCGCGCAAGGGCGCCGAGGGCATGACCATCGCCTTCCTGCACCCGAAGTCGACGCAGGGCATCCTCACCGAGCTGTGCGAGAATAAGAACAAATAACGAACGACGACAACCCCTCTGCGGCTCTGTCGCCCCGACGGACAGCACTGCGGTGCTGCCGAACCCCGCCTCGGCGGGGTTTTCCCGGGAGGTGAGGCGGGGTCGCCGGAAGTTGAAATCTACAAATCAAGCATATCTTTATGAGTGAAATTCAGAACAAAATCAACCAGCTCATCGAGAACCGCGAGAAGGCGCGTCTCGGAGGTGGTCAGAAGCGTATCGATGCGCAGCATGCCAAGGGCAAATATACGGCGCGCGAGCGTATTCAGATGCTGCTCGACGAAGGCAGCTTCGAAGAGTTCGACATGTTCGTGACGCATCGTTGCTACGATTTCGGCATGGACAAGAGCCACACGTTCGGCGACGGTGTCGTAACGGGTTACGGTACCATCGACGGCCGTCTGGTCTATGTTTTCGCACAGGACTTCACCGTGACGGCGGGTTCGCTCTCGCTCTCGATGTCGGACAAAATCTGCAAGGTGATGGACATGGCCATGCGCAACGGCGCTCCCTGCATCGGTATCAACGACTCGGGTGGCGCACGTATCCAGGAGGGTGTCAACGCTCTGGCCGGTTACGCCAACATCTTCCAGCGTAACGTGATGGCTTCGGGTGTCATTCCCCAGATTTCGGCCATCTTCGGCCCCTGCGCCGGCGGTGCCGTATATTCGCCCGCGCTGACCGACTTCATCATCATGAAGAAGGAGACGTCGAACATGTTCCTCACGGGTCCGAAGGTCGTGAAGACCGTGACGGGCGAGGATGTGACGCAGGAGCAGCTGGGCGGTGCGCTCATGCACACCACCAAGTCCGGCGTGGCTCAGTTCGCCGTGGATACCGAGGAGGAGGGTATCGGCCTGATTCGCAAGCTGCTCTCCTACATGCCGCAGAACAACATGGAGGACGCTCCGCTGACGGTCTGCACCGACAAGATTACCCGTCTGGAGGATTCACTCAACGAGATTATCCCCGATAACGCCAACAAGCCCTACGACATGGCCGAGGTTATCCGCGCCATCGTCGACAACGGCGAGTATCTGGAGTCGGCAGCCGGCTATGCCAAGAACGTCATCACCTGCTTCGCCCGCTTCAACGGCCAGTCGGTCGGCATCATCGCCAACCAGCCGAAGTTCATGGCCGGCGTGCTCGACATCAACGCCAGCCGCAAGGCCGCCCGTTTCGTGCGCTTCTGCGACGCGTTCAACATTCCGCTGGTGACGCTGGTCGACGTTCCGGGCTTCCTGCCGGGTACGACCCAGGAGTACGGCGGCGTGATTACCCACGGCGCAAAGCTGCTCTTCGCCTACTGCGAGGCTACGGTGCCCAAGATTACCGTCACGCTGCGCAAGGCTTACGGAGGTGCCTACATCGTCATGTCGTCGAAGCACATCCGCGGTGACGTGAACTACGCATGGCCGACGGCCGAAATCGCCGTGATGGGTGCGAGCGGCGCCGTTGAGGTGCTCTACGGCAAGGAGCTCAAGGAACTGGCCGACAAACCCGAGGAGAAGGCCGCATTCATCGCCGAGAAGGAGAAGGAGTACAACGACAAGTTCTCGAACCCCTACAACGCCGCCCGCTACGGCTATATCGACGATGTCATCGAGCCGCGCAACACGCGCTTCCGCATCATCCGTGCGCTGCAGTCGCTCGCCACGAAGCGCCTGCAGAATCCGCCCAAGAAACACTCGAACATTCCTCTGTAATCCGTACATGTCATGAACGTATTAGCAATTGAATGGACCTGGTCGGAGATTCTGTGGGTCTCACTCATCGGTTTCTGCCTGGTGGTGGTCATGCTGCTGCTGCTGGTCGGAATCATGAAAATCTTCGGCAGCATCTTCACCGCCAAGCGGGCCAAGCAGCCCGCCGCCGAGGTGGAGGTCGAGGAGGAGGTGATTGCAGCCATCGCAACGGCTCTCCGAATCTATCGCGGCGCCCTGCACGACAAGGAGTCGGAGGTGTTGACGATTATGAGTATCAAGCGTGCCTACTCGCCTTGGAACTCGAAAATTCACGGATTAACCCAGATGCCAGACAGAAAATAACTTTTAGAAAGCAATGAAAGATTACTCTTTGAAAATCAACGGACATAATTACGACGTGCAAATCGACGACGTCAACGAGTCCTCGACGTTGGCACACGTTGTGGTCAATGGCGTCGAGTTTGAGGTCGAAATCGAGGGTGCCAAGGCTGCCAAGACGTCGAAACCCCAGGTGGCTCCCGCTCCCAAGTCGGCTAACAGTGCGATGATTACGCCCGCCACGGCGGCTCCGTCGCCCCGTCTGAGCGCTTCGGCTCCCAGCTCGGGCTATGCGGTGAAGAGCCCGCTGCCCGGTACGGTGCTTGCCGTCAAGGTGAACGTGGGCGACCGCGTTACCACGGGTCAGACGCTCGTCGTGCTCGAAGCCATGAAGATGGAGAACAACATCGACGCCGACCGCGGCGGTGTGGTTAAGGAGATTTCCGTTCAGCAGGGCGCTACGGTAATGGAGGGCGATAACCTGATTGTAATCGAATAAGCGCTATGTGGACCTTTCTGACCTCGAACTCCAATTTCGTTTGGGACAGTCTGCGTGACTTCGCCGGGTCGACCGGCATCGCAGCTCTGTTCGAGTCGATGGGTTGGGGCAATGTGGCGATGATTTGCGTGGCCTTCTTCCTGCTCTACCTGGCCATCAAGCACAAATTCGAG
Source organism: uncultured Alistipes sp. (assembly GCA_900542505.1). Lineage (GTDB taxonomy): Bacteria > Bacteroidota > Bacteroidia > Bacteroidales > Rikenellaceae > Alistipes > Alistipes stercorigallinarum. Next base: position 9,279 of record UQNV01000026.1, read on the forward strand.
CCGCTGCTGCTGCTGACCATCGCCTTCGGCATGCTGCTGACGAACCTTCCCGACGCCAATCTCTACCACACGTCGCTCTTTGCCGGCGGTCATGTGCATTGGGACCGTTTCGTGGCTGAAGCCGGACTGCTCGACTACCTCTATCTGGGTGTCAAGCTCGGTATCTATCCCTGCCTTATCTTCGTGGGCGTGGGTGCCATGACCGACTTCGGTCCGCTGATTGCCAACCCCAAGAGCTTCATGCTGGGTGCTGCGGCACAGATTGGCATCTTCCTGACCTTCATCGGCGCCTATGCGCTGGGATTCGCTCCCAACGAGGCCGCTTCCATCGGTATCATCGGCGGTGCGGACGGTCCTACGGCCATCTACCTCACCTCGATGCTCGCTCCCGAGCTGCTGGGCCCGATTGCCGTTGCGGCCTACTCCTACATGGCACTCGTGCCGGTGATTCAGCCGCCCATCATGCGCGCGCTCACCTCGAAGAAGGACCGCGCCATCAAGATGCGCCAGCTGCGTCCCGTCTCGAAGACCGAGAAGATTATCTTCCCGCTCATCATTGCCGTCATCATTGCCCTGCTGCTGCCCAGCGCTGCGCCGCTGATTGGCTCGCTCATGCTCGGTAACCTGATGAAGGAGTGCGGCGTGGTGGACCGTCTGAGCAAGACCGTTCAGAACGAGCTGATGAACATCGTCGTGATTTTCCTCGGTCTGACGGTAGGTGCTACGGCTACGGCCGAGGCCTTCCTGAACTTCCGTACGCTGGGTATCCTGCTGCTGGGCGTCATCGCCTTCGCCATGGGTACGGCGGGCGGCGTTCTGCTGGCCAAGTTCATGAACCTCTTCAGCAAGGAGGAGAACAAAATCAACCCGCTGATTGGTTCGGCCGGTGTCTCGGCGGTTCCGATGGCTGCCCGCGTCTCTCAGATTGAGGGGCAGAAGGAGGACCCGAGCAACTACCTGCTGATGCACGCCATGGGTCCCAACGTGGCCGGCGTCGTCGGCTCGGCCGTCGCTGCGGGTATCCTGCTCTCGTTCCTGGGATAGGGTTTGCCGCAATCCTGAAGTCAAGGGCTTCCTCCCGATGGGGGAAGCCCTTTTTTGTCGTCGGACCGAGGGGTCGGGACAAATTTTTCGAATAGATTTTCAACCTGTTTTGCATATCCAAAACTTTTTCGTACCTTTGCGCACCCGTAAAGTGCGGGAAACGGATTACAAACAAGTTAAACTAAACGTAAACAAAGTGGATTCATTAAGCTACAAGACTATCTCGGCCAATGCATCGACGGTTACCAAGGAGTGGATTGTCATCGATGCTACGAACGAGGTATTGGGACGTCTTGCCTCGCAGATTGCGAAAATCCTCCGCGGCAAGAACAAGCCCAGCTTTACCCCCCACGCCGATTGCGGTGACTACGTCATCGTCATCAACGCAGAGAAGGTGAAGCTCACGGGCAACAAGATGACCGACAAGGTCTACACGCGTCACACGGGTTACCCCGGCGGCCAGCGCTATGCTACTCCCGCCGAGTACCTGGTAAAGAAACCGACGTTCTTGATTGAGAAGGCTGTCAAGGGCATGATGCCCCGTACGCGCCTGGGCGCTGCACAGCTCAAGAACCTCAAGGTGTATGCCGGCGCCGAGCATCCGCACGCTGCGCAGAACCCCAAGCAGATTAAGTTGAACGAGATTAAGTAAGAGGAGTTATGGAAGTTGTAAACACCGTAGGTCGTCGTAAGGCCGCTGTGGCTCGCGTATTCGTGAAGCCGGGCAAGGGTCAGATTACAATCAACCACAAGGAGCTTGCAGCCTATTTCCCGCTCGAGATTCTGCAGTTCCAGGTAAAACAGCCGCTGCTGGCTACCAACACTGCCGAGAGCTACGACATCACCATCAACCTCGATGGCGGTGGCATCAAGGGACAGGCCGAGGCCGCTCGTCTGGGTATCGCACGCGCACTGTGCGAGATTGACGCCGAGATGCGTCCGGTGCTGAAGAAGGCCGGATTCCTCACGCGTGACCCCCGCGAGGTTGAGCGTAAGAAGCCCGGTCAGCCCGGAGCACGTCGCAAGTTCCAGTTCAGCAAGCGTTAATACGCACGACCGGATTTTCGGCAAGCACGACGACGGTTGCCAAAACGGAGCGACTACCTATTATATATTATGGCCCTGCGGTGCGGAACCGTACGGCGGGCCGCAATACAGAGAGGTATTACCCTTCGTTTGCCGCGTCGCGGAAAACTCCTCGGGACCGGACGTTCGCCGCTACCCGGAGAGTTGAAGAACAGAGATTTAAAACAAACAAAGAAAACAAAAAATGTCACGTACAGATTTCAATACCTTATTGGATGCCGGTGCGCACTTCGGTCACCTGAAGCGCAAATGGAACCCCAAAATGGCGCCCTACATCTTCATGGAGAAGAACGGCATCCACATCATCGACCTGCACAAGACCGTGCTGAAAATCGATGAAGCAGCTGCAGCCATCAAGCAGATTGCCAAGAGCGGCCGCCGTGTGCTGTTCGTAGCCACGAAGAAGCAGGCCAAGGAGATTGTTGCCGAAAAGGTAGCAGCCGTCGGAATGCCCTACGTTACGGAGCGCTGGGCAGGCGGTATGCTGACCAACTTCCCCACCATCCGTAAAGCCGTCAAGAAGATGGCCACCATCGACAAGATGACCAACGACGGCACGTTCGATAATTTCTCGAAGCGCGAGAAGCTCCAGATTGCCCGTCAGCGTGCGAAGCTGGAGAAGAACCTCGGTTCGATTGCCGACCTGACGCGTCTTCCGGCCGCTCTGTTCGTTGTCGACGTACAGAAGGAGGCCAACGCCGTGAAGGAGGCCAAGCGACTGAGCATCCCCGTATTTGCAATGGTAGACACTTGTTGTGATCCGACCGACATTGATTACGTTATCCCTGCAAATGATGATGCTGCCAAGTCGATTGCCGTAGTGGTTGACGCCATGTGCGCCGCCATCGCCGAGGGTACCGAGGAGCGCCGTCTCGAAAAGGAGAAGGAGGCTCAGGAGGCTGCCGCCAGCGGTGAGGCTGCTCCCAAGAAGGAGGGCAAGCCCCGCATCAAGAAGGCTGTCAAGGAGTCGTTTGACGCCGAGGAGGCTGCCGTAGCCGAGGTTGTAGCCGCTGTTGAGACTCCGTTCGAGGAGCCTGCAACCGAGGAGGCCAAGGCCGAGTAAGCACGGGAAATTTTCGAATTACGAACGATTAAAGATACGAAAGACTATGGAAATCAAAGCTGCTGATGTGATGAAGCTCCGCAAGATGACCGGCGCCGGCATGATGGACTGCAAGAAGGCCCTTCAGGAGGCGGAAGGCGACTATGCGCGTGCTCAGGACATTATCCGCGAGAAGGGCAAGCTGGTGGTAGCCAAGCGTGCCGACCGTACCGCCTCCGAGGGTGTGGTTGTGACGAAGATTGTCGGCCAGAAGGCTTACATGCTCTGCCTGGCCTGCGAGACCGACTTCGTGGCACAGAACGCTGAGTATACGGCTTCGGCCGAGGCGATGCTCGAGGTTGCCGTTGCTGCCGACGCTGCCGACCGTGACGCGCTGCTCGCCACGAAGAACGCCGAGGGTCACACCGTCGAGGAGATGGTGACCGAGAAGTCGGGTCAGACGGGCGAGAAAATCGAGCTGGCTTTCTATGCCCGCATCGAGGCTCCCTACTGCGCTGCTTACGTGCACTTCAACAAGAAGCTCGGTACCATCCTTGGCTTCAACAAGGAGGTTCCCGCCGAGGTAGCCCACACCGTTGCCATGCAGGCTACGGCCATGGCTCCGGTTTCGATTTCGGAGGCAGACTGCCCGGCCGAGGTCGTAGAGCACGAGCGCAAGATCGCCGTCGAGGCCATGAAGCAGGACCCGAAGAACGCCAACAAGCCGGAGGCCATTCTCGAGAAGATTGCCGAGGGCAAGATGCGCAAGTTCTTCGAGGAGAACACGCTGCTCAACCAGGCTGTCGTAGGCGAGAAGGAGACCATCGCCGAGTTCATCCACAAGGCCGACAAGGAGGCTACCGTCATTGCCTACAAGCGTTTCGCTCTGGGCGAGTAACGGTTACTCCCGATTCCAAGGAGAAGCGAAGCATCCCTGCGGGGTGCTTCGCTTTTTTTTTGTTGCCGGGCTGCCGGAGTGGTGTCGGATGCCTGGGGCGGCATCGGATGCCTGGGGCGGCGTCGGACGTTAGGCTTGCCGCCGCCAGTCGCGACGGCACAGGATGTTCGGTCTGTCTCGTGTGTGTCGAAATGGCCCTTGAACGCTCGGGAACGGCGTCGGATGCCTGGGGCGGCGTCGGATGCTAGGCTTGCCGCCGCCAGTCGCGACGGCACAGGATGGTTTGGTCTGTCTCGTGTGTGCCGGAATGGCCTTGAACGCTCGGGAACGGCGTCGGACGCTTGAAATGGCGTCGGATGCCAGGAGTGGCGTCGGAAGCTCGGGCGGCGTCGGATATCAGGAATAGTCTTGAACATCTGGCTTGCTGCCGCCAGTCGGGGAGGCTTCGGGTGCGCCTGGCTGCGTATAAACTGCGGTTGCGCATCTCCCGCACTGGAACGTTCGTTTGCCGCGCAAGGAGCCTTTCGGCCCGGCGGCCCGGGACTCGGCCCGCTGTTCCGCAGGCTGGGCGGCTCCCGATTCCGGACGTGTCGGGCCGGCGCCCGTTTTTGCTTTTTTTGAGGTCGCTCCCCGCGGCTTCCATTATCGCCCCGCTGCGGGCACCTCCACCACCTTGCGCAGGCGCACGTACCACAGATAGCCCTTGACATCGTCGTAGCCCATCTCGCGCAGCAGCCGCATGTATTCGCCAATTTGCCGGCGGTGCCCCGCCGTTTCGTGTTCGCCGAACTTGTAGTCGACCACCACGACCTGTCGCTCCGTGTCGCCTTGACGCATCATTACGCGGTCGGGCCGGCGTGTCACCGAACCGCGCGTCGCGCCTCCCGTGCCGCCGGACCGCACCTCCGCCGCCGGAAGGATGATGTCGCTCTCGGTGCGCACCTCCTGCCATTCGCCGGTGAACCATTCGCGTACGACGGGGTCGGCCAGCGCTTCGTCGAGCTTTTGGCCGAGTGCCTCGGCCTCGGCCCCGGAGAGTACTCCGTCCGTCTGCATCTGGGCGACGCTCCGGCGAATCTCCTCCTCGCTGGTCGCATGCTCGAAGGCCTTGTGCATCAGGATGCCGAAATCGCGCGGTGAGGGCAGGGCGTCGGACTCCTCCTCGAAGTATCGCTGCGAGGGAAGCCGCAGCCGCAGGTCGGCCATGGCGGTGGGGTAGTGTTCGAGCAGAAGGTGGCCGACCGCGCCCGACCCGCCCTTGCGGGGTGCCGGGCCGTCGAAACTGCCGAACGAGCACTCCTGCCCCGCTTCGCTCTCCGTCAGCCGTCCCTCAAGCTCCCCGAGCCTGCATCCGTCGGCCTCGGGCGCAAGCACCTGCCACAGCAGTGCCCCGACGTTGGCCCCCTTGCCCCCCGAAGGGATGAAGACATGGAGCGACTCGGCGGCACGCGTCAGCGCCACGTAGAGCAGGTTGATGTTGTCGACGTGCGAGTAGACCAGTTCGCGGTAGTAGGCCTCCGAAAATTCCGAGTCGGCCATCGCCCGTTTGTAGCGCACCGGGAACTGTCCGATGGCAGCCTCCTCGTCGCTGGCCTCGGCCCAGACGATGTTGGTGACGTTACCGCTCGATTTGGGGTCGAGCTGCCACGAGCAGTAGGGGATGATGACCACCGGCCGTTCGAGCCCCTTGGCCTTGTGGACGGTGGTGATTTCGACGGTCCGTTCGCCTTGTTCGATGCTCAGCGAGCGGCCGCTGCCCTGTTCGTCCCACCAGCGCAGGAAGAGCGGTATGTCGGCGATTTTGCCCGAGCAGAAGGCGATGAGCTGTTCGTGGACGGCCTGCAGGTAGGCCGTCTGGTCGCAGCGGTCGGCCAGATGGTGGCGGATGACAATCCGCTCGAAGGCCTCCTCGGGCGAAAGCAGCCGCAGTGCACGGCAGAAGTCGCGCTCGTCGTCGGGCAGCGCTGCGCCGAACGGGCGCCCGAGGTAGCGGTTGTAGATGGCCCGGTTGAGCGAGTCGTCGGGGTTGACGGTCAGCCGCAGTGCGGCTATCAGGAACCCGGCCACCGGAGCGTTGCCCACGATGAGCGCCTCGCGCGTCATGACGTCGAAGCGGTAGCGCTCGTCGCGGTTCTCCTGCTTGAAGCGCAGCAGTTCGGCCGCAATGCGCGCGCCGTCCGTGGCGCTGCGGACCAGAATGAGGATGTCCGAGGGGCGGAATCCGCGGTCGAGCACCTCCTTGATGCGGGCCACGACGGGCGGCTCGCCCGCGCAGGCCGTGACGGAGACGTAGCCCGGCCCGTCCTTCAGGCGGCGCGGCGTCTGGGTATGGTCGCGGTAGGCTGCTGCGAGCGTATCGTGCAGCTCGGCAGCCCGTTCGGCGGCGATGGCGCCCGAGTCGGCCGCCTCGTCGAGCATCGTGTTGAGCGAGCGGTTGTCGGCGGCGACGATACGCTCCATGATGCGGTTGTTGAACCCGACGACCGTCGGCAGCGAGCGCCAGTTGTCGCGCAGGTTGACCACCTCGGTATCCTCGGGCGAGAGTTCGTTGCGGGCTTCGTTGTGGAGTATCTTCCAGTCGCCGCCCCGCCAGCGGTAGATGGACTGCTTGATGTCGCCCACCAGGAAGACCGAGATGTCCTGCGACTGCGCCATGGCATTGCGCAGCAGCGGCAGGAAGTTGCGCCACTCGCGCGCCGAGGTGTCCTGGAATTCGTCTATCATGTAGCGCTCGAAGCGGTTGCCCACCTTCTCGTAGATGAACGGCGCATCGTTGTGGCCGATGAATTCGGCCAGGATGTATTTCGTCTCCGAAAGGAGCATCGTGCTCTCCTGGTCGCAGAGCCGCTGCACCTGGGCGTAGAGGTCGGCCAGCAGGGCGAAACTGCGGTAGTTCTCGCGCAGCAGCACCGCAGTGTTCCACAACCGGACGTTGCTGCGGAAGATGTCGCAGATGTCGCGCAGCAGCGGTTGCAGCCGGGCGACGAGCGGCTGTGCGGGCGAACCCTTGGCACACCATCCCTCGGTGGTGCGGCTCATCCGTTCGACGGTGGCCGTCGGCGGTTTCAGCTCGTCGCCGGCCGCCGTGAGGAAGTAGTTGGCGAAGCTGCGGCTCTTGCCCGTGAAGTCCGACGGGGAGACGCCGGCCTCCTCCATCAGACGCAGCGCCTCGCGCGCCTTCTCCTGCAGCAGCTGGCGGGTCGCACGGGCCTTTTCGCCCGCCTTGCCGACCAGCCGGCGCAGCTCCTCCTTGGGCAGGGCGCGGGCGAGCGCCTCCTTGTTCTTCTCCTTGAAGAGTTCGCCCGAGAGGGCAAGGATTCCGTCGCGGATGTCCCACCGGCGGCCGTCCTCGATGCGCTCCTGGACGAAGTCCGTGAGCCAGCGCTGCAGCTCGCGGTTCTCGGTGATGGCCTCCACGAGCGTGTCGGCGCTCTTGGCCAGCAGGCTCTCGGTCTCGATTTCGACGTTGTAGTCGAGGTCGAAGCCCAGCTCGCGGATGAAGGCGCGCAGGATGCGCTGGAAGAAGGTGTCGATGGTCAGCACCGTGAAGTGCGAATAGTCGTGCAGAATGCGCGAGCGGACGTCGCGGGCCCTCTGTCGGAGCGTCCGCTCGTCGAGCTCCAGCTCGCGGCGCAGCGATTCGGCATAGGCGCTCGGTCCGCCCGAAGCCAGCAGGTGGATTTCGCGCAGGATGCGGCTCTTCATCTCCTCGGTGGCCTTGTTGGTGAAGGTCACGGCCAGGATGTGCCGGTAGAGCTCCGGCCGCTCGATGACATCGTGTATGTATTTGTAGGCCAGCTGGTAGGTTTTTCCCGACCCGGCGCTGGCATTGAGTATCTTCGCCCGCATCTGCTTTCCGTCGGTTTTTGTCCCATAAAAGTACGAAACAAAACCCGAACGGAGGCGGTTTTTCGCGATAATTTTGTAATTTAGAGCCGTGTAATTCAAGCAATATTTAAGCAATACGACTATGAAGAAACTGATTCTGAGCGTCGCAGCGGCGCTGCTTGCCCTCGGCGGACTTCGTGCACAGGAAACGGACCGGAATGCCGGAGAGAGCGACTGGCTCACCTCCTATTCGGCGCTGGTTGTGGACGCTCCGCTGGATATCCGTCTGGTGCGGATTCCCGCCTCCGAGGCTCCGAAAATCGTCTACGACACGAAGGGTTCCGATACCAAATTCCGCTTTACGGTCAAGGACCGCGTGCTGAAAATCACCGAGCGTCCCTCGTCGCAGCGTACGGACCGTTCGCAGGTGACCCTCTACTACAACGAGCTGGAGCAGCTTACCGTCTACGACGCCTCGGTGACCTTCGCCGACACGCTGCGCCGCACGCTCTTCGACCTCTCGGTCGGCGGCAATGCGTCGCTGGTGATGACGATGGAGGTCGACGACCTGAAGATGGAGCTGGCGGGCAAGAGTACGGTCGACCTGACGGGCTCGGCGCGCTATCTGTCGCTCTTCGCCACGACGGGCAAGCTCCAGGCCTCGGGGCTCGAGGTGATGGCCGCTACGGTCAATGCCCAGAGTGGCGCCGATATCTCGCTGTGGGTGACCGACCGCTTCGAGGGCAAGACCTCGACCAACGCCTCCATCCGCTACAAGGGCACTCCCGGCATCGTCCGCGGCGGAACGAAGTTCCTCGGAGGCGACATCCGTCATCTGAAGGAGTAACTCCATGGCGGGTTTTCTGAGTGAAGTTGCTGCGGCGCTGTATGCCCGCTACGGGGAGGAGCTCTCATCGCTGGAGCTCCTCTTCCCGTCGCGGCGTGCCCGTATCTTCTTCGCCGACGCTCTTTCGGAACTGGTCGGCCGGCCGCTCTGGCAGCCCCGCTGGACGACCGTCGACGAGCTGATGTCGGAGATTTCGGGGCTGCGGACGGCCGACCGCGTGCGGCTGGTCACCGAGCTCTACAAAATCTACCGCGAATTCCACGACGAGCCCTTCGACCGCTTCTACTTCTGGGGCGAGATGCTCCTCTCGGATTTCGACTCCATCGACAAGTACCGGGTCGATGCCGACATGCTGCTGCGCAACCTTTCGGAACTCAAGGAGCTCGAAGCCGACCTCTCGTACCTCACGCCCGAGCAGCAGCGGCTCGTCCGCTCCTTCTGGTCGACTTTCGGCGAGGAAGCCTACCTCTCGGAGGAGAAGCGCCGCTTCCTGGCGCTCTGGAAGACGCTCCGGCCGCTCTACCACCGCTTCCGCCAGCGTCTCGAGGAGCTGGGAATCGCCTATGGCGGCATGATGCAGCGCGCGGCCATCGAGCGGCTGCGCAGCGGCGAGTTCCGTTTCGACCGTCCGCGCCGCTTCGTCGTTGCGGGCTTCAATGCGTTGTCGGAGTGCGAGAAAGAGCTGTTCAAGCACCTGGCCTCGGCCGCCGGGGCCGAGTTCTACTGGGATTTCGACGACTATTACCGCGACGATACGGCGCAGGAGGCCGGCATGTTTGTCCGGCGCAACGTCGTGACCTTCCCGTCGGCTGGCGCCGTGTCGCACGACAACTTCCGCCGTGAGAAGGAGCTCGTCGCCGTTTCGTGCGTCTCGAATGCCGTGCAGTGCAAGTACGTGGGCGAAATCCTGCGCGAACTGAACCGCACCTGCGGTCCGCTGGGCAAGGAGACCGCCGTGGTGCTCACCGACGAAAACCTGCTCCTGCCGCTGCTCTATGCCCTGCCCGAGGAGGTCGGGAAGGTCAACGTCACGATGGGTTATCCGCTGCGTCAGACGCTGGCCTACTCGTTTGTCGAGCGACTGGTCGAGCTGCAGCACCGCCGTCGGATGCAGTGCGGCGAGGCGCTCTTCTACCATGCCGACGTGACGGGGCTGCTGGCGCATCCCTATGTGTCGGAGTGCGACGCAGCGCTCACGCGCGAACTTGCCGACAAGGTGCTGCTCGAACGCCGGATTACGGTCGGTGCCGGATGGCTTGCGCGCAATCCCTTCCTCGAGCGTCTGTTCCGCCCGGCCGATGGCTGGCGCGAACTGTCCGACTGGCTGCTCGCGACGCTCGACGCCGTGGCGCGGCTTCCCTTCGAGGGTGACGACGTGCGCCGCCGCCGGGAGTTCCTGGCCGTCCTCTCGGAGGAAATCGTCAAGCTGCGCAACACGCTCGAGGAGTGCGACATCGAGCTGACGACCGAAATCTATGTCTCGCTGCTGCGCCGCCACCTGCAGACGCTGCGTGTCCCCTTCGAGGGCGAACCGCTCGAGGGCATCCAGGTGATGGGTATCCTCGAGACGCGCAACCTCGACTTCGAACACGTCATCCTGCTGTCGATGCACGACGACAACTTCCCCGGCAGCTTCGCCGCCCAGTCGTCGTTCATCCCCTATAACCTGCGTGCCGCCTACGACCTGCCCACGCCCGAGCACCACGAGGGCGTCTACGCCTACTATTTCTACCGCCTCATCCAGCGGGCGCGGACGGTCCACATGCTCTATTGCTCGCATGCCGACGAGAAGTCGACCGGCGAGCCCAGCCGCTACATCCGCCAGCTCGACTACGAGAGCGGTTTTTCCGTGCGCCACGTCGAGGTCGGGGTCGATGTCAATCTGGCCGAGAATGCCCCGATTGAGGTGGCCAAGGACGACGACGTGATGCGTTCGCTCGAGCGCTTCGTCGACCCGGCGAGCCAGGCGGCACTCTCGCCGACGGCCTTCTTCCGTTACGTGGCCTGCCCGATGCGCTTCTACTTCTACTCGGTGGCTGGGCTGCGCGCCGACGACGAGGTGTCGGAGGAGGTCGATGCCCCGATGTTCGGTACGATTCTCCACGCTGCCGTGCAGCGGCTCTACGGCAAGGTCCGCAACGAACTCCATCCGTCAGCAAGCCTTCGGGCGCTGATGCACTCGGGTGAGGTGGCGCAGGCTGTCGAGGAGGCCATCAACGAACACTACCTCGGCGAACCGGGCGCCTCGTCGGCCGACTATACGGGCAATCTGCTGCTCGTGCGCGAAATCGTGGTCCGCTACCTGCACGACGGGGTGATGGCCTACGATGCGGCCAACGACCGTTTCACGGTCACAGGTCTCGAGGAGGAGGTGCGCTACGACTTCCCGTTCGAGGCCGGCGGGCGGGCGCTGCGGATGAAGTTCGCCGGCATTGCCGACCGCATCGACCGGCTCGACGACGGCTCGCTGCGCGTGGTCGACTACAAGACCGGTACGCCTCACCTCGAGTTCGACGGGCTCGGGAACCTCTTCCGCGGCGAGGGCAAACAGCGGCTGTCGAACATCCTCCAGACGCTGCTCTATGCCATGATGCTGCGCCACGCGCGCGGATGCGATGCCGTGCCGCAGCTCTACTACGTGCGCCGGATGCACGGGGCGGATTATTCGCCGCTGCTCGTCGACCGGGAGCTCGGCGTGCGGGGTGCCCCCTATTCGCTTTACGAAGGGCCTTTCGAGGAGCTGGTGCGCGAAACGCTGGCCGAGCTGTTCGACCGGGAGCAGCCTTTCCGCCAGTGTGCCGATGCCGATACGTGCCGTTACTGCGATTTCAACGTCATCTGCCGCCGCTGAGTCAGGTCAGACGCCTCTCTTGCCGGAGAGCCCTCCATGCGAAACGACCCGCTGCATGCCGCCGTGCAGCGGGTCGTTTCCGTTCGGCCCGACATTTGCAGCTCCGCGTTCGAGGTTTTCATGTTCTGCCTCTGGCGCTTGGCGTCTGCTCCCGGTGTCTGCTCCCGGTGTCTGCATCCGAATCCGTATGGCCGGCATGTTCGGGAGCGAGGGGCGTCGTGCCGTTCGGGGCGGACAATGTCCCGGCGGAATTTTGCGGTCTCGCAAAAAAGAGTAAATTTGTATCGAGTAAAAATGTCGGCTCCCATGAAACGCAAATTCTGGAGCATGTGGCTGCTTGTGCTGGCCCTGCTCGTTTCGTCCTGCGCCGTGAACCGTCCTGCGCGTCCCCATCCGCCCCGACCGCACCACGAGGTGCCGCCTCCGGGCCATCCGGGTCATCCCGGTCATCCCGGTCATCCTGGTCATCCTGGAAAACACAAAAAGCCGAAGAAGCCCAAAAAGCCGAAGAAGGCAAAGAAAAACCGCCGCGACCGGGAGCCGCTGGCGGATGGAAGGCTTCGTTGAGCCTCAGCCTCAGAGTTTGACGCGTATGTAGCCGGCGCCGCTTCGGCGTGCGGCCTCTACGCCTATGTCCGAATCCTCGAAGACGAGCGTCTCTTCGGGGCGGCACCCCTCGCGCTTCATCGCTTCGAGAAAACACTCGGGGTCGGGCTTGCCGTGCACGACGTCGGCTCCCGTCAGAATGCCGTCGACCCGCCCTTCGGGGCTCAGCTCCGCCGGGTCGTCCGGCCCGCCTATGCCCGTGTGCCGCATCACGTTGTGGATGTTGTCGTAGCTCCCCGTCGAGACGACCCACACCCGGCCGCCGCCCTGTTGAAACTGGCGGCAGAACTCCCATAGCGGGCGGTTGAGCCGCACGCTGTCGAAATAGCGGGGATAGAGTTCGATTTTGCGCAGCCGCAGCCGCTCGCGCTCGGCGGGGTCGGCGATGCCGACGAGGCTCAGAAATTCGTTGCACCGCATGCCGAAGTAGCGGGCCGCGTACTCCTCCTCGCTCAGATGGATGCCTGCTTCGCCGAGCGTTGCCAGGTAGGCGAGTGTGTTGGCGCGCCGCGTGTCGGCCAGCGTGCCGTCGAAGTCGAGCAGGATGAGTCGTATGCGGGTGTCGGTGCGGGGTGTGTTCATCGTTCGGGATTTTGCTGTCGGGGGTGGGAGCCGTCAGTCGAAGGACTGCATGCCCGACTGTGCGATGCGCATGATGCGCTGGTACTCGGCCGGGGAGAGCTCCATGAAGAAGTAGTGGATTGGGTCGACGCGCATGCCGTTGTGGCGCACCTCGTAGTGGAGGTGGGGCGAGAGCGAGAGGCCCGTGTCGCCCGAAAGGGCGATGATGTCGCCGCGGCGCACCTGCTGTCCCTTCGAGACGTTGCTCTTCGACAGGTGGCTGTACGAAGTGGTGTAGCCGTTGCCGTGGTCGATGACCACCGTGAGCCCCTGCGTCGAGTTGCGGCGCACGACGTCGCTCACGCGGCCGTCGGCCGTGGCGAAGACGCGCGACCCCTCGGGGATGGTGTAGTCGACGCCCTGGTGGGCCTGCAGCGTTTTGTAGAAGGGGTGGATGCGCATGCCGTAGGAGGCCGTCAGCAGCGAAAGCTGCTTGTTGATGACGGGCTGGATGGCCGGGATGTTGTTGCAGCCGCGGCCCGTCGAGTCGATGCGCTGCTGGAGTTCCAGAAAGCTGTCGTTCAGCCGCGCAAGCTCCTGTTCCATGGCGTCGAGCCGGTCGCGGAATTCACGCTTGAGCTGCCGTGTGGGGCGGGTGAGCGTCTGCTCGTAGTCGAGGGCCTTCTCGCTGCTGCGCTCCGAACTGAAGTCGTAGGGCGTCGATTCGAAGAGGATGCCGAAGACGTTGCGGTCGCGCTGCGCGACGTTGTCCAGCACGCTGCGCAGGGTGTCGTAACGTGCCGAAAGCGCCTCGTATTCGCTGCGCAGCCGGTCGGTCGAGTGCTTGAGCTCGTATTCGACCGGCGTGTCGAAGAAGAGCGAGAAACCGATGTAGTAGAGCACCGCCACGCCGGCCCATACGAACGTCTGGACCGTGAAGCGGATGATGTTCTGTTTGCGGCGCCGGCGCCGGCGAAGTCGTTCCAAATCCTTTTTTCCGGCCATGGCTATTCGAAGTTGGTTTCACGCATGGTCTCCTGGAGTCGGTCGTACTCCTCGGGAGTCATGTTGCGGTTGAAGTAATTGATGGGGTTGACGGGCTGCCCCTTGTGGATGACCTCGTAGTGGAGGTGCGGGGCGGTCGAGATGCCCGTGTTGCCCGTCTCGGCGATAATCTGGCCGCGCACGACGTGCTCGCCGGGCTTGACCAGCACACGGCTCAGATGGGCATAGCGCGTCTTGTAGCCGAAGGCGTGGTCGAGCAGCACCATGTGGCCGTAGCCGCCGTTGTAGCCTCTCTCCGACGCGATTTCGACCACCGCATCGCCGGTGGCATAGACGGGCGTTCCGCGGTCACAGCCGAAGTCGACGCCCTTGTGGGGGCGTATGTACCCCAGTACGGGGTGGACGCGGCGCAGGTTGAAGGCTCCGATGTGGTTGTTGTGCAGCGACTTGCGGTCGATTGGCCAGATGGCCGGAATGGCGGCCGACATCTTCTCCTTGTCCTTCGACAGCGCCTGCAGCTCGTCGAGCGAGACCGATTCGGCATAGAGCGTACGGGCCAGGCGGTCGAGGCTCATCCAGGTGCCGACCATCAGCGGTGCATAGTCGTCGTCGGCCATCGAGGCGTATTTCGATGCGGGGTAGGGCTCGGCGATGCCTTCGATGGCGAGCGTGTCGGTGGCGAAGAGCGAACGGTAGACATAGTTGTCGCGCTCGCGGATTTCGTCCACCTGGCGCTGGGCCGAACGGATGCGGTCCTGCAGAATCCGGTAACGGAGTTCCAGCTGGCGGTTCTCGCTCATGATGCGGTACATCTTGGGCGTGTAGAAGAAATAGGCGAAGAGCACGTTGGCAATCGACACGAGGATGAATCCGATGAGCACCTTGCGCAGCAGCCGGTAGGTCCGCAGGCGGAAGGGGGCCGTCACCACCTCGCGCGTGAGGACCTGCGCCTCGTGCGTCAGGGCTTCGGTATCGAATATCTGCTCTTTTCGTGCCATGGCCTAAAAAACTGGGTCGCGATGGTGCAAATTTAGGTGAAAATGCGTAATTTTGCAACCCGATACGGATAACGGTCGCACCCCGGCGGAAAGTGTGCCGCGAGGCAAATAAAATCGCCGGACGGAGGCCTCCGGAGCGGTATCGGACCCGTCGGCCGCATTGCGGCAGGGTGGTCGGCAGCTCCGTTGCGGGGCCTTTCCACGGCGGACCTCCGCCCGGCGGGAGGGCGCTCCGGCCGCCGTTTTGATTTTGGATAATATCGGATAAACGTACAATATGGAATCGAACAAAATCCGCCAGGCATTTCTGGACTTCTTCGCAAGCAAGGGTCACGCCATCGTGCCTTCGGCGCCCATGGTCGTCAAGAACGACCCCACACTCATGTTCACCAATGCGGGCATGAACCAGTTCAAGGATATCTTCCTGGGCAATGCCCCCCGCAAGTATCCCCGTGCGGCCGATACGCAGAAGTGTCTGCGCGTGTCGGGCAAGCACAACGACCTGGAGGAGGTAGGACACGACACCTACCACCACACCATGTTCGAGATGCTGGGCAACTGGTCCTACGGCGACTACTTCAAGAAGGAGGCGATTGCCTGGGCGTGGGAGCTGCTGCACGACGTCTACCGGCTGCCCGCCGAGCGGATGTATGCCACCGTTTTCGAAGGCTCGGAGGAGGACGGCGTGCCGTTCGACCAGGAGGCCTACGACTACTGGCGCCAGTTCCTGCCCGAGGACCACATCATCCGCGGCAACAAGCACGACAACTTCTGGGAGATGGGCGAAACGGGCCCCTGCGGACCCTGTTCGGAGATTCACTTCGACCTGCGTGACGAAGCGGAAATCGCCGCCAAACCCGGCCGCGAGATGGTCAATGCCGGCCATCCGCAGGTCATCGAAATCTGGAACCTCGTCTTCATGCAGTTCAACCGCAAGGCCAACGGCTCGCTCGAACCGCTGCCGGCGCGCAATGTCGATACGGGCATGGGCTTCGAGCGCCTCTGCATGATTCTCCAGGGCAAGAAGTCGAACTACGATACGGATGTCTTCCAGCCGACCATCCAGCGCATCTCGGCCCTCTCAGGCAAGCGCTACGGCGAGAACGAGCAGTGCGACGTGGCCATGCGCGTCATGGCAGACCACCTGCGTGCCATCGCCTTCTCGATTGCCGACGGACAGCTCCCCTCGAACGTCAAGGCGGGATATGTCATCCGCCGCATCCTGCGCCGTGCCGTGCGCTACGGCTATACCTACCTGGGCTTCACCGAGCCGACGCTCTGCAAGCTCGTCGCCGGTCTGGTGGAGCAGATGGGCGGCCAGTTCCCCGAACTGAAGGCGCAGCAGGCCCTCATCGAGAAGGTTATCGAGGAGGAGGAGTCGTCGTTCCTGCGCACGCTGGCCACGGGCATCAACCTGCTCGACGGCGTGATTGCACGCGTCAAGGCCGAGGGTATCTCCCGCATCTCGGGCAAGGATGCCTTCGTGCTCTACGATACGTTCGGCTTCCCGATTGACCTCACGGAGCTCATCGCCCGCGAACAGGGCGTCGAGGTCGACCTCGAGGACTTCGACAAGGAGCTGCAGGCCCAGAAGGCCCGCTCGCGCAACGCCGCGGCGGTCGATACCGACGACTGGGTCGAGCTCTTCCCGCTGAAGGAGAGCATCTTCACGGGCTACGATACGCTTGTCGAGCAGGTGCGCATCGCGCGCTACCGCCGTGTGACCTCGAAGGGCCGCACGACCTACCAGCTGGTCTTCGACCGCACTCCGTTCTACGGCAACTCGGGCGGTCAGATTGGCGACGTGGGCTACATCCAGTCGGGCGACGAGCAGGTGGCCATCGTCGACACCGAGAAGGAGAACGGCCTGATTATCCACATCGTCGAGCATCTCCCGTCGGACCCCTCGGCCGAATTCACCGCGGTGGTCGATGCCGAAAAGCGTCAGAATGCCGCCAACAACCATACGGCCACCCACCTGCTGCACGCCGCGCTGCGCGAGGTGCTGGGCAAGCACGTCGAGCAGAAGGGCTCGATGGTGACCCCCGAGGCGCTGCGCTTCGACTTCTCGCACTTCCAGAAGGTGACTCCCGAGGAGTTGCGCCGCGTCGAGCAGCTGGTCAACCGCTCGGTGCGTGCCAACTATCCGCTCGAGGAGAACCGCAATGCCACGAAGGAGGAGGCCGAGCGCTGCGGAGCGATGATGCTCTTCGGCGAGAAGTACGGCGACCGCGTCCGCATGGTGAAGTTCGGCCCCTCGGTCGAGCTCTGCGGCGGTACGCATACCAGCGCCACGGGTAACATCGGCGTCTTCAAGATTGTCAACGAAAGTGCCATCTCGGCCGGCGTCCGCCGTATCGAGGCGGTGACGGGCGAGGCGGCCGAGCGGCTCTTCTATGCTGCCGAGGATACGCTCCGCACGGTGGGCGAGCAGCTCCACAATTCGCAGGTGCTCCAGGCCGTCCGCAAGATGGTCGAGAGCAACGAGGCGCTCTCGAAGGAGGTCGAGACGATGCGCCGCGAGCAGGTGTCGCAGTGGGCCGAGAAGGTTCTCGCCTCGACGCCCGAGCGCGACGGCGTGCAGCTGATTGCCGTACAGCTGGAGCGTCCGGCCGACTTCGTCAAGGATTTGGCCTACGCCATGCGTCAGCGCGCGCCGAAGTTGGTCTTCGTCGTGGGTACGGTCGCAGGCGGCAAGCCGACGCTGACGGTCATGCTGGGCGAGGAGATTGCCGCACGCGGCGTCAATGCCGGTGCCGTGGTTCGCGAAGCCGCCAAGCTGATGCAGGGCGGCGGTGGCGGCCAGCCCTTCTTCGCTACGGCCGGCGGCAAGAACCCCGACGGCCTGCAGGCCGCCATGGACAAGGCCGTCGAACTGATTGGCGCTGCGCTCCGATAGGGCGGGGCGTTGCGGGACGGCGCGCTTTTTGACGTATTGTCCCGAGAGATGTTCCGCCGCGCGGAGCCTGCCGGGACCTGCCGCAGCCTGACAAAACGGCAGCGGGAAGTGACAGCAGGGCGGATAAGGCGATGCCTTTGGCGTGCGTGCCGGAACACCGGGAACGGAATAGAGAAAACGAAGCAAAAACCTACAATTATGGCAAACAAAGTTCTTTTGATGATTCTCGATGGCTGGGGAAACGGCCATCATGACAAGGCGGATGTCATCTCGACGGTGCATCCCGCATACATTTCGGCCATGACCGAGCACTATCCCCACGCCGAGCTGCGCACCGACGGCGAGAACGTCGGTCTGCCCGACGGCCAGATGGGTAACTCGGAGGTGGGCCACCTCAACATCGGCGCCGGCCGCGTGGTCTATCAGGACCTCGTGAAAATCAACCGCGCCTGCGCCGACAACTCCATCATGCAGAACCCCGAGGTGAAGGCCGCCTTCGAATACGCCAAGGAGCACGGCGTCGGCATGCACTTCATGGGTCTGACTTCGGACGGCGGCGTGCACTCGTCGCTCGACCACCTCTTCAAGCTCTGCGACATCGCCGCCGAGTACGGCCTCGAGAAGACCTTCGTGCACTGCTTCATGGACGGCCGCGATACCGACCCGCACAGCGGCAAGGGCTTCATCGCGCAGCTCGAGCAGCATCTGGCCGCCACGACCGGCAAGATTGCCACCGTCATCGGCCGCTACTACGCCATGGACCGCGACAAGCGCTGGGAGCGTGTGAAGATTGCCTACGACGCACTGGTGAACGGCATCGGCGAGCACTCGTCCGACATGGTCGAGGCGATGCAGAAGTCCTATGACGAGGGTGTGACCGACGAGTTCGTCAAGCCCTTTGTCCGCATCGACGAGAACGGCCAGCCCATCGGCATGATTCAGCCCAACGACGTGGTGATTTTCTTCAACTACCGCAACGACCGCGCCAAGGAGCTGACCATTGTCCTCACGCAGCAGGACATGCCCGAGGCCGGCATGCACACCATGCCGCTCTACTACTGCTGCATGACCCCCTACGACGCCAAGTTCACGGGCCTGCACATCCTCTTCGACAAGGAGAACGTGCCCGACACCATCGGCGAGTGGGTCTCGAAGCAGGGCCTCAAGCAGCTGCGCATCGCCGAGACGGAAAAGTATGCCCACGTGACCTTCTTCCTCAACGGCGGCCGCGAGGACAAGTTCGAGGGCGAGGAGCGTATCCTGGTCGCTTCGCCCAAGGTGGCGACCTATGACCTGCAGCCCGAGATGTCGGCTCCGGAGGTTGCCGACAAGCTGGTGGCGGCTCTGGGCGAGCGCAAGTTCGACTTCATCTGCCTGAACTTCGCCAACGGCGACATGGTGGGCCACACGGGCGTCTACGACGCGATTGTGAAGGCCGTAAAGGCCGTTGACGGCTGCGTTGAGAAGGTAGTCGAGGCTGCCAAGGCCAACGGCTACGAGGTGGTGATGATTGCCGACCACGGCAACGCCGACAATGCCGTCAATCCCGACGGTACGCCCAATACGGCGCACTCGCTCAACCCGGTGCCCATCGTGGTGGTTTCGGACCGCGTGAAGTCGGTGCACAACGGCATTCTGGCCGACGTGGCTCCCACGGTGCTCAAGCTGATGGGTCTCGAGCAACCCGCCGAGATGACCGGCAAGGCACTCGTCGAGATGAAGTAGCACGCACGGTTAACCGCACGACGGATTCGGTTCCGTCCGCGACGCCCCTCCGCACAACAGCGGCGGGGCGTCTTTGTTTCCGGCGGCGGGGTGGGTGACGCGGCGCGGCGCGGGGTGTTGCCGTCCTTGCGGATGCCTTCGTTCCCGGCGGGGTGAGCCATACGCAAATTCCCGAAGCAAAGAACGATGCTCCGGGAATTTTTTTGTTTCGGGGCGTACCTCGTCCGGACCGCCGGTGGCCGCGGACATGGGGCGCAGCTCCATCCCGACAGCGTGAAGCAGATAAATTGAACAGCCCGGAGAATTCTGAAATTCTCCGGGCTGTTCCCTTAAGTGCCTTGTTGTTTTATTTGACTCGCTCTTTTTTGCTGTTACCACGGACGAGTGAGCTCTCCGGTCCAGGTTCCCTTGAAGTGCTTGGGCTCCTCCTGTCCGTCGAGGAAGTCAAAGGTAATGGTGTAGGTGCCGTCGTCGTTCTTCGTGACTTCGACCTCGCCGTCGGTAGCGGCTCCTGCCCAGCGAAGGGTGCCTTCATCGTAGTGTTTAAAGTAGGTACCCGTACCGAATCCGTCGACGCCGGTATCTCTCTTGTAGGTACCCATTCGTGCCGTACCGACTTCGTTGCTGTCGCTAATCTTGTATACGCCGGGAACGGGCTCCTCGGTTTCATCCAGATTATTTACGATTTCAATGTACAGCTGGTCTCCGGCATATCTCCAGTTTTCATTGTACTGCAGGAATTGGAACTGCCAGGTATAGGCATCCGAAACCGTATATTTGCTGCCCATGACCTGAGTCTTGATATTCTGGGCGTCGAACGTCATTTCGAGGTCCTCCGGAAGGTCCCACTCGTTTTTCTCAATCACCTTCGGGGCGTCCTGCACGACGATGGGGCCCGTATAGCTGCCCGTCATCTTCTTGCCCTTGTCGGTCGTCAGGTCGTAGGTCAGCGTGTAGTTGTCGCCGTTCTTCTCAATCTCGACCGTACCCGACTGGGCCAGACCCACTTGGATGGCTGTCGTGTTGTCGGGGTCGTAGTAATACTTCAAGTTGGTGCTGCTCGGGAAGGGTGCATTCATGAAGTTGATGCAGCCGCCTGCAAGGAAGGTATAGTCTGAGGCCTCTTCGTCGTTGGTGATGGTGAAGGTGCCGGGGATGAGGTTGCCGTCGTTGTCAAACTCGCCGCGGCCCACGAAAACCAGCACGCTCGAGGGCGGAACCAGCCAGTTATCCTCGTCAAGCTTCTCGTAGAGGGTGATGTTCAGATTGGCTTTATTGTCGTAGCTCTCTCCGCTCGCCGTCGTCAGATACCACGAGTAGACGCTGTTCATGGTCGTGTTCATGTCCTGCTTCAGCCACTCGATACTCTTGTTGTAATAGGAGTAGATGCCTTCGTAGACGGTGTGGAAGCTGTCTCTTATACACATCTCCGAGCCCACGAGACATCTCAGGATCTCGT
>UQNV01000027.1 GCA_900542505.1 uncultured Alistipes sp.
GGCCCCTCCTGCCCCCGCCGTTCTGTCGGAGGGTTCGTTCCCGAGACTCCCCGAGACTCCCCGAGGCTCCCCGGGGGGGGCCCGAGGTTTTCCCGGGGTTCTCCCGGGGCTTTCCCGAGGCTTTTCCGAAGCTTCCCCGGGGCTTTTCCGAGGTTTTCCCGTGGGCTGTCCCGGGCAGCCGCGCTCAGCTGGCCCCGTTTCTTCGCCCCGCGGGTCCGACTCCCAATTCCGGCGTCTCGGGCCGTCGTTTCCGGACCCGGCAAGGCTGCGTGCGGGCGTACGGGGGCTATAATACCGTATAAATGAAAGGCGGGTCCATGCGGACCCGCCTTTTTCGAGTGTGGAGTCGTCTCCGACCCTTGGCTACCGGATGACCTCGGCCAGCTTCTCGCCGAGTGCCTCGCCGCGCAGGTCGCGGGCGACGATGACCCCTTCGGGCGAGATGAGAAAGTTGGTCGGGATGGAGCGGATGCCGTATTGCTCGGCAGCCGGGCTGCTCTTGTCGCCCTCGACGGCAATCACGTTGGTCCAGGGCATGTCGTGCGTCGAGACGTACTGCTTCCAGCGGGCCTCGTCGTTGTCGAGCGAGACGCCGTAGATTTCGAATCCGCGGTCATGGTAGGCGGCATAGGCCTCCGACAGATGGGGAATCTCGGCGATGCAGGGCGGGCACCACGTGGCCCAGAAGTCGATGAGCACCCATTTGCCCGTGCCGACAAGGCTCGACAGTGCGGCGGGCTCACCGGCCGTATTGCGGAGCGTCAGCTCCATGTAGGGCTTGCCAATTTCGGTATTCTCGGCTGCCTCGATGCTCCGGAGCGCCTCCTGCATCATGGGGTGCGCCTGCATCGCCTCGGTGAAGCGGGCCATGCGCTCGCGGCTCTGGGCGGGAGTGAGCTGCTGCATCTCGGCATTGGTGAAGAGATAGACGCCCAGCAGGTTGTCGAAGTTGGCCTCGACGCTCTCGCCGACTAGTCGGGCGAGCTTGGCCTGCACGGCGGCAGTCTGCAGCGAGTCGGGCTGGGGACCGAGCGCATAGTACTCCGACTGGAGGGCCGCCATCTGTTCGTTGAACCGGTTGAAGCGGTCGTTCGACGGGGTGCCCTGGGCGCGGTATCCGGCCTGGGTGCGGGTGACGGTGATGTCGCCCGGCTCGACGAAGAGCATGAGCATCGGCGAGCGGAACTTGTTGGCCAGTACGGCTATCGTCGGCTCGCTGGCCTTGTAGCTGATGGTGAAGCTGCTGTCCTGGGCTACCAGCGTGCTGCCCAGCTCCGTGCGGTCGCGGTCGGCCGCCACGAGGAAGAGCGAGTCGCCCGGCGTGAGCTCCACCTTGCCGGTGAGCGTGCAGGTGGCGCCGCCGCAACTGCTCAGCAGGGCGGCCGCCAAAAGCGCAAAGAGGGTCTGTTTCATCTTCATGGAATCGTTTAATTGCATTTGTTCACTATTTTACTTCGCGGTCGGGATGTTCGCGCAGGAATTTTTCCCAGCTTCCGGACCCGCGGCGCGAGGCGGCCTTCTTGCCGCCGCCGAGCCCCTTGACCCGTTCGTCGCCCATGGCTGCCAGCAGCGGGCTCGCCGTGGCGAAGTAGTGGCACAGGGCGACGGCCATGCCGTCCGTGGCGTCGAGCCGCGGCGGCAGTTCTGTCAGCTGGAGCATGCGCTGCACGATGGCGGCAACCTGCTCTTTCGTTGCGGCACCGCGGCCCGTGATGCTCTGCTTGATGCGCGTCGGGGCGTATTCGAAGACCTGCAGCCCGCGGCTCAGGGCGGCGGCCATCGCCACCCCCTGGGCGCGTCCCAACTTGAGCATCGACTGCACGTTCTCGCCGAAGAAGGGCGATTCGAGCGCCACCTCGTGGGGCGCGTACTCGTCGGCCAGGGCCCCCACGCGCTCGAAGATGTAGCGCAGCTTGGCATAGGGGTCCTCCATCCGGTGCAGGTCGATGGCGCCCAGCACCACCGAACGGAGCCGGCGTCCCTCGACCTCCAGCACGCCGTAGCCCGTGTAGTTCGTGCCCGGGTCGATGCCCATGATGCGGTATTTCCCGGCCTGCGGCATCGTTATTCGTTCCGTGCTTCGGACTCGGCGCCGAACAGCTCGGCCAGCTTGCGGCCGAGTGCCTCGCCGCGCAGGTCGCGGGCGATGATGGTACCCTGCTTGTCGAGCAGGAAGTTCGAGGGAATGCCCCGTACGGCGTAGTCATGGGCGGCGGGGTTGTCGAAGCCGTTGAGGTCGCTCACGTGCACCCATGCCATCTCGTTGTCGCGGATGGCGGCCTGCCATGCCGTCTCGCTCTTGTCGAACGAGACGCCGTAGATTTCGAATCCGCGGTCGCGGTATTGCGCATAGGCCTCCTTCAGGTAGGGAACCTCACCCATGCAGGGGCCGCACCACGATGCCCAGAAGTCGACCAGCACACAGGTGACCTCGGGACGCTCGAGCACCGACGAGAGCGAGACGATTTCCCGTTCGGGGTTGCACTGGATGATGTTGATGTAGGGCTTTCCGGGGTCGGTCTTCGACTTCTCGAGCGCCTGTTCGTGCAGCTGGACGAGGATGTCGGCCTGCTGCAGCGGCTGCGGGAAGGCGGCGATTTTCTCGAGCAGCTCGGCGCCGGTCAGTTCGTACTGCATGTCGCTGAGCAGATAGGCGCCGAAGAGGTTGTCGCCGTTCTCGGCGAAGCAGGTGCGGTTCATGTCGTCGTACTCCTTCTCGATGGCGGCGCGGCGCCCGGCATCGGTCGCCGGGTTGCGGTACTCGTCGAGCAGGGCGCGCTGCCGGACCGCATAGGCGGCATAGCCGTCGTTCGAGGGGCTGCCCGAGAAGCCGGGAGCCTCGGCCGTCCCTTTGAAACGGATGTTACCCGCCTCGATGAAGACCGGGGCGAGGAACGTGGCTTCGCCTGTGTCGCGGTTGTCGGTCAGGTAGTAGGCCTGCGGCGTTTCGACCGTGCCTTCGAACCGGAAGGCGCCGCCGTTGAGGGCCGCCGAGTCGACCGCCTTTTCGCCGTCGCTCAGGTAGAGGTATCCTTCGGCGCCGTCGAGCGTGCCTTCGATGGTGTATTTGTTGGAGGTGCAGGCGCACGCCGCGAGGGCGGCCGCCAGGATGAATGATTTTTTCATGGTCTCTTGCTGTTGTTTGTTCGTGTTTCGTTTCCGGAGCGTGCGGTTACCGGCCCAGCAGCTCCTCGAGTCGTTTTTCGAGCCGTTCGCCGCGCAGGTTCGTGGCGACGATTCTGCCGCTCCGGGTGTCGATGAGCAGGTTCGAGGGGATGCTCCGCACGGCGTAGTCGCGGGCCGCCGAGTTGTCGAAGTGCTTCAGTTCGCTCACCTGCGGCCACTTCAGCCCCTCGTCGCGGATGGCCGCCAGCCACGGCTCGCGTTCGCGGTCGAACGAGACGCCGTAGATTTCGAGGCCCAGCGGGTGGAAGCGCTCGTAGGCCGCCTTGAGGTAGGGGACCTCGTTCATGCAGGGGCGGCACCACGATGCCCAGAACTCGACCAGCACGTAGCGGGTGGCCGGCTCTCCGATGAGGCTGCTCAGCTTGAGCGGAGTGCCGTCGGGCGCGGGCTGTACGATTTCGGTGTAGGGCTGTCCCGGTTCGGTCTTCAGCCCCTGCAGCGCCATGCGCTTCAGCTCGGAGAGCATCCGCTGCTCCTGCATGTGTGCGGGGAAGCGGCCGATTTCCTCGAGCATCTCGCTGGCCTTCAGCTCGTCGGCAAGGTTGTAGGCCAGCAGCGTGACGCCGAGCATGTTGTCGCGGTTCGCTGCGATGGTCCGCCGTTCGAGGGCCCTGAAGGCCGAATCCTGCCGCTCGAAGGCAAGGTGCGAAAGCTCGGTGATGCTGTCGCGGAAGCGGCCGAGCGCCTCGTTGGAGGGGGTTCCCGCCAGACGGATGCCCATCGGTTCGAATATCTTGCCCTGCAGTTCGATGCTGCCCGGTTCGAGGAAGAGCCGGGTCGTGAAGCGGCCGTCGGTCGAGCGCAGCAGGGCGGGGGTCGCCTCGCTCACCTGGCCGCTGAAACGGAAGTGTCCGTTGGCGTCGGCGCGCGCCGAGTCAATGCGCGACGTGAAGAGGTCGGTCAGGTAGAGCGTCCCCTCCACCCCCTCGACCGTGCCGTCGAGCGTGTAGCTGCCGTCGGCCGCACAGCTGCAGAGAGCCGCCGTGGCCAGCAGGGCATAAAGCGTGCGTCTCATGGCCTACTCCTCCTCCTTTTTGAGGGCGGCCAGCTCCTTTTCGAGCGTGCGGACCCGGCTGTCGAGCTCGGGCAGGCGCTTGAAGATGTTGGCCGCACGGTGGTACTGCATGCCGGGAAGGGCCGGATATCCGAAGCGGATTTCGTTGTCGGGCACATCCTTGTCCAGACCGCTCTTCGAACCCACCTTGACGTTGTTGCCGATGGTCACGTGGTCGGCGATGCCCACCTGCCCGGCCAGGAAGCAGTTGCTGCCCACCTTCGAGGTGCCGGCGATGCCGGTCTGGGCCGACGATACGGTGTTCTCGCCGATTTGGACGTTGTGGCCGATTTGAATCAGGTTGTCGAGCTTCACGCCGCGGCGGATGATGGTCGAGTCGGTCTTGGCGCGGTCGATGCAGGTGTTGGCGCCGATTTCGACGTTGTCCTCGATGATGACGTTGCCCAGCTGCGGAATCTTGTCGAAGCCCCCCTCGGCGTTGGGCATGAAGCCGAATCCGTCGGCTCCGATGACGGCGCCGGCGTGGAGGATGCAGTTGGCCCCCACGACGCAGCCCTCGTAGATTTTGACGCCCGGGTAGAGGATGGTCCCCGCGCCGATTCGGACGCCGTCGCCCAGGTAGACCTGGGGGTAAATCTGGCAGCCGTCGCCGATTTCGACGCCGCGCTCGACGACCGTGAAGTCGCCGATGTAGCACTTCTCGCCCACGCGGGCGCTTTCGGCAATGGAGGCCAGGCGGCTGATGCCCTCCTTGCGGGGCTTGGCCGCATTGTACATCTCGAGCAGCTTCAGGACGCAGGCTCCGGCATCGTCGACGCGGATGAGCGTGGCGGAGACGGGCTGCGCGGGGGTGAACGAGCGGTTCACCAGCACGATGCTGGCGCGGGTGGTGTAGAGATAGGGCTCGTATTTGGGGTTGGTCAGATAGGCGAGCGAACCGGCCTTGCCCTCCTCAATCGAGGAGACCGTGTGCACGGCGGCCTGCTTGTCGCCCACGATGTCGCCTCCGAGGAAGCCGGCAATCATTTCGGCGGTGAATTCCATCATAGTATTCGGTGTTTGTTGGTTTTTCGTTGGTTCTTGGGGCGGTGCGGACTTTCGCTTTTCCTCCGCTCTTCTCCGCTCGCTCCTCGCGTTTCGCCCGTTCCGGGCCGACGGGGCCCGACGGGGCTGCGCACTCAGAGGTAGTCGGCGATGTCGACCCCCTCGGGAAGGAACTCCTCGACCGAGCGGCCGAACGAGAGCACCTCGCGGACGGTCGACGAGGCGATGTCGGCCACGGGGGCCGGTGTGAAGAGCATCACGGTTGTCAGCGCGGGATAGATGCGGTGGTTGGTCGCCTCCATCGTCCGCTCGTATTCGAAGTCGGTCGTGTTGCGGACGCCGCGGATGATGGCGCAGGCACCCACCTCCTCGGCGAATTCACCGGTCAGTCCGGTGTAGATGCGCGCCTCGACGCGGTCGTTGCCGCGGTAGATGTCGTCGATGAGCCGCTTGCGGTTCTCGACCGTCAGCAGCCCCCGCTTGGCCGTGTTGTTCCCGATGCCGATGACGATGCGGTCGAAGAGGTTGAGCGCCGTTTCGACCAGCGCCGCGTGGCCTCGGGTGAAGGGGTCGAAGGACCCCGGGAAAATCGCTGTCCGTTCCATATTCTGCAAATATACACAACAATATGGAAAGCGCAATGCCCGTCGCCCCTTTTTCCGCGAAGTTCACGCTTCGGGAGCAAAGGGGAGACGGGCCGGTGCGGTGCGGCGGCGAGTGGGTGCTCCGGCTGTCGCGGCAAGGCGGCGGGTGGGGGCTTCGGGCGCCGGGCGGCGGAGCGCTCACCGTTCGATGCGGACCTGCTCGGTGTAGACGATGCGCGTATGGGGGTTCGACGAGACAATCTCCTGCCGCAGCGCCTTCGTTCCCCAGCGGATGAAGAGGAAGCGGCGCGGGATGCGGTGGACAATCTGGCGCAGCGTGTCGATGCTCTCGACGCGGCAGGCCACCGAGTCGTCGCGGAGCATCCCTTCGACGGTGACCCATGCGTCGCGCCAGCGGAAGAGCCGCACGGTGTCGCGCAGCAGCAGCGTGTCGCGCACGGCGACGCGCACCGTCTCGCGCAGCGGGGCGCTGAGCGCGACAGAGGTGGCGGTGACGCTCGTCGAGGCGGCCTCGAGGCGGCGGAGGCGGATGCCCATCTGGCGGATGCGGTCGGCGTCGGCCGCGCGCAGCTCCTCGAATTCGGCGCAGCGCAGCCGCAGCACCTGGGCCGAGGCTGCCTCCTCGCCCGCGCGCGTACGATAGTGCTCCACCTGGCTTGCCAGGGCATTCTGGTTTTGGGTCAGACGGCGGATTTCGGCCCGCTGGCGGGGCCAGACAAGGATGACGGCGCCTGTCAGCAGCAGGGCATAGAGCAGCAGATAACGGTTCATGGAGGTTGTTTTTCCGCAAAGGTAAGGGGGCACACGCGCCCCCGGTTTCCACGATGTGCGGAAAAAACGATGCGCCCCGGGGCGGACAGCCGGTGGGGGCCGCTTGCTCCGGGTCCTTCAGCCGGCGGGGTGACGCCGCCGTGTTTGCTACATGGGATAGAGGGCCTCCATCGCCTCGGCGATGCGTTCGGCCCGAAGTGTCATGAAGGGCTCGCCGTCGCAGTGGGCCAGCGAGGTGACGCCGCGGTGGTCGACATAGAAGAGCTCCTCGAAGCGGCGCAGCGCCTCGCGCGGCAGCGGCTCCTCGACGATGGCGAACCCGGCCCTGAGGGCGGCGTCGAGCGCCGTCTGCCGTTCGACGCTCCGGGGTGCGGGCGGGGTGACGAGCGTGCGGCCGCTCAGGGCGAAGAGCGGCGCGTCGTCGGCCGTGACGGCCCGGCCGGCCTCGTCGCACCGCAGGGCGACCTGTGCGTCGGCCGCCTGCGCCTGCTGCCGGGCCAGCGCCGCGGCAGCCTCGCGGGCCGAGGTGGGTCCCTCGCCGAAGGGGAGCGCATAGCGCAGCGTCACGGCATCGGGCGTGATGCTGCGGTGGGCATAGCCGCGGTAGAGCGAGATGCCGCGGAACCGGCATTCGACCTCGCCGCTGTCGTCCATCGCCAGCCGTACGAAGAGCGAGCGGTCGCAGCCGGCCGGGGCGCCTCGGCGCGCTTCGCGCAGGAGCGCGTCGGCCGCCTGTGCCTCGGTGAGCGGCAGCCCGAAGCCGAAGAGGCTCCGCGCCCAGCCGTCGAGCCGGGCCAGATGCTCCGGGAGGTTGCGGCAGAAGCCGTCGAGCAGGTGTACGGTCTGGTAGAGGTATACGTCGGTCACAGCAGGAAGATTTTGAGCAGCAGTTCGCGCAGCAGTTCGCCGTCCGGGGCGCCGCCCGTGTTGATGCCCTTGCTCTTGGCGTCGTATTCGCGCAGCAGCCCGAGGATGCGGAAGACCTTGCGGTTGTCCCAGGCCGTGGAGAGCTGCTTGATTTCGCCCACGGCGTAGACGTTGCTCTTGCGCAGCGTGCGCATGAGCTCCGCGTCCGACGGGAACGGCTTCCCGCGATGGCGGCTGAGCCAGCGCAGGTAGTTGACCGTGAAGTAGTCGCGGAACTGCGAGAAGAGGGCCATGACGGTCAGCAGCAGCGGATGCTCCTTGGGGTTGCGGGCGAAATGGTCGGCAATCATCAGCGCACGGGCCATGTCGCGGGTGGCGACCGCCTTGCAGAGCTCGAAGTTGTTGAAATCCTTCGAAATGCCGATGTTGGCCTCGATGTCGGCATCCGAGATGCGGTGCTGTCCCTCGGGCAGCGAGACCGCCAGCTTGTGCAGCTCGTTCGCGATTTTCGAGATGTCGGTGCCCAGATGGTCGGTCAGCATCGAGAGCGCCTTTGCATCGATGGAGAGGCCCCGCCCGGCGATGAACTGCTGGAGCCAGGGGCCGATTTCGTAGTCGCGCGGCCGGACCGATTCGAGCACCGCGCCGTTGGCCGCGCAGTTCTTGTAGAGCGCCGAGCGCTTGTCGACGTTCTTCTCTTTGTGGCAGATGACCAGGATGGTCGAGGGCGAGGGCTTCTGCGTGTAGAGCGCCAGTTTGTCGAGGCCGCGGAGCTGCTGCGCCTCGCGGACGATGACCACCTCGTAGGAGCCCATCATCGGCATCTGGCGGCAGAGTGTCACCACCTGTCCCGCGTCGGTGTCGCGCCCGTAGACCGTAATCTGGTTGAAGGCGCGCTCGGCCTCGCCCAGAATCGTCGTCGCCAGCTGTTCGCTCAGCGCGTCGATGAAGTAGCTCTCCTCGCCCATGAGCAGGTAGACGGGCCGGAAGCGGCGGGCGGCCACCTCGGCCGTCAGCCGTTCGAACTCGGCGGCCGAGTCCCGGAATTTCATCGCACCCTTGGCCATGTCACACGATTTCTTTGGTGATGCGCAGCACGTTCTCCGTCTCGCGCGTGAGTCGGTAGCGGTCGTCGATGCGGCGGCCCACCACCCATACGATGTCGTCGCCCGAGAGCAGCACGAACTGCCGCTCCTTCTCGGCCACCGAGACCTTGGCATCCTTCAGGAAGTCGCTCAGCTTCTTGCGTCCCGTCATCCCGAAGGGGATGAACCAGTCGCCCTCGCGCCAGCGGCGGAGCGTGAGCGGGAAGCGGAGCCGGTCGGCGTCGACCTGGGCGATGTGCTCGGGCACGCCGAAGTTCTCGATGGTGTCGATGTCGCAATACTCGAAGTAGAGCACCGAGTTGCCGCAGTAGCTGCGCGGGGCTCCCCGCTCGACGGTGGTCATGCAGTCGTCGCAGGCCGGGATGCGCCCCACGACGATGCTCCCGCGGTCGGTGCAGGCGACATACTCGCGCGAGTAGAAGCGGCGGCCCGTCGTGCCGTGGTCGAGCGCATGGCAGAGCGAGTCGATGACGTCGCCCTTGAAGCCGTAGGCCGAGCTGAGCAGCTCGTAGACCACGAAATTGCGCGGGAAGGCCGGGTCGATGCGGTCGAGGTGAATCGTGTCGAGCCCGTCGGCCGAGGTGACCGCCAGCGCGCGGATGCGCTCGATGCCGTGGTTGATGAAGAGCTGGGCATCGGTCAGACGGGCGATGTTGCTCCGCATCAGGCTCGTGAACTTGGGGTTGATTTCCCGGATGCGGGGGATGAGCCCCAGCCGGATTTTGTTGCGCAGGTATTTGGTCGAGCGGTTCGACGAATCCTCGCGGAAGGGGATGTGTTCCGCCACGGCGAATTCGAGAATCTCCTTGCGCGAGGCGAACATGAGCGGGCGTATGATGCGCCCCATCTGGGTCGAGATGCCCGTCAGGCCGCGCAGCCCCGTGCCGCGCAGCAGGTTGATGAAGAAGGTCTCAATCGAGTCGTCGGCGTGGTGTGCCACGGCGATGGCCGGATAGTCGTACTGGCGGCTCAGTTCGTCGAACCAGGCGTAGCGCAGACGGCGGGCGGCCATCTCCATCGATTCGCCCGTACGCTCCATCTCGGCGGCCGTGTCGAAGCGGCGGTTGTAGCAGGGCACGCCGTAGCGGGCGGCCTCGTTGGCCACGAGCACCTCGTCCTCGTCGCTCTCGGTGCCGCGCAGCTGGAAGTTGCAGTGGGCGACCCCCACCTCGTAGCCGCTGCGGATGAAGAGCGTGAGCATGACCATCGAGTCGACGCCGCCCGAGACGGTGAGCAGAACGCGTCCGCCCGGGGGGAGCAGCTCGTTTTCGGTGATGTAGCGTTGGAAGGAGTCCAGAAGATGTGCCATAGGCAAAATGTCGGTATGATGGGGCGCCCGCAGCGCCCGTCGTTGTTCGGTTCGGATGGAGGACGGGACCCGGCCGTGCATGGGGACGCGGCTCGCGGCCGCGCCGGGGTCCGCCCCTTCGTCAGAGGATGTTCACCTCGGTGTCGATGGCCACGCCGAACTTTTCGTGGACCTTGGCCTGCACCTTGCGGGCGAAGGCCAGCACCTCGCTGCCCGTGGCGCCGCCCAGGTTGACAAGCACCAGTGCCTGGCGGTCGTGTACGCCGACGCGCCCCTCGCGGTAGCCCTTGAGTCCGGTCCGGTCGATGAGCCAGCCGGCCGCCAGTTTCACCTTCGCCGGGTCGGCGGCGGGGTAGAGCGGCATGTCGGGGTAACTTTCGCGCAGCCGTTCGGCCACGGGGGCCTCGACGACGGGGTTCTTGAAGAAGCTGCCGGCGTTGCCCGTCACGGCGGGGTCGGGCAGCTTCGAGCGGCGGATGGCGCAGACCGCCTCGCGGATGTGCTCCAGCGTGGGGCCTCCCAGCGCCTCGACCTCGCGCTGCAGGTCGCCGTACCCGAGCCGCGGCTGCGGCGTGCGGCTCAGCCGCAGCGTGACGGCCGTGATGATGACCCTGCCCCGCAGCGCATGCTTGAAGACGCTTTCGCGGTAACCGAAGCCGCAGTGCGCGGCATCCATCACCAGCATGTTGCGGGTCTCGACGCAGAACATCTCGACGCTCTCGATGGCATCCTTCGCCTCGCAGCCGTAGGCCCCGATGTTCTGCACCGGTGCGGCGCCCGCCTTGCCGGGGATGAGCGAGAGGTTTTCCAGCCCCCACAGCCCCCGTTCGACGGCCCAGGCCACCAGCGTGTCCCATTCGACGCCCGCCTCGACGCGCACGCGCACCGTGGCGCCCTCCTCGCTCAGCGGCGTGATGCCCTGTGCCACGGGGCAGAGGAGCACTCCCTCGTAGTCCCGCGTGAAGAGGATATTGTTGCCGCCGCCGAGCACGTACCACTGGCGCGGCACGCCTGCGGCGAAGAGTTCGCTCAGCTCGTCCGGCGTCTCGAATTCGACCAGCCGGGCGGCCGACTGCGCGACGTGGAAACTGTTGCGTTCGCGCAGGTCGATGTGTTCAAATTCTCGAATCATGATGTGCAAAGTTAGGAATTATTTTATAACTTTGATACTTGAAACCAATCCCCGAAAACGAAAAACCAAAACCTGATAAAACATGTTTACCCCTGAAGACCTGCTTCAAATCGAAAAACACGGGCTGACGCCCGACGGCGTGGAGTCGCAGCTGGAGAATTTCCGCCGCGGATTCCCCTTTCTGAAAGTGGTTCGAGCCGCTTCGCCCGGCGACGGCGTGCGCGTGCTCTCCGAGGCCGAGGCCGAGGCTGCGGCCGGGCGTTACGACCGCGAGTCGGCCCGTCTCGGCGTGGTGAAGTTCGTGCCGGCGTCGGGTGCCGCGACGCGCATGTTCAAGGAGCTCTTCGAGTTCGTCAACGAGGACAAGCGCGGCAAGGGCATCGACACGCTGCTCGACAACATCGAGAAGTTCGCCTTCTGGCCCGAGCTGAAGGCTGTGCTTCCGGAGGGTGCCGACGACAAGGCCACCGTCAACGCCATCGTCCGCGACGGACTCGGCTACGGCTCGAAACCCAAGGGCCTGGTCACCTTCCACGCCTATCCCGAAGGGGCGCGCAAGGCGGCCGAGGAGCATCTGGTCGAGGGCGCGGCCTACGCTGCGTCGAACGGCGTGGTGCGGATTCACTTCACCGTCTCGCCCGAACACATGGAGGGCTTCAAGGAGCTGCTCGCGGCGCGTGTTCCCTTCTACGAGCAGCGTTTCGGCGTCCGCTACGACATCTCCTATTCGGTCCAGAAACCCTCGACCGACACCATCGCCGTCAACCCCGACAACACCCCCTTCCGTCAGGACGACGGCTCGCTGCTCTTCCGTCCGGCGGGTCACGGCGCGCTCATCGAGAACCTGAACGACATCGAGGCCGACGTGGTCTTCATCAAGAACATCGACAACGTGACCACCGACGCCCGCCGCGGCGATACGGTCCTCTACAAGAAGGTGCTGGCCGGGCTGCTGCTCGAACTGCAGGAGCAGGCCTTCGAGTACCTGCGCGCGCTCGAGGTGGGCGGCGCCGAACTGGCTCCGATTGCCGAGTTCGTCGAGAAGCGGCTCTGCGTGAAGCTGCCGGCCGACTACGACTCGGCGCTGCTCCGTGCGGTGCTCGACCGTCCCATCCGCGTCTGCGGCATGGTCCGCAACGAGGGCGAGCCGGGCGGCGGCCCCTTCTGGGTGGGCAATCCCGACGGCACGCAGTCGCTGCAGATTGCCGAGTCGAGCCAGATTTCGCCCGACGACATGCCGCTCATGAAGCAGGCCACGCACTTCAATCCAGTGGACCTGGTCTGCGGCGTCCGCGACTCGAAGGGACGCAAGTTCGACCTGCGCCGCTATACCGACCCCTCGACGGGCTTCATCTCGTCGAAGTCGAGCGGCGGCCGTCCGCTGCGCGCCCAGGAGCTGCCGGGCCTCTGGAACGGCGCGATGGCCCGCTGGAATACGGTCTTCGTCGACGTGCCCATCACCACCTTCTCGCCCGTGAAGGTGGTGCAGGACCTGCTGCGTCCCCAGCATCAGTAGCAGCGCGACCGGCGGAGCGGTCTGCTCCGTCCCGTTCCGACAGCCGGGAGCGGCGAGGTTTTCTCCTCGCCGCTCCCTCGTTTTTCGGGGCTCCCCGTCGGGACCCGTCGGGGCGGAGACCGGCCTGCTCCTCCCCTGTCTTACCATCTGCCGCTTTTCGGGGCGGAATTTCGTCGGTTTGCAGGCGATATTGTTCCTTAGAAGAATAAATTGTTACATTCGGATGCGGTTTATGAAGAAACTTTTCTATATTTGTGTGCAAAATGAAAATCGACGATTAAACTGAATAACACAATGGAAAACAAACTTCAACAATTGACCCAGAAACTCTACGACGAGGGGCTGGAGAAGGGTCGTTCGGAGGCCGAACGGCTGGTTGCCGAAGCGAAGGCCCAGGCTGCGGCCATCGTGGAAGAGGCTCGTGCCGAGGCGGCCGGCATCGTCAAGCAGGCCGAGGCCAAGGCCGAGGACGTGGCCAAGAACACCATGACCGAAATCACGCTTGCCGGCAAGCAGGCCGTTTCGAAAATCAAGGCCGAACTGAGCGGCGCCATCGTTGCCCGCAGCATCTCGGAAGGGGTGAAGAAGTCGGTCGCCGACCCCGCCTTCCTCAAGGAGCTGCTGCTGGCCGTGGCCAAGAACTGGAACGGTGCCGACGCCGGCAAGGTTGAGCTCCGCGCGCTGCTGCCCGAGGCCAACCGCAAGGAGTTCGACGCCGCCTTTGCCGCAAGCGTCAAGGAGCTGCTCGCCGCAGGCATCGAGGTGGGTTACTCGAAGGAGGTGAAGAGCGGATTCAAGGTGGCGGCCAAGGACGGCGGCTACTATATCTCGTTCTCCGATGCGGATTTCGACGCACTGCTGGGCGAATACCTCCGCGACAAGGTGTCGGACCTGCTCTTTAAGGCCGAATAGCCATGTCGGGACGCAACTATTACAGTCTGGTCGCCGGGTTGCGCGAATATGCGCTCGACGCCGACACCAAGGGCTTTGATGCGAAGGGCATCGTCGAGGAGATTCTCGGCGAGGTCAGCGCGTCGGACGCCTCGGAGGTGCGGCTGCTCTACGGCTACTACGACTGCGAAAACATCCTCGCGCTGCGGGCGGGCCGTTCGGCCCACAACCCGCTGGGCAACTTCACGCGCGAGGAGCTGGAGCAGGAGCTCAAGGCTCCGCGGCTCCTTCCGCAGGGCATCGCCCGCGTGGTGATGGCCTATGCCGACCCCGAAGGCGAAGAGGCCGAGGAGATTGACACGGCGCGGCGTTTCGAGACGGCGCTCTTTGCCGCCTACTACGACGCATGCCGCCGCGCCCGGAGCCGCTTCCTGCGCGCCTGGTCCGAATTCGACCGCACGCTGCGCAACGTCACGGCCGCACTGGCGGCCCGCGCCGCCTCGCGCCCGGTCGAGGAGGTGGTCGTGGGCGGAGGCGACGTGGCCGAACAGCTGCAGCGCAGCTCGGCCGCCGATTTCGGCCTGCGGGGCGAACTTCCCTTTGTCGATACGGTCATCGCGGCGATGAACGACGAGGCCAACCTCCTGGAGAAGGAGCGCAAAATCGACCTCGTCCGCTGGGAGGAGGCCACCGAGCTGGCTACGTTCGACTATTTCAATATTAACGCCATCCTTTCGTATCTGGTACGCATCAATATCGTGGCCCGCTGGGCACGTCTCGATGCGGCGCGCGGTCGCGAGATGTTCGGCCGTCTGCTGGCCGAACTGGACGGCAAGGAGTTGATAAATAAGTAAAAACAATCATACGATGAAAACTACAGGACGTGTAAACGGTATCATCTCCAATATCGTCATCGTCAAGGCCGACGGACCCGTGGGCCAGAACGAAATCTGTCACGTGTATGTCGGAGATACCAGAATGATGGCCGAGGTCATCAAGGTCGTGGGCGACAACGCCTATGTGCAGGTGTTCGACAGCACCCGCGGCCTCAAAATCGGCGACAAGGTCGAATTCGAGGGCCACATGCTCGAGGTGACGCTCGCCCCGGGCATGCTGTCGCGCAACTACGACGGTCTGCAGAACGACCTCGAGAAGATGGACGGTCTGTTCATCGCCCGCGGTTCGATTACCGACCCGGTCGACTTCGAGGCGCAGTGGGAGTTCAAGCCGCTGGCCAAGGCCGGTGACAAGGTGTCGGCCGCATCGTGGCTCGGCGAGGTGCAGGAGCAGTGGGTGGCCCACAAAATCATGGTCCCCTTCGCGATGACCGAGACCTATACGGTCAAGAGCGTCGCCGCTGCGGGCAAGTACAAGGTGACCGACACGGTGGCCGTGGTGACCGATGCCGAAGGGTATGACCACAACATCACGATGGTCCAGAAGTGGCCCGTCAAGCAGGCCGTGCGCTGCTATACGGAGAAGCCGCGCCCCTCGCGCGTGATGGAGACCGGCGTGCGCGCCATCGACACCTTCAACCCCATGGCCGAGGGCGGTACGGGCTTCATTCCCGGCCCGTTCGGCGCCGGCAAGACGGTGCTTCAGCACGCCATCTCGAAGCAGGCCGAGGCCGACATCATCATCATGGTGGCGTGCGGCGAGCGTGCCAACGAGGTGGTCGAGATTTTCAAGGAGTTCCCCGAGCTGGTCGACCCCCGTACGGGCCACAAGCTCATGGAGCGCACCATCATCATCTGCAATACGTCGAACATGCCCGTTGCCGCGCGCGAAGCGTCGGTCTATACGGGTATGACCATCGGCGAGTACTACCGTTCGATGGGCCTCAAGGTGCTCGTCATGGCCGACTCGACGTCGCGCTGGGCACAGGCGCTGCGCGAGATGTCGAACCGTCTGGAGGAGCTTCCGGGTCAGGACGCCTTCCCGATGGACCTTTCGGCCATCATCTCGAACTTCTACGCCCGCGCCGGTCTGGTGAAGCTCACCAACGGCCAGACGGGTTCGGTGACCTTCCTCGGTACGGTGTCGCCCGCCGGCGGTAACCTCAAGGAGCCTGTCACGGAGTCGACCAAGAAGGCGGCGCGCTGCTTCTACGCCCTCTCGCAGGGCCGCGCCGACTCGAAGCGCTATCCGGCCATCGACCCGCTGGAGTCCTACTCGAAGTATCTGGAGTATCCCGAAATCCGCGAATACCTCGACGGCCACATCGGCAAGAACTGGGTCGACCTGGTCTATGCGGGCAAGACGATTGTCCAGCGAGGCAAGGAGGCCAACGACCAAATCAACATCCTGGGCGACGACGGCGTGCCGGTGGAGTACCACGAGCGTTTCTGGAAGTCGGAGCTCATCGACTTCGTCATCCTGCAGCAGGACGCCTTCGACGACATCGATGCCAACTGCCCGATTGAACGTCAGAAGATGATGTACGAGATGGTGCTCGACATCTGCCGCAAGGAGTTCGGCTTCGCCGATTTCGAGCAGTGCTCGCAGTTCTTCAAGGGACTCATCAACCTCTTCCGCCAGATGAACTACTCGGAGTGGAAGTCGGAGAAGTTCGAGGACTACCGCAAGCAAATCGTGGAGTATGTGAATGAACAATCCAAATAAAGCGGAAGAAGATTATGACAACACGTGCATTTCAGAAGATATATACCAAAATCGACAACATCACCAAGGCCACGGTGACGCTCAAGGCGTCGGGCGTCGGCAACGACGAACTGGCCACCGTCGGCGGCAAGCTGGCGCAGGTGGTGAAAATCATGGGTGAGAACGTCACCCTGCAGGTCTTCGCCGGAACGGAGGGCATCGCCACCGACTCGGAGGTGATTTTCCACGGCGAGCCCCCGAAGCTCCGCGTGTCGGACAACCTCGCCGGCCGCTTCTTCAACGCCTACGGCGAACCGCTCGAGGGCGGCGAGCAGTTGGAGGGCGAGGCGCGCGAAATCGGCGGCCCGACGGTCAACCCCTTCAAGCGTATCCAGCCTTCGGAGCTCATCGCCACGGGTATCGCCGGCATCGACCTGAACAACACCATCGTGACGGGTCAGAAGATTCCCTTCTTCGCCGACCCCGACCAGCCCTACAACGCCGTGATGGCCAACGTGGCGCTGCGCGCCAAGGCCGACAAGATTATCCTCGGCGGCATGGGTCTTACGAACGACGACTTCCTCTACTTCAAGTCAGTCTTCGAGAACGCCGGTGCGCTCGACCGCATCGTCTCGTTCGTCAATACGACCGAGAACCCGCCCGTGGAGCGACTTCTCGTTCCCGACATGGCGCTGACGGCTGCCGAATACTTCGCCGTGGACAAGGGTGAGAAGGTGCTGGTGCTGCTCACCGACATGACCCTCTATGCCGACGCGCTGGCCATCGTCTCGAACCGTATGGACCAGATTCCCTCGAAGGACTCGATGCCCGGTTCGCTCTATTCGGACCTGGCGAAAATCTACGAGAAGGCCGTGCAGCTGCCCAACGGCGGTTCGATTACCATCATCGCCGTGACGACCCTCTCGGGCGGCGACATCACGCACGCCATCCCCGACAACACGGGTTACATCACCGAGGGTCAGCTCTTCCTGCGCAACGACTCCGATACGGGCAAGGTCATCGTCGACCCGTTCCGTTCGCTGTCGCGTCTGAAGCAGCTGGTTATCGGCAAGAAGACCCGCGAGGACCATCCCCAGGTGATGAACGCCTGCGTGCGCCTCTATGCCGATGCGGCCAACGCCAAGACCAAGCTCGAGAACGGTTTCGACCTTTCGGACTACGACGAGCGTACGCTGCGCTTCGCCCGCGACTACTCCGAGAAGCTGCTGGCCATCGACGTGAACATCAGCATCACCGAGATGCTCGACACGGCATGGATGCTCTTCGCGAAGTACTTCTCGCGTGAGGAGGTGGCCATCAAGGAGGAGCTCATCAAGAAGTACTGGAAAGCATAAGCGACACGGCAATGGCAATCAAGTTTCAATACAACAAGACTTCGCTCGGCGAACTCGGCAAGCAGCTGAAGATGCGGCAGAAGGCGCTCCCTACCATCAAGAGCAAGGAGTCGGCCCTGCGTTCCGAGGTCAAGAAGGCGAAGGACTCCGCCGGCGACTACCTGCGGCAGTTGGAGGCGCTCAAGCAGCGCTACGACTACATGGTGTCGCTGTGGGGAGAGTTCGATGCGGACTTGTTGCGCATTGCGGACATCGAACTTTCGGTTCAGAAGATTGCGGGCGTACGTACGCCGCAGCTCTCCGAGGTGAAGTTCGAACAGAAGCCCTACGACCTCTTCTCCTCGCCGGTATGGTATGCCGACGGGGTGGAGATTCTCAAGAGCCTGGCTCGTCTGGGAATCGAGTACGAGGTCTACAACCGCAAGATGGAGCTTCTGGATTTCGCACGTCGCAAAACCACTCAGAAGGTGAACTTGTACGAAAAGGTGCAGATACCCGGGTACGAGGACGCCATACGTAAAATCAAACGCTTCATGGAGGATGAGGAGAACCTCTCGAAATCCGCCCAGAAGATTGTGAAGACCAAACAGCAGCAGGCCGGGGAGGGCTCGATGTTATGATAGCGAAAATGTCGAAATACGACTTTGTGCTCTATGCGGCACAGAGCGAAGACTTCATCGAACGGCTGCGCGAACTGGGGCTGGTCGACATCACCACGACGGGCTGGGAGCCCTCGGAGGAGGACCGCCAGCTGCTGCTCGACATCGAGGGCCATGCCAAGGCCGCCGACTTCCTGAAGGAGTTCCGTGCGGACGGGGAGCGCTGCAAGGCCGGCGCCGAACCCTTCGCAACGGGTGAGGAGGCCTATCGCCACTATGTGGCCGCCTCGAAGCAGGCCGCCTCGCTCCATGCGGAAATCGCCCGCCTCGAGAAGAGTGCCGACGAACTGCGCCCCTGGGGCGAGTTCTCGGTGGAGAGCCTGCGCCGCCTGTCGGAGCGCGGCATCGTGCTGCGCTACTTCTCGGCGCCGGTTTCGGCCTACGACAAGTATGAGTCCGAATGGTCGGAGCGGTATACGCTCGAACTCATCCACCGCGGCGAATCGACCGCCTACTTCATCGTGGTCGCCGCTCCGGGCGACGAGGTGAACCTCGACGCCCAGGAGATGAAAGCCCCTGCGATGGACATCCGCGAAGCGGAGCGCCGCATCGGCGAGGCCCGGGCCCAGCTCGCGGCGCTCGACGCCGAGTTCTCGCGCGTCGCCGCCTCGGAGGAGCTGCTTGCCGGACATGCCACGGCGCTCAAGGAGCGGCTGCAGGGTATCCGCGTTACGGAGACCGCACGCCGCGAGGCCGACGGTACGCTGCTCGTCATGGAGGGTTGGGCCGAGAAGGAGACCTCCGAGCGGGTCGATGCCCTGCTGGAGGAGTATCCCAACGTGGTCTACATCAAGTCGGACCCCACGCCCGAGGACAATACCCCCGTGCAGCTGCGCAACGGCTGGTTTGCCCGCATCTTCGAGATGGTGGGCGACATGTACGCCCGTCCGAAGTACGGCACCATCGACCTGACGCCCTATTTCGCCCCCTTCTACATGCTCTTCTTCGGCATCTGCCTCAACGACGCCGGCTACGGCCTGGTGCTGCTCGCCTTGGGGCTCTGGATGCTGCACAAGAACCGCAAGCCGGGCATGATGCGCCGCGCCGCATGGTTCGCCACGATGTGCGCCCTTGCCACGGTGCTCTTCGGCGGCTTCTGCGGCTCGTTCTTCGGCGTGAGCATGCAGAGCTGGGTGCCGACGGGTGCCGACGGCGAACCGCTGTTCCGCTTCTATGACTTCCAGAACAACTTCTTCTCCGTGGCGCTGGCCATCGGTATGGTGCAGATTCTCTTCGGCATGCTCATCAGCATCGTCGTCACGACGCGCACCTTCGGCATCAGCCACGCGCTCGGCTCGCTGGGATGGTTCCTCATCCTGCTGGGCGGTTCGGTGGCCGGAGGTCTTCCGATGCTCAACGAGGCGTGGGTCATTCCGGGCTTCACCACCTCGTCGCCGGCCTTCTACGCCGTGCTCGGCATCGGTGCATTCCTCATGCTCTTCCTCAATTCGCCGGGCCGCAATCCGCTGCTGAACCTCGGGGCGGGTGTCTGGAACTTCTATAACAACGTGACGGGACTGCTGAGCGACGTGCTGTCGTACATCCGTCTGTTCGCCATCGGCCTCTCGGGCGGTGTGCTGGCTCTGGTCTTCAACTCGCTGGCCGAGGGCTTCGTACCCGACGGAGCCGGTATCGTGGTGCGGATTCTCATCATGCTGCCGATTCTGCTGATTGGTCACGGCATCAACCTCTTCATGTCCACCATCTCGTCGTTCGTTCACCCGATGCGTCTGACGTTCGTGGAATTCTACAAGAATGCAGGCTTCGAAATGGGCCCCCGCTCGTTCGACCCGCTGCGCAAAATGGATAAGTAAAAAACAACAATAACAACAAAAAACTCATTCAAAAACTATGGAAACAACAGCTTTGGTATTGGCCTACGTCGGTGTGGCCTTGATGGTAGGTCTGGCAGGTATCGGTTCTGCCATCGGTACTTCGATTTGCGGCCAGGCGTCGGTCGGAGCCATGAAGAAGAACAATTCGGCTTTCGGTAGCTACATGATTCTTTCGGCGCTTCCCGGCTCGCAGGGCCTCTACGGTTTCGTCTGCTTCTTCATGGTACAGGGCTTCCTGTCGAACCCCTCGATGGTTCAGGCCTGCGCCGTTCTGGGTGCCGGTATTCTGGTCGGCATCGTGAACTTCGCCGCTGCCATCTATCAGGGCAAGGTCTGCGCCAACGGTATCGCAGCCGTGGGTAACGGTCACGACGTGATGGGTAAGACGCTGATTCTGGCCGCCTTCCCGGAGCTCTACGCCATTCTGACGGTGGCCGCCACCTTCCTGATTGCCAACATCGTCCGCTAATCGCGTCCGATTGTGCCAGAAGGCCGGAATCCCACAGGATTCCGGCCTTTTTTGTGTGGATGTGCCGAAGGGGGCGGACGAGAGGCTGCGGGCAGGGGAGCCGCGGAGAGGTGCAGCCGGGAAGAGCCGCTTGAGTAGCATGCGCGGGAAAAGAGTTGAGGGGAAGAGTTGCAGGGAGGAGTCGCGTGAACGGTGCTTCATGCAGGGGACCTCATGCAAGGTGCCTCGTGCAAGGTTGCGGACCGCGGGCAGACAGCCCTGTTTCCGGTGTCCCTGTTCCCGGAGACCAGCTGCCGGACGGGAGCGCTGCGGGAGCAGGCCGTAAGGGACGGCATGTGTGCGGGCGCAAAGTGCTGACGGGGACTGGCAGGACGCTGACGGAGTGCAGCCGGGGAGTTGACAGGATGCAGGTGGGAGAAAGCAGGAGCATGCGGCTCCGTACGGTTCCGGTTTGCTGCAAGACAAGAGAAAGGAGCGACAACCCCCGACGGGGTTGCCGCTCCTTCCGGTGTTCGTCCGCAGGGCGGTCGGACAGAATCCGCCTGCCCGGACTGGCTGTCGACTACTGCTGGGCCGGAACAGCGAGGTCCGTAACCATGACGTAGTATTTCGACGGATTCGATATCGAGCAGATGCGTTCGATACCCGTGAAGGTCAGCGTCTGCTTGTCGCTCGAAACCGAGAAGACGATGTCGACGCGCTCGGAGTTCCACGTGCCGTAGACGCCGACGAGAATCTGCGAGAGGGTCAGCGTCGAGGATGCGGCATCGTAGATGTAGCTTACGGTCGAGTTGACAGCATCTTCCATCCGGTACATGTCGCTGTAGTACTGTGCGACGAAGGTCGCTTTGGTTTGGGCCGGGTCGAGCGTTACCTTCACACTGCCTCTGGTCATCTTCGAACCGTTGTAGGCGATGTCGCTGCCCTCGACGTAGAAGGACGTCGGGCCGTCCCATGTGCCTTCGTCGTTGATGGCCGTGTAGGTCTTGGCGTTCATGTCGATGTTGTACTTTGTCTCTTCGCCGCTGCAGTTCAGCGTTACGATGCCGTCGACGATGGTGTAGGTACCCTCCTTCGAGCCGATTTTGCCGCTGCCGAAGCCGTCAAGTTCCAGCACGTCGCCCGAGCCGCTTGCAGGCTGGTAGCTGCCGGCCTCCCTGCCCTTCTCGATGAGGCTCGTCGTGTTGCCGTCGTAGGTGTACTTGAGAATCTTCTCGCTGTTCTCGATGACGAAGGCCGTTGCCGAGGCGTCGCCGAGCGAGGTGCCCGAGGTGAACTCGACGCCGACTTCGCGCAGGCTGTAGCCCGAACGCTCGAAGAGGTAGTAGACCGTGCTGCCATCGAGCGTCATCTCGAGCAGGAGTTTCGTTGCTCCGGCATTGGCGGCCGAGGTGTAGTCCGAGATGCTCTTCTGCGTCATGACGTAGAAGCGGGTGTTGTCGGGCATGTCCTCGATGATGTCGCTCACGTAGGTCATCGTCATCTTTTCGTCCCATTTGCCCGAGATGCCGTATTGGTCGCACGACTCGCGTTCGTATGCGAACCGGCTGGCGCTCTCGTCGAAGGTGAACGTGCCCTTGAAGTCATAGGCGTTCACGTCGGTCGTCTTGAAGGTGAAGACCGTGTTGGACTTGAGTGAAGCCTCGAGGTTGGGCGAGCTTTCGCGCGTCAGCTTGCCCGGCTGCTTGGTGTCGATGAAGAAGCCCTTGTAGTCACCGACGAAGGCTTTGCCGACGAAGTCGTTCTTCTCGGTCGAAGAGATGGTGAAGGTAATGGGTTCGGCCGGCATCTCGAGCACCCAGCAGTCGCTCGGGTCGTAGGAGTTGTCCTCGAAGTAAATCTTGCTCTCGTAGTGTGCGCCCGTGCGGTCGCCTACTACCGTAACCTCGAAGTTGTAACCGAGTTCTACCTCATAGACGAATTTCACCAGCTGGCCGTAGTAGTTCTCGCAGATGTACTCTCCGTCCTCGTCGACGAGCGGATCGCCGTTGTTATCCTTCTTGATGGAGTTGATGAGGCGGACCTTCGAGTGTTCGTCGCCGATGCGCGTGATGCTGTTGTATTCGACGGCCGTTCCGGCTTCGAGCGTGACGTCGTGTCCGGGCATCGTGAACTTGAAGGAGTAGCGCTTGTA
This sequence comes from uncultured Alistipes sp., assembly GCA_900542505.1. GTDB lineage: Bacteria > Bacteroidota > Bacteroidia > Bacteroidales > Rikenellaceae > Alistipes > Alistipes stercorigallinarum. The sequence continues at coordinate 22,496 of UQNV01000027.1, forward strand.
GTCGCTGGCTACCTCCACATCGCCCGTCTGTTCGCACACCTCTTCCTCTTCGGTTCCGTAGCGGACCTGGGCAATGCACATCGAAAGGTCGGTTACCGTGACGTAGAACGACACTTCGCTGCCCTCTTCGGCCGTCTGCGGTACATTCTGGAAGTAGAAGTTGTCGGAATTGTCGTAGTAAATCGTGTATTCCTGAGGCTTGATTTCGCGAACCTCGATGTCGAGCGTTACGTCGGCCTCGGGCATGGTGAATTCATAGTTGAACGTATTGGTCTCGGCGTCCGACGAGGTAAACGTGCATGGCTCTTCGTTGTAGTGTACCGAGACGATTTCCATCCCTTCGGTCATTTTGATGCTCAGCGGAACAACGTCTCCCGCCTTGGCCGATTCGGCTACGGTTGCCTGATAGAATTCGGAAGCCGGAACCGTGATGGAGAACGAAGGGGCGGTCGAGTCCTCCGTCTTGTCGTCCGAGCAACCCGCGGCCTTGTTTTTTGAGCGCAACCGTGTGGTCTGCCCTTCGCGGAGTCAGTCTAAATGGCTTGCTGAGCCTCTGGTTTCGGCATGTCGGCCCCATTCGGAATCCCGGTTGCTCGGGCGGGAAGCGGCTGTGTGACTTCCTTGGATAGAGCCCTTCCCGATGGCTAGCCTTCGGCCCCTGCAGGGCGTTCCCATCCCCGGAAAAAAGCGGGAACCCGAGCATGCTCGGATTCCCGCTCGATAGCTTCATTGCGGCCGGAGCTGCTTGTCTGCCGGTTCCGCTGCCTCGCGTACAGGGGCGGGAGGTTTCTCCTTTCGGTCGCCCTCCGGCAGTCTGTCGCATGAGGTCCGGCAGCCGGAGAGGCCGCCGTGTGCCGCGGGTTATCGTCCGCTGCGGCGCGAAGAGCGGCGGACGTGCATCGACCCCCTGCGGTCGTCGGCCGGGACGCTCTCGACTCCGGGCAGCACCAGTTCGAAGTCGAGCTGGCGCTTGCGCAGGTCGGCCCCCTTCACGCGGATGCGCACGGCATCGCCCAGCGTGAAGCGTCGGCCGGTTGCACGGCCCACAATCTCGTAACGCTGCTCGTCGAAGGCGTAGTAGTCGCCCGGAATGTCGCGCAGGAACGACATTCCCTCGATGTGGGTCTCGTCCAGTTCGACGTAGACGCCCCATTCGGTCAGACCCGAGATGTGGCCGTCGAACTCCTCGCCGATGCGCTCCTTCATGAACTCCACCATCTTGTACTTGATGGAGGCGCGTTCGGCCTCGGCGGCCACCACCTCGCGTTCCGAGGCGTGCTCGCAGAGCTTCTCGAGCGTCGTCCGGTCGGCCGACTTGCCTCCCTCGAGATAGCGTGCCAGCAGACGGTGGACCATCATGTCGGGATAGCGGCGGATGGGCGAGGTGAAGTGCGTGTAGTAGGGGAAGGCAAGGCCGTAGTGACCGATGTTGTCGGTGGTGTAGTAGGCCTTGGCCATCGAGCGGACGGCCATCGTCGTCACGGCGTTCTCCTCGGTCGAGCCCTTGATTTGGGCGAAGAGCTTGTTGAGCTCCTTGGCCACGGCACGCCCCTTCGAGGCCTTGAAGATGTGGCCGAAGCGGAGGATGAACTGGCGGAACCGGTCGAGCTTCTCTTCGCTGGGCGAGTCGTGGACGCGGTAGACCATCGTGCGCTCGACATGGCGCCCCTTCTCGGTCTTGCGGCGGCCGCAGAACTCGGCCACGCGGCGGTTGGCCAGCAGCATGAACTCCTCAATCATCTGGTTCGACTCCTTCTGCTCCTTGAAGTAGACGCCCAGCGGCTTGCCCGACTCGTCGAGGCGGAACTTCACCTCCTCGCGGTCGAACGAGATGGCACCGTGCTTGAAACGCTCGCGGCGCAGCCCCTGGGCCAGGCGGTTGAGCGTCAGAATCTCCTCGGCGTAGTCGCCGCGGCCGGTCTCGATGACCTCCTGTGCCTCGGCATAGGTGAAGCGGCGGTCCGAATAGATGACCGTGCGGCCGAACCACTCGTCGAGCAGCTCGAGGTTCTCGTTGATGGTGAAGACGGCCGAGAAGCAGAGGCTCGCCTCGTGGGGCCGCAGCGAGCAGAGTTCGTTCGAGAGGCGCTCGGGCAGCATCGGTACGGTGCGGTCGACCAGGTAGACCGACGTGCCGCGCTCCTCGGCTTCGGTGTCGATGGTGTCGTGGGGGTGGACATAGTGGGTCACGTCGGCGATGTGGACGCCCACCTCCCATACGCCGTCGCTTATGCGGCGTACCGACAGCGCGTCGTCGAAGTCCTTGGCATCGGCCGGGTCGACCGTGAAGGTGGTCACGCGGCGGAAGTCGCGCCGGCGGTCGATTTCCTGCTGCGTGATGCGGCTGTCGATGGCGGCGGCCGCCTCCTCGATTTCGGGCTCGAAGCGGTAGGGGAGCTCGTACTCGGCCAGAATGGCGTGCATCTCCGTGTCGTTGTTGCCCGCCAGACCCAGCACGTCGACCAGCTCGCCCACGGGGCTCTTGCTCCCGAGCGACCACTCGGCGATGCGGACCACCACCTTCTCGCCGTCCTTGACCTGGGGATACTTCTTTTTGGGCAGGAAGATGTCCATGGGCATCTTGCGCGAATCGGCCTTGACGAAAATCTGGTGAGCCCCCACCTCCGCAACGCCGACATAGGGCTTGCGGCTCCGCTCGATGATGCGCGTCACCTCGCCTTCCATCTCGCCGCTGCGCGTCTTGTGGGTGACGACCACCTCGATACGGTCGCCGTCGAGGGCGTTGGCCGCATTGCGCTGGTTGACGAAGATATCCTTTTCGAGCCCCTCGACGCGGACGTAGAGCGAACCTCCCGAGGTCATGTCGGCAATGCCCTCGTAGTGGGGCAGATGGGAGTTGGCGAGGCGGTACTTGCCGCGCGAGCACTCCTCGATGATGCCCTGGTCGAAGAGCCGTTCGAGGATGTCGAACGTCTCGCGGCACCCCTCCTTCGAGGCGCCGCCCGAGACCGAAGCCAGGTGCTTGAGCGTGAACTTGTTGTTGGGGAACTCGCGGAATACGCCCAGAATGACGGCTTCGCGGTCGCGTTTTCCTGCTCCTCTGGCGGAGCGTGTTTTCGTCTTTCGTGTCATCAGTTTTCGAATATTTGCAGGGCGAGACGTTTCATGAAGCCGATGCCCACGGGAATCGCCCGTTCGTCGGGGCAGAAGGTGGCCGTATGGGGCCGACCCGCGTCGGGGCCGACTCCCAGCCGGTAGAAGAGCGCCGGGTATTGGGTGCAGTAGAAGCCGAAATCCTCGGCCGTCGTGCGCAGCGGGAGCATCTCGACCCGGTGGTCGGGCTTGGCGGCCAGCACGGCCAGACGCGTGAGCACCTCGTCGTTCACGACGCACGGATAGCCGCGGTTGATATCGACCTCGGTGCGGATGCCGTGGCGCGCATCGATGTCGGCGGCGATGTTGCGCAGCCGCAGCTGGATGATGTCGCGCTCGCGTTCGTCGAAGGTGCGCAGCGTACCCTCCATGTAGACCTGGTCGGGGACGATGTTGGTCGCGCCGTCGGCCCGGACGCGTCCCACCGAGAGGACGCACTCCTCGCCGTTGAGCGCCAGCAGGCGCGTCACCAGTTCGGCGGCGGCCGCCACGGGGTCCTTCAATTGCTGGCGCATGGCGCCGTGGCCTCCCGTGCCGTGGAGCGTGAAGCGTAGCTCGTCGCTTGCGGCCATGTACTTGCCGGCGCGGAATCCGAGCGCACCCACCTCCAGCCGGGCCTCGACATGCTCGCCGATGACGGCCCGCACGTCGTACCCTTCGAAGGGCTTCTCGGCCAGCACGAGCGACGCACCGCCGGGGTTGCACTCCTCGCCGGGCTGGAAGAGCCCGAAGAGGGTTCCCTCGAAGTCGGGTGCGGCGGCCAGCTCCTGCAGTACGCCGAAGAGGATGGCGGCATGCATGTCGTGGCCGCAGGCGTGCATCACGCCCGGCTGCTGCGACCGCCACGCCACCTCGTTCCGCTCGTCGACGGGCAGTGCGTCGATGTCGGCGCGCAGCACCACGGCGCGCCGCAGGTTGCCGTGCCCTTCGATGCGGGCCAGGATGCCCGTACGGGCGATGGGGCGGTGTTCGATGCCGAGCCGGGCAAGCTCTTCGGAGATGAAGCGCGCCGTCCGATGCTCTTCGAACGAGAGCTCGGGGTGCGCATGCAGGTGTCGGCGGAATTCGACGGGGGTCATGGGTTTCTCTTGACTGTTTCGCAGGTTCGATTCGGAACCGAATCGGTACAATGGATGAAAAACGTTCCGGACTTCGTCTCCTCCGTCCGAGTGCATGCCAGGCTCCGCGGGCGGGTTGCCCGTCGGGGCGTCCGGCGCACGATGTGTAAAGATAGGGATAGTTTCCGAATTAAGGAAACATCCGGCGGCTCTTTTTTCGGCCGGAGCACGTCGCGGGGGCGTTGCCGGGTGGCCGCCCGGGGCAGATTGCCCGGCGGGAGGCGCTGCCGGGGACGGCCGGGGCTCAGAAGATGGTCCGGGCGATTTCGATGATGTTCTCGGCCTTGCCCATCGGGTAGTAGTGGAGCACGGGGACGCCCGCCTGCTTCAGTTCGCGGCTCTGGGCGATGGCCCACTCGGTGCCGATGCGCCGCACGGCCTTTGCGTCGTCTCGGTGTGCAAGCACCTCGTGCTCGAGCTCCCAGGGGATGCGGCAGCCGAACGTCTGCGGCAGCAGCGTGAGGTGGCGCACGGTCGAGAGGGGCTTGATGCCCGGAATAATCGGGACGGTGATGCCCGCCTCGCGGCAGCGGCGCACGAAGTCGAAGAAGCGCGCGTTGTCGTAGAAGAGCTGCGTGACGACGTACGAGGCGCCGGCATCGACCTTGGCCTTCAGAAAGGCGATGTCGCTTTCGGGCGATGCGGCCTCCTGGTGGGTCTCGGGGTATCCGGCCACGCCGATGGAGAACTTCGAGTGGTGGCACACCTCCACCTCGCCGTCGACGAATTCGCCGCGGTTCATCGCCGCAATCTGGCGGACGAGGTCCACCGCATGGGCGTGTCCCTGGGGATGGGGCATGAAGTGGCGCTCGTTCTGCGACTTGTCGCCGCGCAGCGCCAGCACGTTGTGGAGCCCCAGAAAGTCCATGTCGATGAGCGCGTCCTCGATGTCGTACTTCGACAGTCCGCCGCAGATGAGGTGGGGGACCGTCGTCACGCCGTAGCGCTTTTCGATGGCGGCCGAGATGCCCACCGTGCCGGGGCGGCGGCGCACGACGTGCCATTCGATGCCGCCGTCGGGGCGCTGCGTCTGCTTGATGCCTTCGCGGTGGAAGGTGACGTTGATGTAGGCCGGGTCGAACTCCATGAGGGGGTCGATGGCCCCGAATACGCCCCCCATGCCGTCGCCCTTGAGGGGCGGCAGCAGCTCGAAGGCGAAGCGGGTCGTCCGCTCGGCGAGTGCCCGGTTGATGATGTCGGTAACGTTCATGTCTTCGTTTCGTGTGTCGTGTCGAAGCGTCCGTGTGCGCTTCAGAGGTTGTTGGGAAGCAGCCGGCGGAGCGTCTCCTCGTCCATGCCGCGCCGTGCGGCATAGTCGCTCAGCTGTGCGGCGTCGATATGGCCCACCGAGAAGTAGTCGGCATCGGCGAACATGAGTCCGCAGAGCGCCTCGCCGGGGTCAATCATCCAGTTTTCGGTCAGCCGCATGCCTGTCGTACGCTCGACGGCCAGCAGGTCGAATACCTCGCGCTTGAGCGAGTGGTCGGGCGAGGCGGGGTAGCCGAAGGCCATGCGCCGTCCGCGGTAGCGGCCGGCAATCACCTCCTCGGGCGAGGGCAGCTCGCCGCTCTCGTAGCCCCACATCTGCCGCCGCACGAAGAGGTGCAGCGCCTCGGCGAAGGCCTCGGTCAGACGGTCGGCCAGCAGCTTGGCCATGATGGCCGAGTAGTCGTCGCCCGCGGCGCGGAACTTTTCGGTGAGCTCCTTGAGGCCGATGCCGGCCGTCACGGCGAAGCAGCCGAGCCAGTCCCCCTCGGGGGCGATGAAGTCCGCGAGCGAGAGGTTCCGTTCGCCGCGCGTCTGGTTGCGCAGCATGGCGAAGCGGTAGCTGCGCCCCTTGGCGTCGGTGGCGACGATGTCGTCGCCCTCCCGCCGCGCGGGGAAGATGCCGACGGCGGCCTGGAGCGTCAGCAGATGCTCCTCGGCGATGCGGTGCAGCAGCGCCTGCGCGTCGTCGAAGAGCTTGCGCGCCTCGGCCCCCTTCTCGGGGTGGTCGAGGATGTCGGGATAGCGGCCCGCAAGCCCCCAGGCCGGGAAGAAGAAGTTCCAGTCGATGTAGTGGGCGGCGTCCGCCACGTCGAAGTCGGGGAAGACCATCCGTCCCGGATGGAGCGGCTCGACGGGCCGGTGCGGCTCCGCCTCGAGCGCCTTGCGGGCGAGTTCGGCGTAGGGGAGCATCGCCCGTGCAGCCTCCGTGCGGCGGTATTCGGCGCGCAGCTGCTCCTGCCGGCGCTTCACCTCGTCGGCATAGGCCTCGCGGTCGGGGCCGACGAGGCGTGCGAGGATGAGGCTGTTGCGGCTGGCGTTGAGCGAATGGACGACCACTCCCGAGTAGAGCGGCGCAATCTTCACGGCCGTGTGGAGCTCCGAGGTGGTGGCCCCGCCGATGATGACCGGGATGCGCAGGCCGCGCCGTTCGAGCTCCTCGCAGACGTGCGCCATCTCGTCGAGCGACGGGGTGATGAGTCCGCTCAGGCAGATGCAGTCGGCCGGCCAGGCCTGCGCCTCGTCGACGATGCGCGAGGGCTCGACCATTACGCCCAAATCCTTGATTTCATATCCGTTGCAGGCCATCACCACCGAGACGATGTTTTTGCCGATGTCGTGCACGTCGCCCTTGACCGTGGCGATGAGCACGCGTCCCGCCTTGCCCGAGGGCTGTCCGCCGCCGTTTTCGATGTAGGGGGTCAGCACCGCCACGGCGCGCTTCATGACGCGGGCGCTCTTGACCACCTGGGGCAGGAACATCTTGCCGGCGCCGAAGAGCGTGCCCACCTGCTCCTGTCTCTTATACACATCTCCGAGCCCACGAGACATCTCAGG
>UQNV01000028.1 GCA_900542505.1 uncultured Alistipes sp.
CTGCCACATGCCCGACTGCCTCGAAATGCCCTACAAGCCCGCGATCGTCGGGGCGCACGAGCCCGCCGCGGGCGAGAAGCGCTGGCGCATGGGCGGCACGAGCTGCCTGGCCGGCGACTACTGCGGCGACTGGGCCTTCGACCACGACCTGAAGGTGGGCGAGCGCATCGTCTTCGAGGACATGATCCACTACACGATGGTCAAGACGACGATGTTCAACGGTGTGGCCCACCCCTCGATCGTCATCGCGCGCCGCGACGGCCGCATCGACCTCATCCGCGCATTCGGATACGAAGACTTCAAAAACCGCATGTCATAACCGCAAACAAATCGCAACACAAACAGAATAGATGGAAAAATTTGAACCTACCTCCTATACGCTCGAGTGCGTGGCCACGGGACGTGAATTTCCCGACGAGGGCTGGACGCTCGCCGATCCGCAGTGCAAGACGCCGTCGCTCGTGCGCGCACGCTATGCCCGCAGACAGCTCGAAGTGAAACCCGCCGAGTGGGGCCTCTACCGCTTCTGCGACTGGATGCCCGTGCGTCGCATCCTGAAGGGGTCGTCGGCCCCCGTGACCTACCGCAGCAAGGGGCTGGCCGCACACCTCGGACTGGAGAATCTGTGGATCACCTTCAACGGCTACTATCCGGCTATCGGGGCGACGATGACGACCTGCTCGTTCAAGGAGACCGAGGCCTACACGGTCTGCGGCCGTACGGCCGAGGACGAGCAGCGCGTGCTGGTGGTTGCGTCGGCCGGCAATACGGCCCGCGCCTTCGCCAAGGTCTGCTCCGACAATAACATCAAGCTGCTGCTGTCTGTACCCTATGACAACATCGGCGCTCTGTGGTTCGAGGAGCCACTGAATCCCTGCGTGAAGCTCATCTCGTGCGAGAAGGGCGGAGACTACTTCGATGCCATCCACCTCTCGAACCTGGCGCTCAAGAGCCCGAAGTTCTATGCCGAGGGCGGCGCGAAGAACATCGCCCGCCGCGACGGCATGGCAACGACGGTCCTCTCGGCCGTGACGACCATCGGCCGTATTCCCGACTACTACTTCCAGGCCGTGGGCAGCGGCACGGGAGCCATTGCCGCGTGGGAGGCCAACCAGCGGCTCATCGAGGACGGTCGTTTCGGCACAAACCTCATGAAGCTGATGGTGGCGCAGAACGCACCGTTCGTCCCGATGTACGACGCCTGGCGGGCCGATTCGCGCCACATGTTGCCCTATGAAGACGACAAGGCGCGCCGCGATGCCGAAATCATCGACGCCAAGGTGCTCTCGAACCGACGTCCTCCCTACGGTATTGCCGGCGGTCTTTACGACGCGCTGAAGGCTACCGGCGGCGACATGCTCGTGGCCACCAACGCCCAGGCGCGCAAGGCTCGCCAGCTCTTCAAGGAGCTCGAGGGCGTCGACATCTATTCGGCGGCGGGCGTTGCGCTTGCATCGCTCATCAAGGAGGTGGCTGCCGGTCGCATCGCCAAGGATGCGGTCGTCATGCTCAACGTGACGGGCGGCGGCGAGGAGCACTTCCAGGAGGGCAAGGAGCTCTCCTACCTCAAGCCGGCGCACATCTTCCCGCTCGACCCCGACCCGTCGGAGGTTATCTCGACGGTGGAGGCGCTGTTCGAATAGGCGGGGCAGTTGGGCGTATATGCCCGGCCGACTTGCCGTTTCGGCCGAAAAGAGTATCTTTGCGGCGACCTGGAGCCGGCGGACAGCCGGACCGGCCCGGGTCGCCGCTTTTTTATTTTATCAATCAATTACCAACTCAAATTCGTTACAAGATGAATGATTTCCAGATGAACATGACTCCGAAGAGTTGTCGCTGGAGCCGTTGGAGCCGCAACAGCTGGGCTGCTTTTGCGAGTCTCCACCGCTGCGTCAACATCGGAGTGCTGGCCGTCGGGATGTCCATTCTCTTGCTTGCGACGCAGACGGCCTATGCCCAGCAGTCCGATTCGATTGCCATCTACCGCGAGATGGAAATCGACGAGGTGGGCATATCGGGGCGCATAGCCGCCCCGACACCGAATGCCGTGTCGCAAGTCACGCTTTTCGACCGAAAGGAGCAGGGTCAGGCCCCGCTTCAGACGCTGGAGGACGCCTTGCGCCTCACGCCTTCGGTCGACATCCGGGAGCGTGGAAGCAAGGGAATTCAGGCGGACATCTCCGTTCGGGGAGGGTCTTTCGACCAAACCATGGTGATGCTCAACGGCATCGATTTTACGGACGCCCGCACGGGCCATCAATCCCATTCGCTGCCCGTCGACATTGACTGTGTCTCGGGAGTCGAACTCGTCGAGGGGGTTCCGGGTGTAGGCGCCTATGCCGGAGCGGTCAATATCCGCACGGCTCCGCTTATGCCTGATTACCTTCGTTTCGAGGGCTCGGGCGGTCAGTACGGCTACGCCTACGGCAACATCTCCGCGGCGGCCACCCGCGAGCGGCTGACGCTCTTCACGGCGGCTTCGTACCGGCGTAGCGACGGCTACATGCACAATACCGATTTTACCAATTACAATGCTTTCCTGCGGGCTACCTATGAAGCCCGGCGTGTCGGCAATTTCGAATTCCAGGCCGGTTATCAGGACCGCGCCTTTGGTTCGAACGGTTTCTATGCGGCCTATAATCCAGACCAATGGGAACATACTTCGACGGCGCTGGCCTCGCTGCGCTGGAGTGTGCCCCTCGGTCGTTTCACGCTGGGAAGTTCAGCAAGCTACCGCAAGAACTTTGACCGTTACGACTGGACTCGTGGTACTGCGCTCAACCGTCACAATACGGATAATGTCGGTGCACGGCTGTGGGCAGACTTTAGCTGGCTGGCCGGTACGACCTCGTTGGGCGGCGACTATACGTTCAATCACATCTACAGTACGAATCTCGGTGAGGAACTGGACCGTCCGCACGGCATCTACACTCATGCCAAGGCGCGCCACGTCGGCAACATCTGGCTGCGTCACGTCAAGCAGTGGCGCCGTTGGGAGGCTGCCGCCTCGGGCGGCGTGAGCCTGACGCCCTACGGCACCTCGGCGCTGTGGAACGTTTCGGCCGACTACCGTCCCGTCGAGGGGCTGCACGTCGGGGCGGGCATCGCGCAGTCGATGCGTCTGCCTACCTTCACGGACCTCTACTACTCGTCGCCGGCACAAATCAACAACCTCGACCTCACGCCCGAGCATGCAATCACCTACCGCCTCGGTGCCGACTACACGCGTTCGCGCTGGCATGTGGCGCTGCAGGGCTACTACCGCGCCGGGCGCGACATCATCGACTGGGTGCTGCGCGAGGATATGGGCGGCAAGTGGCACTCCGAACAGAGCAACAGCCTGTCGACCTTCGGCGTCGAGCTCTCGGGCGGTTATCGTTCGGAGCAGGGCTTCCTGCGGCGCGCCACGCTGCTTTATGCCTACGTCACCACCAGCCAGGATGACCGGCTCGTCACCAAGAATGCGATGGACTACATGCGCCACAAGGCGGCACTCAACGTCGAGGTGCGCTTCCTTCGTCGTTTCTCGCTGTCGTTGACCGGCGCATTCTACGACCGCAATGGAACCTATGCCTATTATCCCGTAGTGGGCGATTCTTCGGTGTCGGAGATGCGCAGCTTCGACCCTTACTTCCTCCTCGACGGACGCCTGTCGTGGGAGAAGGGTATCTGCCGTCTCTATGTCGATGCGACGAACATCACCGACACCGACTACTGCGAGATGGGCGGTATCCGACGTCCCGGTGCATGGGTAACGGGCGGCATCGTGCTCACCATCGGCCGATAGACGGCCGGTCCGGCTGTAGAAATCAAGGGGGCTTCGCTGCGGCGGAGCCCCTTTTGCTTTGCGGGAGCGGGAGCGGCGGCCGGCGACGGACGTGGTGCATGACGGCCGGCGGACAGTAGACGAAAGCGGCGAGGCCTTCGGCGCTAAACGGCCGCAATGTGTCGTTCCTTCGCCGAAAAGCTCCCCGCAACTTTGCGTTTCTAAGTTTAAAGCGCTTTTTTGCTTACGGATTTGCAAATGTTCGCCGAATTTTTCTTACCTTTGGTTAGAGATAATCCTAAAATTTCCGAATATGCAGAAACGTATCGTAGAATGCGTTCCCAATTTCAGCGAGGGACGCGACAAGGCTGTAATTCACGAGATTACCTCGGCCATCGAGGCGGTCGAAGGGGTCAAGCTGCTCGACGTGGACCCCGGCGAGGCGACCAACCGTACGGTGGTGACCTTCGTCGGCGAGCCCGAAGCCGTGCTCGAGGCTGCCTTTGCCGGTGTGAAACGCGCCTCGGAACTTATCGACATGCGCAATCACCACGGCGCCCATCCGCGCATGGGCGCCACCGACGTGCTGCCGCTCATCCCCATTGCGGGCATCACGCTCGAGGAGTGTGCCGAGCTGTCGCGCGGACTGGCGCGCCGCATTGCCGACGAGCTGCATATTCCGACCTACTGCTACGAGGCTGCCGCCCTGAAACCCGAGCGGAAGAACCTGGCCGTCTGCCGTGCCGGCGAGTATGAGGCGCTGCCCGAGAAGCTGGCCCACGAAGAGTCGGCTCCCGACTTCGGCGCCCGTCCCTTCGACGAGGGCGTGGCCCGTACGGGTGCGACGACGGTCGGCGCCCGCGACTTCCTCATCGCCGTCAACTTCAACCTCAATACCACCTCGACGCGCCGTGCCAACGCCATCGCGTTCGACGTGCGCGAAAAGGGTCGTCCCGTCCGCGAGGGCGGTTCGCCCGTGGGCAAGCCGCTCAAGGACGAGCATGGCAATACGCTCATGCAGCCCGGCACGCTCAAGGCGACGAAGGCCATCGGCTGGTTCATCGAAGAGTACGGCATCGCCCAGGTTTCGATGAACATCACCGACATCTCGGTCACGCCGCTCCACGTAGCTTTCGACGAGGTATGCCGCAAGGCCGATGCCCGCGGCGTTCGAGTCACCGGCACCGAGATTGTCGGCCTGGTGCCCAAGCGCGCGCTGGTCGAGGCCGGCAAGTACTTCCTGCGCAAGCAGCAGCGCTCGACGGGTATCTCGGAGCGTGAAATCATCCGCATCGCCATCAAGTCGATGGGGCTCGACGACCTGAAGCCCTTCAATCCCGACGAGAAGGTCATCGAATATCTGCTCGAGGCCGACAACCGCACCAAACGTCTTGTCGACATGACCTGCACGGGCTTCGCCGAGGAGACCGCCAGCGAATCGCCGGCTCCGGGCGGCGGCTCCATTTCGGCCTACATGGGTGCTCTGGGCGCCGCTCTGGGTACGATGGTGGCCAACCTCTCGGCCCACAAGGCGGGCTGGGACGCCCGCTGGGAGGAGTTCTCCAACTGGGCCGACAAGGGGCAGGAGGTGATGAACGAACTGCTGCATCTGGTCGACGAGGATACGGCCGCCTTCAACCGCATCATGGCCGTCTTTGCCATGCCCAAGTCGACCGACGAGGAGAAGGCTGCCCGCAGCGCCGCGCTGCAGGAGGCGACGCTCTATGCCACCGAGGTGCCGCTGCGTACGATGAAGGCCTCGTCGCGCGTCTTCGAGATTGTGCGTGCGATGGCCGAGACGGGCAACCCCAACTCGGTGTCGGATGCCGGCGTAGGCGCTCTGGCTGCCCGCAGCGCCGTGATGGGAGCCTGTCTCAACGTGAAAATCAACGCCGCCGGACTCAAGGACCGCACCGTGGCCGACCGCCTCATCATGGAGGCCGACATGCTGGCAGCCGAGGCCTGCTGCCTCGAGGCGGAGGTGCTCGCCATTGTGGAACAGAAGATAAAATAGCCGAACGATATGACACTGCAAGAATTTCAGAACGACATCCGGGCCGGTATTCCCGACCGACTGCCCGCACCGAAACCCTATGACAAGCAAATCAACCATGCGCCGAAGCGCAAGGAGATTCTGACGCCCGAGGAGCGTGTGCTTGCCATCCGCAACGCCCTGCGTTACTTCCCCGCCAAGCACCATGCCGTGCTGGCCAAGGAGTTTGCCGAGGAGCTGCGCAAGTACGGCCGCATCTACATGTACCGGCTGCGCCCCGACTACGAGATGTATGCCCGTCCCATCGACGAGTATCCTGCCCGCTGCCGTCAGGCTGCCGCCATCATGATGATGATTCAGAACAACCTGGACAAGGCCGTGGCGCAACATCCCCACGAGCTGATTACCTACGGCGGCAACGGCGCCGTATTCCAGAACTGGGCGCAGTACCGTCTGGCGATGAAGTACCTCTCGGAGATGACCGACCACCAGACGCTGGTCATGTACTCGGGCCATCCGCTGGGACTCTTCCCCTCGCATCCCGATGCTCCGCGCGTGATTGTGACCAACGGCATGGTGGTGCCCAACTACTCGAAACCCGACGACTGGGAGCGTTTCAACGCGCTGGGCGTCTCGCAGTACGGTCAGATGACCGCCGGCTCCTATATGTATATCGGTCCTCAGGGAATCGTCCACGGTACGACCATCACCATCATGAACGCCGCCCGCAAGCGGTTCAATGCCGAGCGCAAGGATGCCCGCGGCATGCTCTTCGTCTCGTCGGGTCTGGGCGGCATGTCGGGTGCCCAGCCCAAGGCGGGCAATATCTCGGGCGTGGTGTCGGTTGTGGCCGAAATCAACCCCAAGGCAGCGCAGAAGCGCTACGAGCAGGGCTGGGTCGATGAATTGCACGATTCGCTGGACGAACTGCTGCCCCGCATCCGCCGCGCCGTGGCCGACCGCGAGGTCGTCTCGCTGGCCTATGTGGGCAACATCGTGGACCTGTGGGAGCGCCTGGCCGCCGAGGACATTACGGTGGACCTGGGCTCGGACCAGACCTCGCTGCACAACCCCTGGGCCGGTGGATACTATCCCGTGGGGCTGAGCTACGATGCCTCGAACAAGATGATGGCCGAGGAGCCGACGCGCTTCCGCGAATGCGTTCAGGAGTCGCTGCGCCGCCAGGTCGACGCCATCAACAAGCTGACGGCCCGCGGCATGTACTTCTTCGACTACGGCAACGCCTTCCTGCTGGAGGCTTCGCGCGCCGGCGCCGCCGTCAACGGCGAGGGCGGCCGCTTCCGCTATCCCTCCTACGTGCAGGACATCATGGGCCCGATGTTCTTCGACTACGGCTTCGGCCCCTTCCGCTGGGTCTGCACCTCGGGCAAGGCCGAGGACCTCGAGACGACCGACCGCATTGCGGCCGAAGTGCTTGAGCGGATTCGCCAGACGGCGCCCGACGAGATTGCCGGACAGCTCGACGACAACATCCACTGGATTCGCGAGGCGGGCCGCAACAAGCTGGTCGTAGGCTCGCAGGCGCGTATCCTCTATGCCGACTGCCAGGGCCGCACCGAAATCGCGCTGGCCTTCAACCGCGCCATTGCCGAAGGGCGCCTCTCGGCTCCCGTCGTGCTGGGCCGCGACCACCACGACGTCTCGGGTACCGACTCGCCTTACCGCGAGACCTCGAATATCTATGACGGCTCGTCGCGTACGGCCGACATGGCGGTGCAGAACGTCATCGGCGACTCGTTCCGCGGCGCCACGTGGGTGTCCATCCACAACGGCGGCGGCGTTGGCTGGGGCGAAGTCATCAACGGCGGCTTCGGCATGGTCATCGACGGTACGGAGGATTCCGAGCGTCACATCCGCGAGATGCTCTTCTGGGATGTCAACAACGGCATCGCCCGACGCAGCTGGGCCCGCAACGAGGGCGCCATGTCGGCCATCCGCCGCGAGATGGAGCGTACGCCGGGTCTGCAGGTGACGATGCCCAACCTGGCCGACGAAGAGCTTATCCGCAGCGTGTTGAAGGAGTAACAACCGTCGCGAACAACCCTCGGACGCAGCCGGGGCGGGAGTCGGCCCGCTCCGGCTCCGTTCCGGAACATATGAACCTACAAAACGAACATACAACCATGGAAATTCACCATATTTCGGCGGAGCACCTCTCGATTGGCCGCGTCCGCGAAATCCTCGACCGTCACATCCACCTCGCACTGAGCGACGATGCCAAACGCCGCATCGTCCGCTGCCGCGAATACCTCGACCGCAAGATGGAGAACCCCGAGCGGCCCATCTACGGCATCACGACCGGTTTCGGCTCGCTGTGCAACATCTCGGTAGGGCACGACGACCTGGCCCAGCTGCAGAAAAACCTCATGATGTCGCACGCCTGCGGTACGGGCGAGCGTGTTCCGTCGGAGATTGTGCGGCTGATGCTGCTGCTCAAGGTGCAGTCGCTCTCCTATGGCCACTCGGGTGTCCAGCTGGCCACGGTCGAGCGGCTCATCGACTTCTTCAATGCCGACATCCTGCCGGTGGTCTATCAGCAGGGGTCACTCGGTGCATCGGGCGACCTGGCGCCGCTGGCCCACATGTCGCTTCCGCTTATCGGACTGGGCGAAGTGGAGTATGAGGGGCGAGTGCGTCCGGCAGCCGAGGTGCTGGCCGAAAAGGGATGGGCTCCCATCGAGCTGCAGTCGAAGGAGGGCCTTGCGCTGCTCAACGGTACGCAGTTCATGAGCGCCTATGGCGTCTGGGCCGTGATGCAGGCGCAGCGTCTGAGCGCCTGGGCCGACTACATCGGGGCCATGTCGCTCGATGCCTTCGACGGCCGCATCGAGCCCTTCTGCGACGAGGTACACCTCGTGCGCGGCCACAAGGGGCAGCTCACCACGGCGCGTGCGTTCCGCCGCCTGCTCGAGGGCAGCGAACTGCTGGCGCGTCCCAAGCAGCACGTCCAGGACCCCTATTCGTTCCGCTGCATCCCGCAGGTGCACGGCGCCTCGAAGGATACCATCGACTATGTCGAGGGGGTCATCACCACCGAAATCAACAGCACGACCGACAACCCGACGGTCTTCCCCGACGAGGATATGGTCGTCTCGGCGGGTAACTTCCACGGACAGCCCATTGCGCTGGCCATGGATTTCCTGGCCATTGCCGTGGCCGAGCTGGGCAACATCTCCGAGCGGCGCATCTACAAGCTGATTTCGGGCCAGCGCGGCCTGCCCAACTTCCTGGTGGCCAAGCCGGGTCTGAACAGCGGCTTCATGATTCCGCAGTATACGGCCGCTTCGATTGTCAGCCAGTCGAAGGGGCTTTGCATGCCGGCATCGGTCGATTCGATACCCTCGTCGCAGGGACAGGAGGACCATGTGAGCATGGGGTCGAACGCCGCCACGAAACTCTACCGCGTGGTGAACAACACCGAGCGGGTGCTGGCCATCGAGCTCTTCAATGCCGCCCAGGCCCTCGAGTTCCGCCGTCCGGCCCGCTCGTCGGAGCATATCGAGCGCCTCTTCGCCGACTATCGCCGCGAGGTGCCCTTCGTCGATGTCGACCGGGTGATGTATCCGCTCATCGACGCTTCGGTCCGCTTCCTGCGCACCGAACCCATCGGGGAGTAACACACAAATACGGAGGACGTCATGAGCCTGTTAATCAAGAATATCGGCACGATTGTCGGAATTCAGCCCGAGGGCATCGAACGTCTGTGCGGTGAGCAGATGGGGCGTTTGGAGACGCTCGATGCCGCCTGGCTGCTGGCCGAAGAGGGGCGAATCGCCTCCTTCGGCCGGATGGCCGATGGCTGTCCCGCCGCCGGGCAGGAGGTGGATGCCCGGGGCGGGATGCTCTTCCCCTCGTTCTGCGACTCGCATACCCATCTGGTCTATGCCGGAAGCCGCGAGCAGGAGTTTCTCGACAAAATCAACGGCCTGAGTTACGAGGAGATTGCCCGCCGCGGAGGCGGCATTCTCAACTCCGCCGACCGGCTCCACGACACGTCGGAAGAGGAGCTCTACCGGCAGGCGATGGAGCGCATCCGCGAAATCATCCGCATGGGTACGGGTGCCGTGGAAATCAAGAGCGGCTACGGCCTCACGACCGAGGACGAGCTGAAGATGCTGCGTGTCATCCGCCGTATCCGCCAGACGGCGCCGCTCGAGGTCCGCGCCACCTTCCTCGGTGCGCATGCCGTAGGACGTGCCTATGTCGGGCGGCAGTCCGAATACGTCGACATGCTCTGCCGGGAGATGCTTCCGGCCGTCGCCCGCGAGGGCCTGGCCGAGTACATCGATGTCTTCTGCGACGAAGGCTTCTTCACGGTCGAGGAGACCGCCCGCATACTCGAGGCCGGTGCCCGCTACGGGCTTGTACCGAAGATTCATGCCAACGAGCTGGCCGTGTCGGGCGGTGTGCAGGTGGGCGTTGCCCACGGCGCCCTCTCGGTCGACCACCTCGAACGGATGGGCGAGGCCGAAATCGAGGCGCTGCGCGGCAGCCGGACGATGCCGACCATGCTGCCCGGTGCCGCCTTCTTCCTCGGGATGAGCTACCCGCCCGCCCGTGAGATGCTCCGCGCCGGACTGGGTGTCGCACTGGCTTCGGACTACAATCCGGGGTCTACGCCCTCGGGCAACATGAAGATGGTCCTCTCGCTGGCCACCATCCGCATGAAGATGACGCCTGCCGAGGCCATCAACGCGGCGACGCTCAACGGCGCCTATGCCATGGGGCTGAGCCGCGAGGTGGGCTCCATCACCGTCGGCAAGCTGGCCAACTTCTTCCTTACGCCCGCCATGCCTTCGGTCGCCTTCTTCCCCTATGCCTACACCACGCCGCTCGTCAGCCGTGTCTTCCTGCGCGGTGAGGAGTTTACGGCGTAGTTTTTGCATCCGAGCAAGGAGACCATGATACGCATTGCAACACTTGTCTGTTTGTTGTTCGCCGCCATGAACGCAACCGCACAAAAGCCCGCACCGCTAACCCCCGAGGAGCGGCGGGTCATCATCGAGAAGGGAACCGAAGCTCCCTTTTCGGGCCGTTACTACGATTTCGACGAGGAGGGCACCTACCGCTGCCGTCAGTGCGGCGCCGCGCTCTATCGTTCGGAGGACAAGTTCGACGCCGGCTGCGGCTGGCCCAGCTTCGACGACGAGCTGCCCGGGGCCATCCGCCGCCAACGCGATGCCGACGGGCGGAGGACCGAAATCCTCTGCGCCTGCTGCGGAGCTCACCTCGGGCATGTATTTGCCGGTGAGGGGCTTACGCCCAAGAACCTGAGGCATTGCGTCAACTCCATATCGCTCACCTTCGAACCGAAGGCCGCCGAGCAACGCGTCGAGACGGCCATCTTTGCCGGAGGCTGCTTCTGGGGCGTGGAGTACATGTTCTCGCGCGTGCCGGGCGTACGCTCCGTCGAGGCGGGCTATACGGGAGGCCACACCGAAAACCCCACTTACGAGCAGGTCTGCAGCCACACGACGGGCCATGCCGAAGCGGTCCGCATCCTTTTTGACCCGGACCAGGTGAGCTTCGAGACGCTGGCACGGCTTTTCTTCGAAATCCACGACCCGACGCAGGCCGACGGCCAGGGTCCCGACATCGGCGACCAGTACCGGTCGGAACTCTTCTATACGACGCCCGAACAGCGCAAAGTGGGCGAGCGACTCATCGGCGAGTTGCGCTCGAAGGGATACGATGTGGTGACGCGCATCACCCCTGCATCGCGCTTCTGGCCGGCCGAGGGCTACCACCAGAACTACTACGAGCGCAAGGGGCAGCAGCCCTATTGCCACAGCCGTGTACGGCGCTTCTGAGACGCCGTCTGTAGGGCCGTAGGGTAGTGACCTCGCCCGTGCGCCACGCATCGGAACAAAAGGAAAAAGGTCCCGCTTCGAGCGGGACCTTTTTCCTTGCATGCGGAGGATGCTGCCGTGCGGCAACAGCCCGAATGCCGGCGTCAGATGCCGGTTATCTTCTTGATTTCGTTGAGCTTGTTCAGCGCTTCGATGGGCGTCAGCGAATTGATGTCCAACCCCTTGATTTGGTCGCGAATCTGCACCAGCACGGGGTCGTCGAGCTGGAACATCGAGAGCTGCATGTTTTGCGGTACGCCGCTCTCGGCCGCCTCGCGCACGGTCTGGGCCGAAGGCTTGCGACCGCGCTCCTTGAGGCTGCGGCTGGGAACAATCTCGTTGTTGCCGTAGACCAGCTCGAGGTTGCGCAGAATCTCCTCGGCGCGGGCCACGACCGAAAGGGGCATGCCCGCCATGCGGGCCACATGGATACCGAACGAGTGCTCGGTGCCGCCCCGTTCGAGCTTGCGCAGGAAGACAATCGTATTGCCCATCTCCTTGACCGACACGTGATAGTTCTTCACCCGCGGGCACATCTGCTCCATCTCGTTGAGCTCGTGGTAGTGGGTGGCGAAGAGCGTCTTGGCACGGGCCGTGGGGTGGTTGTGGAGGTATTCGACCATGGCCCATGCAATCGAAATGCCGTCGTAGGTGCTCGTGCCGCGGCCGATTTCGTCGAGCAGTACCAGGCTGCGGTCTGAGATGTTGTTCAGGATGCTGGCCGATTCGAGCATCTCGACCATGAAGGTCGATTCGCCCTGCGAGATGTTGTCCGAAGCGCCGACGCGCGTGAAAATCTTGTCGACGATACCAATATGTGCCGACTTGGCCGGGACGAACGAACCCATCTGCGCCATCAGCACGATGAGCGCCGTCTGACGCAGCAACGCCGACTTACCCGACATGTTGGGACCCGTAATCATCATGATTTGCTGCTCCTTGTCGTCGAGCCGCACGTCGTTGGGCACATACTCCTCGCCGACGGGCATCAGCGTCTCGATAACCGGGTGACGCCCCTGACGGATATCGATACGGCGCCCTTCGTCGAGCACCGGCCGCACGTAGTGCCGCTCGCGGGCGATGCGCGCGAAGGACTGCAGGCAGTCGATGCCGGCAATGGTCGAGGCGTCGCGCTGCAGCTGGAGCAGCGAGCGGCCCACAAAGGCGATGATGTCGGCATAGATGCGCTGCTCGATGACGAGCATGCGCTCCTCGGCGCCGAGAATCTTCTCCTCGTACTCCTTCAGCTCCTCGGTGATGTAGCGTTCGGCGCTGGTGAGCGTCTGTTTGCGAATCCACGTCGCGGGGACCTTGTCCTTGTAGGTGTTGCGCACCTCGATATAGTAGCCGAAGACGTTGTTGTAGCTGATTTTGAGTGACGGAATGCCCGTAGCCTCGCTCTCGCGCTGCTGGATGCGGTTCAGGTAGTCCTTGCCGTGGAGCGCGATGCGGCGCAGGTCGTCCAGCTCGGCGTCGACGCCGTCGGCAATGACGCCGCCCTTCTGAATCTGGTTGTTCTGCGGGTCGGGGTAGATGTCCCGCGCAAGGCGGTCGCGAACCTCCGTCAGCGGGTCGAGCTGCTCGGCCAGCGCATGAAGCCGGTCGGCATCGGTCGACTGCAGCAGCGCCTTGAGCGTATCGACCGCCGTGAGCGAATTCTTGAGCTGCACCAGCTCGCGGGGCGTGATGCGCGCGGCGGCGATGCGCGACCCGATGCGCTCGAGGTCGCCAACGGCCTCCAGCTGCTCGCGCAGCGCCTCGGCGAAATCATCCTCGCGCGTAAGCAGCTCCACCACGTCGAGCCGCTCGTTGATGCGCACGGGGTCCTTGATGGGCATGGCCACCCAGCGTTTGAGCATGCGGCCGCCCATGGGTGTGAGCGTACGGTCGATGACATCGGCAAAACCGTTCCGCTTCTCGGCAGCCCCGTTCGTCGAGAAGAGCTCCAGGTTCCGGATGGTGAACTTGTCAATCCAGACGTAGTCATTCTGGTCGATGCGGGCGATGGAGGTGATGTGGCCGATGTTCTTGTGTTCGGTGAATTCGAGGTAGTGGAGGATGGCTCCAGCCGCCGAAATGCCGCTGGTGAAGTGCTCCACACCGAATCCCTTGAGCGACTGCGTGCCGAACTGCCGGCAGAGCTTTTCGCGGTTCACCTCCTCCGAAAAGACCCACTCGTCGAGTTTGTAAGTGTAGTACTTCGACCCGAAGGAGTGCACGAAGCGGTCGTCGCAACCGCGCTGATAGATAATCTCTTTCGGCGACAGATTCGACAGCAGCTTGTCCACGTAGGCATCGCTGCCCTCCGAGACGTAGAACTCTCCGGTCGAGATGTCGAGAAAGGCGACGCCGGTCGACTGCCGCCCGAAATAGATGGAGGCCAGATAGATGTTTTCCTTGTTCGAGAGGATGTTCTCTTCGAGCACGACGCCGGGGGTCACCAGCTCGATGACGCCGCGTTTGACCAGTCCCTTGACCAGTTTGGGGTCTTCGAGTTGTTCGCAGATGGCGACGCGCTCGCCCGCCCGCACGAGCTTGGGCAGGTAGGTGTCGACGGCGTGGTAGGGGAAGCCGGCCAGCTCGACGAACGACGCCGCGCCGTTGGCCCGCCGGGTGAGGGTGATGCCCAGAATGCCGCTGGCGAGGATGGCATCCTCGCCGAAGGTCTCATAGAAGTCTCCGACGCGGAACAGCAGAATTGCATCGGGATGCACCGCCTTGATGGAGTAGTATTGCTTCATCAGCGGAGTTTCGACATATTGCTTGTTGTCGGCCTTCGTTTTTTCGCTCTTTGCCACAGTCTTTTTCTTCAAAAAATCATCATACAAAGATAGCGGATTTTGTCGGCCGGTCAAAATGCCCCGCCGAAAAATTGCACGAAAAGCCGCCGTCGCAGCGTGTTCTGCGGCACGGGGGCGCCATGCCCGGTGGAGAAGGTGCCGAACCAGCGGTTCAGATGAACCGGTAAAAATGGTTGGCTGTGAATACTCTATTGGAATACTTCATCGAACATGCGGGCGTAACAGGCTGCCTTCCACTCCAGCGGGCGAGGGTAGGCCCGCGACGAGGAGGGCATGCGCCACAGCCGCAGCTGGCGTCCGTCGAGCGTGAAGGGCTGCGAGCCGCCCACCTTGGGGGCCGCGGCGACGCCGAGCTTCCGGCAGAGTGTTTCGGCTGCCTTCTGACCGGTGGTTACGATGGCACGGCATTGAGGCAACTGCCGGAGCATGGCGGCAACATCGGTCTCACGCACCACTTGAAGAAAATTATCCGAAGCGTTGCCTTTCAGGCGAATCACCTCGCAGGCCGTGTCGTAGAGCGCTACGCCTTTCCGGCGCAGGAACTCCTCGAGCCGTTCGCGGTCGAAGGCCTTGCCGTCGGGCGTCAGGAAGTGGTTGCGCTCCCCGAAAAAGAGATAGCCGAAGATGCGCCACATGTCGTTCTGGAGGTTGGGGTAGAAGAACTCCATCGACCACCGCCGGCGAGGCGGCGGGAAGCTCCCCAACATCAGCAGGCGGGCGTTTTCGGGCAGAAACGGTTCGAGCGGATGGCGCTCGACGACCGAGGCGGATGCCTGTTCTTCCGATTGAGATATTATCGTCTTTCTCATTGTTTGTCAGATTGCTGCTCTCGATGGCGCGACGACGCTACTCGAAAAAACGCTCGTCGAAGTTGACCAGATAGAGCCGTTCGGTCGCACGCGTGAGGGCCGTGTAGAGCCAGCGCAGCATGTCGCGCGTCATCGGTTCGTCGCCGAAGATGCAGCGGTCGACGAAAACCGCCTTCCACTGTCCGCCTTGAGCCTTGTGGCAGGTAACCGCATATGCGAACTTGACCTGCAGCGCGTTGAAGTGGGGATTTTCGCGGATTTCCTTGAAGCGTTTCAGTTTGCTGCGTATGTCGAGGTAATCCTTCTCGACCTCGTAGAAGAGCCGCGTGCTCTCCTCGCGCGTCAGCGACGGAGACTCCGACGAGAGGGTATCGAGCAGCACCTTGCAGGTGAGCTCCGTGTCGTCGTAGTCGCCGAACGAGAGGGTCGCCTCGGCAAAGTGGAATCCGTAGAGCTCCTCGAAGCGCCGCAGCCGCTTCAGGCAGGCGATGTCGCCGTTGGCGATGAAGCTCATGGGGCACTCCTTGTCGTGTTCGGTGAAGTAGTAGTTGTTCTTGACCACCATCAGCATGTCGCCGCTCTCGATTTCCTCCTCGGCATAGAGCACGTTGTAGCGGATACCTTTGTTATAACGGTTTGCGCGCTTGTTCGAACGGGTGATGACGATGCACTCGTCGCGGCCGTAACGCGCATAGCAGTCCTGCAGCGTCTCGAGGAAATCGCCGCCCTCGAGGGCCTCGATGTCGGGAAAATCCATCTCGAAGCGCGGAATCTCGTAGATGCCCTGCTCGAGCATGCAGCGCACGAGCGTCGCGTTGAAGAGGATGCCCGACTGCGCCTCCTGGCGGACCACCTCGTCCATCGTGCCGTAGACCACCTCGCCGTAGGAGGACATTGACTCAGGGTCGAGTGCCGGACTGAAGTCGCATCCCACGGGCGGCAGCTGCGCGTTGTCGCCCACCAGAATGAGCCGGCATCCGCGTCCGCTGCGCACATAGTCTACCAGGTCCCGGAGCAGCGACCCGCTGCCGAACAGCGCGTCGCCGGCGGGCGTGTCGGCAAGCATCGAGGCCTCGTCGACGATGAATACGGCCCCTTTTTCGGGATTGGGATTGAGCGAGAATTTCGATTCGTAGTCGGCATTGGTCCGCTGCCGGTAGATGCGCTTGTGGATGGTGAGCGCCTTTTCGCGGGTGTATTGCGCAAGCACCTTTGCGGCACGCCCCGTAGGGGCCAGCAGCACGGATTTTACCCCCATGTCGCGGAGTGCTCCGACAAGTGCCGAAATGAGCGTCGTTTTGCCGGTTCCAGCATATCCGTTGAGCACGAAAATCTTCGAAAAATCGTCATCCGCAAGATAATCGGATAACTTTTCTATGATTTTTTTTTGCCCAGAAGTTGCGTCAAAACAAATTTTGGCGTAAATTTGGGTCGCAATACGTGTATTAAGCATTTACCGGCATATTTGCGACAAACTTAATAACAAATATTTAAAATGAAAAGAATTGCTCAAATTATTCTGGGGGTAGTTATCCTGGGTCTGGTATACGTCATCTATGACCAGATTTCGACCCCGATTCGCTTTGAGGACGAAGTGAAGGTGCGGAATGCTCAGGTTATCGAACGCATCAAGGACATCCGTACGGCACAGCGTTCCTTCAAGTCGAAGTACCAGCGTTTTACCGGCAGCTTCGACACGCTGATTTCCTTCGTGCTCAACGATACTCTCGAACTGGAGCGCAAGATTGTGGATGAGGACGACTCGGTAGGTATGGCCATGCTGAAGAAGACCGGCCGCAAGAACGTCGAGAAGTTCAAGGTCGCAGTCATCGATACCGTATTTGCACCCAAGAAGCTCACGCGCGCCGAAGTGGAGGAGCTCCGCTACATCCCCGGCACGGACAAGAAGGCTCAGTACATCATGGAGGCCGGTATCATCACGACCGAGTCGAAGGTGGTCATCCCCGTTGTCGAGTGCCGTGCACCTTATAAGATGTATCTCGACACGGTTGAGTTCCGTCAGGACATCATCAACCTCATCGACAACGACGTTCACAACTTGCAGCGCTATCCCGGCATCAAGTTCGGTTCGATGGAAACCGGTAACAATGAAGCAGGTAACTGGGAATAACGGGAACCGTTCCGATAAGGCAGTGTCCATTCAGCTCATGTTGGATGGACACTCTTTTTCGGTGGATGCCCTTCCCGCAGCCGGGAAGGAGGTGCCGTGCGTGGCTGAGCTGCTGACGCCGCGCAGCATGCTCGTACCGCGCGAGGAGTTTTCCGAGGAGTTGGCCGAGGGCTATCTGGCGGCCGAGGGGCTTGCTCCGCAGGACGGCGAGTGTGTCGTATGGAGCGACACGCAGGAACAGATTGTCGCCGTTATGGCCATCGACCGCATGCTGCTCGATGCCCTGCGGGCGAAATACGAGGCTGGCGTGCGCTTCACTTCGCCGCTGCTCCATCTGCCGAAATTTTCGGGCAATGCGGTCTGGATGCAGCGCAACGGCTCGTTGCTCTATGTGAAGGTCTACCGCACCATTCTGCGCATGGCGGAGGTCATACAGGTCGAGAGTGACGCCGATGTACTCTACTTCGTCGAACGGCTTACAGGAATCTTCCCGGCGGCCGATTTCGAACTTCACCTTACGGGAGCGGACAGCGCCGCTCTGCGGAAGTTGCTCAAGGGTTATTACAAGCGAATCGTATGCGAATAGTCAGCGGTAAATACAAGGGCCGCGCCATCAATCCGCCGCGCAATCTGCGGGCGCGTCCGACTACGGATTTCGCCAAGGAGAATCTGTTCAACGTTCTCGACAATCTGGTCGATTTCGAGGAGTGCGACGTGCTCGACCTCTTTGCCGGCACGGGTTCCATCAGCTATGAGTTCGCATCGCGCGGAGCCCGGAGTGTCACTTCGGTCGAAATCAATCCGGTCCACTACAATTTCATCCGGCAGACGGCGGCCCAGCTCGGCATCGGCAACATGTATGTCGTCAAGGCGAATGTTTTCCTCTACCTGAAGAGCTGCCCAAAGCAGTTCGACGTCATCTTCTCCGATGCTCCCTACGACCTGGAGGGCAGCGAGCGGGTCATCGACCTGGTGCTCGGCGGCGATTTGCTGCGCGAGGAGGGTATCTTCATCTTCGAACATTCGAAGCAGCATGATTTTTCCGAACATTCCTGCTTCTGGCAGTTAAGGAGTTACGGAAGCGTTCAATTTTCTTTTTTCAAAAAAGCGTAGCAAGGTATTGCAGAATTGAAAAAATGCATTACCTTTGCAGTCGCAATACCAGAAAAACGGTGCGTTAGTTCAGCTGGTTAGAATACGTGCCTGTCACGCACGGGGTCAGGGGTTCGAGTCCCCTACGCACCGCAGAAAGGGAGTAAATCAAGTGATAACGAGATTTACTCCCTTATTTTATGCTTCCACTCTGCCCCGGGTCAAGCCCGGCATCCGGGGCGAAATCGATTCCGGATTCCTGCAATACTTCGGCCGTGGGTGGCTCCGTAGTCTGGCCCGATGCGTTGGGGTACGGCAATCTGTCGTGCCGCAAATATCGGCCGCGTCCATGTGCCTGGCTCAGGGACGAAGTGGTCATCGGGGGGCGCCCCGAGGCCGACGCCTCGCAACGTACAAAGCTTACCCGGGCGCACCAGCCTCACGCCGCAATCGCCGGCCGGAATGGCCGAATCTGTGGTTTTGACCGATTCGGGGCCGCGCTTGTGTCGTGCGGCGTTTGGCATTCTCGGCCGATTTCGGTACTTTTGTCATCAAATACCCGAAACACCCCAAGCCTCCGACCTCTGCCATGTACTTCATCGATGCCATCAACTCCCTCTGTCCGCTTTCGGAGGAGACCCGGCTCCAGCTTGAAGCGGTGACCACTCCGTGCCGTTTTCCCAAGCGCTATCGGCTGGTGCGCGAAGGCGAATTCTGCCATTCGGCCTACTTCATCGAGCAGGGAATGACCCGTTCCTTCTGGATAGTGAACGGCGAGGAAATCACCACCTCGTTTTCGTGCGAGGGCGGGATTGTCTTCAGCATGGATGAACTCTATTACGGCCGGTTGAGCGAGGAGGTTGTCGAGACGCTCGAGCCGACCGAGGCGCGCCGCATTGCCCTCGACGACCTGCGCCGGCTCTTCATGACGAACCTCGAGCTGGCCAACTGGGGGCGAATTATCCATCAGAACGAATACCGCCGTCTTCACCGCTCGCACAAGGAGCGTCTCACGCTGCCGGCCGAGGAGCGTTACGAGGCTTTCTGCCGTCAGTTTCCCGAGGTGTGCCGCCGGGCGCAATTGGGCTACATCGCCTCCTACCTCGGCATCTCGCTCTCGACGCTCAGCCGCCTGAGAGCCAAACGCAGGTAATCCCGAGGCTGCGTTTTTGACCTAGCTCAAATGTTTTTCGCTCCGTATGGGCTACCTTTGCAGTGAAAACCGATACCCACAAACAGCGAACACTCCCATGCAGAGAATCTCATCGGCCGCATATGCCGACTCGAAACCACACTACGAACTTCTGGACGGATTGCGGGGCGTAGCAGCCCTGCTGGTCATCTGCTACCACATTTTCGAGGGCTTTGCCACAAGTCCCGTCGACCAACGCTTTAACCATGGCTACCTGGCCGTCGATTTCTTCTTCCTGCTCTCGGGCTTCGTCATCGGATATGCCTACGATGACCGGTGGAAGCGCGGCATGCGCTGCCGCGACTTTATCCGCCGGCGGCTCATCCGGCTCCATCCGATGGTCATCCTGGGGGCGGTGTTCGGCGCAGCGGCGTTCTGGTTGCAGGGCTCGGTTCGTTGGGACGGCACGCCTGTCTCTGCGGGCATGCTGCTGCTGGCCCTGCTGTGCGGCATGGTGCTGTTGCCGGTCTGGCCCGACGCCGGCCACGAGGTGCGCGGCAACGGGGAGATGTATCCGCTCAACGGCCCCAGCTGGTCGCTCTTCTTCGAATACCTGGGCAATCTGCTCTACGCCTTTCTCCTGCGGAGGCTGCCGACCCGCCTGCTGGCGCTGGTGGTCGTGCTGAGCGGTTCGGCACTGGCCCTTTTCGCCGTGTGCGACCTGTCGGGATATGGACATCTGGGGGTAGGGTGGACGCTCGCCGATTACAACCTTCCGGGCGGATTGCTCCGCATGCTCTTCTCCTTCTCGGCCGGCATGCTGCTTTCGCGGCGGTTCCGTCCCATGCACATTCGGGGCGCATTCTGGCTCTGCAGCCTTGCGCTGGCCCTGCTGCTTGCAATGCCCTATGCCGGGAGCGAGGGCAACCATCTGTCCAACGCAATCTACGATTCGGTCTGCGTCCTGCTGCTCTTTCCGCTG
Organism: uncultured Alistipes sp.; assembly: GCA_900542505.1. Classification (GTDB taxonomy): domain Bacteria; phylum Bacteroidota; class Bacteroidia; order Bacteroidales; family Rikenellaceae; genus Alistipes; species Alistipes stercorigallinarum. The sequence continues at coordinate 20,577 of UQNV01000028.1, forward strand.
CTGCTCTGGCTCGGCGCCTCGGGCCGTGCCACGGACCGTACAACGGCACGTATCTGCCGGTTTCTGGGTGACATATCCTATCCGGTCTACATCGTGCACTATCCTTCGATGTACCTCTTCTATGCCTGGGTCTGGAAGCATGGCTATACCTTTGCTCAGGCATGGCCTGCCGCTGCCGCGCTTGTTGCCGGCAACATCGTGCTGGCCTGGTGTTGTCTGAAGTTCTACGACGAGCCGCTGCGCCGCTGGCTTACCGCACGTTTCCTCACTTCTCACGAGCGATAAGGCTGCTTAGTCTCCGCTTCGGATATGCGCTGCTGCCGATGTGGTCGGCGTTGACGGTGCATTTTTAGCCGCATGTGTGCGGCAAGTACTGCAACGGGCGGAATAGCGTAGTTGTACGATGTGAAGTCGTGGCTGGCGAACCTACTCTCTACGGAGGACTACAAGACTGACCGCTGCCACAATAAGCAAAATGCCGGTCGCTCCGGCTGCGGTAAAGGGCTCTCCGAAGACCAGAATACCGATAACGACGGCCGTAAGCGGCTCCAGCGCTCCGAAAATCGAGGTAAGCGTGGGGCCGATGTTACCAATCGCCCTCACAAGCGCCATATTCGATACCGCTGTTGCGGGAAGTGCCAGTCCGAGGATGTACAGCCACGTTTGCCCGTCGTTTTCCAATCGTACGCCGCCGGTCAACGACCCTCCGGCCAGAAAAAGAAGTGCGCCGATGCCCATAACATAGCAGGTCAGGACCGTAGGGTCGAGGGCGGCCGCCCGCGTCTTGCGCACTCCGATGATGTAGCCTCCGTATGTGAAGACCGAGATGCATGCCGCAAGCAGCCCCCAGAATCTGCTGCCGCCACTGTCTCCGTTCTCTCCGAGCGACAGAAGCAGCGCGCCGACGATGGAGACCGCCACGGCCGTAAGCACACGTCCCGAGCGCGGTTCGCCGAAGAAGAGCATCATGGCCAGTGCCACGGCCAGCGGATACATGAAGTGAATCGTCGAGGCTACTCCGCTGGCGATGTTTGCATAGGCAAATACCAGACTGAGAGACGTGGCCGCCCGCATCAGACTGAGCAGGAGTACCGGCCCTGCGTCTTGCAGCGACAATCGGAAATTGCGCCGTGTGACGATTCCGAACAGGGTGAGCGCCAGCGTCGCAATACCCCAACGGTAGGAGAGCACCTCGAAAGGCGAATAGCCCTTCCCGAGCAGCAGCAGCGTAAAAAGGGGAGCCAGTCCGAAGGTCGAGGAGGAGAGAGCCGCCCAAAGTATTCCCCGCGTACGATTCATTCCCACTTATTGTTTTTACATCCCGTAGTTTCCGGCTTCGCGGCAAGCACTGTTGCCGACCGACACATCGCACCGGTCCAGCTGTGGACAACTCCGCATGCAAGCGCCGCACCGAGCGTTATGTCGGAGGCAGCGTGAATAGACCGGAGTTCTGCCGGACCCTTTAGGGCAAAGACGGACCAAATCGCGTCTATTTGTTCTCTATAAGCGAACGTATGTTCTGGATGAGCATCGCCACGGCGACCGAGTTGAAGCCTCCCTCGGGAATGATGACGTCGGCATACTTCTTCGACGGCTCGACAAACTCCTCGTGCATGGGTTTTACCGTAGTCGTGTATTGCGAGATGACCGACTGCATCGTCCGGCCGCGCTCGCAGACATCGCGCAGGATGCGGCGTGCCAGCCGGATGTCGGCATCGGTATCGACAAAGACCTTGATGTCCATCAGGTCGCGCAGCTCCTTGTTTTCGAAAATCAGAATGCCGTCGACGATAATCACGCGCGAAGGTTTGACGAAGACCTTTTCGGGTGTACGGTCGTGCTCGACGAACGAATAGACCGGATGCTCGATGGGTACATTGTCCTTCAGCGCCTTGATGTGTTCGACCAGCATCTGGGTATCGAATGCCTGGGGGTGGTCGTAGTTGAGCTTCGTGCGCTCCTCGTAGGTCAATTCGGGATGGGCCTTGTAGTAATAATCGTGACACAGCGTGGCGACATCGTCGCCTCGGAAAGCTTCCTGCAGCCGTTTGACGAGCGTCGATTTTCCGGAGCCGGTTCCACCGGCAACTCCGATGACGGTAACTTCCATGAGGTTAAGTTTTAGGGAGGTTTTATCTAAAGAAAAGGATTGTCGCCTCGCAAGGCGACAATCCTTTTCCGTTTTCATAGGGTCTAAGCGTCGATATTGGCGTAGTGTGCGTTCTTTTCGATGAACTCGCGACGGGGCGGCACGTCATCACCCATCAGCATCGAGAAGATGCGGTCGGCCTCGGCTGCGTTTTCGATGTTGACCTGGCGCAGAATGCGCGTGTCGGGGTTCATCGTCGTCTCCCACAGCTGGTGGGCGTTCATCTCACCCAGACCTTTGTAGCGCTGCACGTGGGCACCCTTGCCGAACTCGGCCGTGATGGCGTCGCGCTCCTTTTCGGTCCAGCAGTAACGCTCCTGCTTGCCCTTCTTGACCAGATAGAGCGGCGGGGTGGCGATGTAGACGTGACCATTCTCGATGAGCTCCTTCATCTTGCGGAAGAAGAAGGTCAGCATCAGCGTGGCGATGTGGCTTCCGTCGACATCGGCATCGGTCATGATGATAATCTTGTCGTAACGCAGCTTCTCGAGGTTGAGCGCCTTCGAGTCCTCCTCCGTACCGATGGTCACACCCAGCGCCGTGAACATGTTCTTGATTTCCTCGTTGTCCCACATCTTGTGCTCCTGGGCCTTCTCGACGTTGAGAATCTTACCGCGCAACGGCATGATGGCCTGGTAGTTGCGGTCGCGGCCCGACTTGGCCGTACCACCTGCCGAGTCTCCCTCGACAAAGAAGATTTCGGCAATCGAGCGGTCGCGGCTCGTGCAGTCGGCCAGTTTGCCCGGCAGTCCTACGCCCGACAGCGGCGTCTTGCGCTGCACCGCCTCGCGGGCCTTGCGGGCCGCATGGCGGGCCTGGGCCGCCAGAATCACCTTCTGTACGATGGCCTTGGCATCGCGCGGATTCTCCTCCAGATAGTGGGCCAGGGCGGTCGACATCGCCTGGTCGACGGCCGCCGAAACCTCGTCGTTGCCCAACTTGGTCTTGGTCTGGCCTTCGAACTGCGGCTCGGCAACCTTCACCGACACCACGGCCGTCAGACCTTCACGGAAGTCATCGCCGTTGATGTCGAACTTCAGTTTCGAGAGCATGCCCGAATCGTCGGCATACTTCTTCAGCGTACGGGTCAGTGCACGGCGGAAGCCCGTCAGGTGGGTACCGCCTTCGATGGTGTTGATGTTGTTGACGTAGGAGTGCACGTTCTCCGAGAAGGAGTCGTTGTACTGCATGGCCACCTCTACCGGAACACCGTTCTTCTCCGTATCGAGATAGATAATCGACTCGGTGATGGGCTCGCCGCGCGTGGCGTCGAGGTAGCGGACGAACTCCTTGAGGCCCTCCTCCGAATAGAAGCGTTCGCAGAGCGCATTGCCCTCGCTGTCCTTCTGGCGCTTGTCCGTCAGGCTCAGGTGGATACCCTTGTTCAGGAACGCCAGCTCGCGCAGACGGTTGGCCAGAATGTCATACTTGTATTCGGTCGTATGGGTGAAGATGCTGCCGTCGGGTTTGAAGGTGATGATGGTACCCCGGTCGGAGCAGGTACCGACCACGTCGACCTGCGAAGTGGAGGTACCCTTGCTGTATGTCTGGCGGAAGATTTTCCCGTCGCGGTGAATCTCGGCGATGAGCAGCGTCGAAAGCGCGTTGACGCACGAAACACCCACACCGTGCAGACCGCCCGAGACCTTGTAGCTGCCCTTGTCGAACTTGCCGCCGGCATGGAGCACGGTCAGCACGACCTCGAGCGCCGACTTGCCCTCCTTTTCGTGGAAGTCGGTCGGAATACCACGACCGTTGTCCCGAACCGTGATGGAGTTGTCCTCGTTGATGGTCACGTCGATATCGGTGCAGTACCCAGCCAGCGCCTCGTCAATCGAGTTGTCCACGACCTCGTACACCAGATGATGAAGGCCCTTCTCGCCGATATCGCCGATGTACATGGCCGGACGCTTGCGCACGGCTTCCAATCCCTCCAGGACCTGAATATTCGATGCGGAATACTCTTCGGCCTGCTTCTTTACGTTTTCTTGTTCAGTACTCATTTGTCGCGTTTGAAATATCGTACAAATGTACAAAAAATTTCCGGAGTATCAAATACTCCGGAGCGAGCATTATTCCGTTTTTCGGAGAAAATGGATGCAAAGGGGAGATTACGCTCCATCGGCATGCGCCGCCACTGCAGGCCTCGCTTTCCGCAGGTTCAAACTGCACCGGCGACCGCAGGAAACGGCATGGAGCGAATCGGCCAAGAGCAGCTGGCCGCAACCGTCGTGACCGGCTGCGGCGCCCGGTGTGCGGAGACAAGACAGACAAGGAATAGGGCGACCGTCCGTTGCGGCGGACGTGCGGCCTCAGCCGCGTCAGCCGAGTTCCGAGAGCAAATCCACCTCGCGGATATGCCCCTTGGCAAAGAGCAGTGCGCGGGCGGGGTAGTTCTCGATAAGCGCCGTGTTGTGGGTCGACATCACCACGGCGCACCCGCGGCCGGCAATCTCGCGGAAGAGCTGCATGATGCCCTCGGCCGTCACCGGGTCGAGGTTGCCCGTCGGCTCGTCGGCCAGCAGCACCTTGGGGTCGTTGAGCAGGGCACGGCCGATGACCAGACGCTGCTGCTCGCCGCCCGACAGTTCGAACGGCATCTTGTAGGCCTTCGACTCGAGGTGGACAATCTTCAGAATCTTGTCAATCCGTTCGCGAATCCGGCTCTCTTCCTTCCACCCCGTCGCCTTCATCACGTAGTAGAGGTTCATGAAGACGTTGCGGTCGGTTAGCAGCTGGTAGTCCTGGAAGACGATTCCGATTTTGCGCCGCAGGTAGGGGATGTCGCGCCGCCGAAGCCGGCGCAGGTCGAATCCGGCCACGTGCCCCTCGCCCGTGAGCAGCGGCACCTCGGCATAGAGCGTCTTGAGCAGCGTGCTCTTGCCGCTGCCCACACGCCCGAGCAGGTAGACGAACTCGCCCTCGGAGACGGTGAGGTTCACCTCCGAAAGCACCATTTCGCCCTGCCGGAGTATCTTTTCCTCCGACCTGCGGCCGAAGGGGTCGTCGGCGTGATAAATCGCCGCGTTCTCGAGTTTTACTACATATTCGCTCATAAGGCTGAAGCCGGATTTTCTGCCAAAGGTACGCAAAAATCCCGATTATACCGCCCCGCGCAGGCCATTTTGTGCGCCGTGTTTTTTTATTTCGGCAAAAAAAGCTATCTTTGCCCAGGTTTCCAAGAGGACTCGTCCCGCGCGGAACAAACACGGGGGTGCCCGGTTTTGACAGCAGGCAGAGTCGGATTGTAAGCACGTCGAGCGCTGTGTGGCGGCTCGTAAATCCCGACACTCGACAATCAAATGGCAATAACAGCTATGCACTCGCTGCCTAATTTTCAAGGAAAATTAGCTTAATCGCCGGGTCCAAGGAGGCTTGGCGACGAGTATCCCGGGCGACTGTTCCGCTCCTTAACGGTTGTCCACATGGGGTATCATTCCTTTGGAGATAGTGCGTCGGAGGGTTCCGGCCGGCGTGCAAAATCACAGGAACTGGGCTCCGGGTTAGGTTGCCGCCTGCCAGACCCGGAGCGGAGGACCAAATGGCGGATAAGCGTGTAGAAAGCTCTCGGGCTCCTTGTTTGGACGCGGGTTCGACTCCCGCCACCTCCACAAAACGAATCGCACTTGTCTGCCAATCAGACAAGTGCGATTCGTTTGTTTTACCGGTGTATCACCGTTCGGTGCGGTTGGGCCGCAACGGCGCAGCCCCTTGCGGCTCAGAATACCGATACTTCGTCGAGGAAGAACCAGCAGGGGCAGCCCACACCGTAATGCCACGACGGGCAGATTTTGGTTCCTTCGACCGAAACGCGTACGTAGCGCGCCTTGACGGCCTCGTCCTTTACGACCGTTGCCGGCACGAACTTCACCGGAACGGAATCATCCTCGGGGAACTCCACGCGGCCGAATTCCGCCCAGGTCTCGTTGTCCGACGAGACGGCAAACGTGACCGACCGGGGTAGCAGAATCCACTGGCCCAACTGATGGAGGAAATCCGCCTCGACGGTCGTGAACTCCTGCTCTTCACCCATGTCGACGATGAACGCCGCATCGCAGCCTTCCCATCCGGTCCAGCTCTCGACGAACGATGCGCCGCCGAACAATCCGTCGGTGAGCGTTCGCTCGCCGGTCTCCTTGTAGCGTGCGGCCGGCTCGTCGAGCCAAATGATGCGGGCGCCAAGGGCCTTGCTCCTGCGCTCCGAGGGGAGGTAGCGCTCACGGTAGAGCTTGCAGTACTCCTTCGGGCTGTTGTTGCGCTCGTTGAGCGTCTTGATGCCGAACAGGTCGATGTACCGTTCGAAGGCGTCCAGCTCGCGTACGACGGCATCGATATCCTTGTCGGTCGTCGTGCGGGCGATTTCGAGGTCGGAGTACATCAGCGGCAGACGGGCCATGTGTACCCGGGCGAGCCGCGTCGAGTCGTCGGCCACGGCCTTCTCCGCCAGGTCGAACAGCTGGTTGTAACGCTTGCGGCAGGCGGCGTTGAGCATGCCGTCCTTGTGCGAGACGGGCGAATCGTAAATCCAGAGCCGGTTGCCCGACGCAAGCAGTCCGCCCTCGAGCAGCTTCTCATATTGATAGAGGTAGGGCGTCGCCTCGCCGTAGTAGCCCTTCATGAAGCGGAGCATCAGTTCGTCGGTATCCTGGTCGGGATTCCACATCAGCTTGCTGACCACATAGGTACGCATCTCCGAAAAATCGCCGCCGTACGAGCCGCCAATCTGCGAGAAGTGCATCGTCACGTGGTTGCGGTGGAAGAGCTCGATGTTGGGCTTGAGAATCGGGAAGTTGGGGAACGGGGCGACCATGTTGTCGAAGTTGATGCCGTAGTCCCAGACGAAGATGTTGTCCGAAACGGCCGACCAGCCCTCGAGTGCGCGGACGAACTCCTGCCCCGAGGCATTGTCCGTGAGCGGCACCTCGCGGTTGCAGTCGATGTCGCAGAGCATGATGTTGACGTTGGGCAGGGGCTTGACATGGCGCGGCGGCTGCATCGTGAAGAGATAGGCCAGCGTCGAGAACTCCTTGTCGGGGAAACGCTCGGCAAGTTTGTTCAGGAAGCGGATGTAATTGCCCGAGGGGGCGCCCTCGTATTCGTTCACCTTCTCGCACTCTTCGCAGCGGCAGTAGGTGAAGTTGCTGTCGTTCTGGCTGATGGAGATGATGCTCATCCCGGGATTAGCCTTGAAGATGGAGTCCACCTTGGCCGCTACCAGTTCGAACACCTCGGGGTTGGTCAGACACCACTGGCTGGCACGTCCCGGACGGCGCTCGCCGTTGATGAACGAGTAGTACTCGGGGTGCTCCCCGCCGTAGACCGAGGCCGGGAGCAGCTGGTTGAACGTGTGGACCCAGAGCCCTCCGGCGAAGATGTCGCGGGGCTCCTCCAGCCGCAGGAAGGTCCGATAGGTGGGGTCCAGCGCCATGCCGTAGGCCTGGCTCTGACGGTAGCGGAACGCCGGATTCTCGTAGCAGTCCATCTCGGGCAGCTGAATGGTGCGGCTGCGGTCGAGCGTGTAGGTGTTCGCCGCGAGATAGTCCACTCCGAGATTGCGCTCGAGCAGCGTCACCACACCGTAGACGGCGCCCTTGTCGCCGCCCGACGAGATGTAGAGCACCCCGTCGCTGGTCCGGAGCCGGAATCCGTCCTCGGTAAGCGACGAGGTGTCGCCCGCACCGATGACCACGTCGCCCCGCCTGGGGGCGGCTTTCGTGACGAGCGGCAGCTCCGCACCGCTCGATTCGCGGACAAAACGCTGCAGCAGTTCGGCGGCATGGCGGTTGACCGGCGTGTCTTCCGCCACGACAATCCGCGCCGCAGGTTTCCCGTTGCGGACCAGTGTCATCTGGGCCGCAGCGGGAAGCGTCCCCGACAGCATGGCGGCAATCAGGAGCAGAAAAGGTTTCAAATAACGCATAGTGGTAGAGGGTTAGTTTGTCGCTTCAAATATACTAAAAAAGCCCAACGGCACAAAAAAGTTCAGGAAGAGGACAAACCCCGCTGCCGGCAGTCGCTCCGGCGAAACGGGACGGGGTGGATAAATTCCGCCGCCGAACGGGCCGATACTGCCTATTTTTTATATCTTTGCTGTATGAAGTTACGAAAAGAGTGTAATTTATTGGAAATGAGCGTAGGTTAATTGCTCTTG
>UQNV01000029.1 GCA_900542505.1 uncultured Alistipes sp.
TGAGATGTCTCGTGGGCTCGGAGATGTGTATAAGAGACAGCCCCGCCCCACACGCACCCGAAAACGACGAAAGGCAGCCGCTTGAGCGACTGCCTTCCGATTGGATATCTCTTCCGGAGAATTAGAGAGCGTTCACGTGGAGCTGGAGCGCGCTCTTCAGGTTACCGGCCTTGTTCTTGTGCATGATGTTGTGCTTGGCGAGCTTGTCGAGCATCGCGGTTACCTTCGGCAGAAGGGCCTCGGCGGCGCTCTTCTCCGTGGTGTTGCGCAGGGCCTTCACGGCATTGCGGGCCGTCTTGTGGTAGAGACGGTTGTGCGTACGCTTCGTCAGGGTCTGACGGATACGCTTCTTCGAAGACTTATGGTTTGCCATAACTTAAATTTTTGTTTTCTCTTTCCTCGTTCAGTTTCCGGACCGCCGCTGGTCGGCAGAGGTTTTCCATCCCCCCCGCTCTCGCGGCTTTGCTCTTGTCGGACCGCCCTCCGGAAGTCGGCGACACTCAACGGCCGTAACCGTTTGCGGATGGACCCGAGGTCCGCTCCTGAAAAAAAATAAACACCCGTCAGCGTTCGCCGCACCTTCGGAAGCAGCTGCCTCACCGGCCCCTGGCTCCGCCGGCACGTCTCGCGCCAAGCTCGTAGCCCATAGGAGAATCGAACTCCTCTTTCAAGAATGAAAATCTTGCGTCCTAGCCGATAGACGAATGGGCCTTACCGCTATCGCACCGCTCATGGGGCTTTAGCGGTGCAAAGGTAAACAAAAAAGCGAAGCAAACAAAAAAAACGGCAAAAAAATATCGCACTACCGCTTCCCGGCCGGCCGAACCGACTGGGTAACAGGGTCGAAAACGATTCCGCCACCCGAGAAAAGACGCTCGATATGTCCGCTGCGAACCATCTCGGGCGTGGGCAGGTGGTGCAGGTGCGGGGTGTCGATGAGCGCCACCGAATCACACAGCGAGAGGGCGATGTCGAGGTCGTGCGTCGAGAAGAGCACGCACTTGCGCTCCTCGCGGGCGAGCCGCTGCAGCAGCGTGCAGAGCTCGTAGCGGTTGGGCAGGTCGAGGAAGGCCGTCGGTTCGTCGAGCAGGATGACGGGCGTATCCTGAGCCAGCGCCCGGGCGATGAGAATCCGCTGGCACTCGCCGTCGGACATGGCATCCATCGTCTTGCGGGCGAAGGAGCCCATCCCCACCAGCTCCAGCGCACGGGCCACCACCTCGCGGTCGCCGCGCTGCATGCGGCCGAACCAGTTGGTATAGGGGGCGCGGCCCAGCGCCACGACATCCTCGCAGGCGAGGTTGGCGATGCGCACCTTGTCGGTCGTGACGAAGCTCACGGTCGAGGCGCGCTGGAGCGGCGTGAGCTGCGCGAGCGGCCGGCCGCAGAGCAGCACCTCGCCCCCGGCCACGGGACCCAGCCCGGCCAACGCGCGCAGCAGCGTGCTCTTGCCGCTTCCGTTGCGGCCCAGCAGCGCCGTGAGGCTGCCCTGAGCGAAGGTGGTCGAGACGTCGTCGAGCAGCGTCCGCCGGCCGTAGCCGACGCCCAGATGTCGGAGTTCTATGCTCATGGTTCGGTCAATAGAGATTGCGGTTACGGACTACGACGAGAATCACCACCGGGATGCCCATCATGGCGGTCACGGTATTCACCGGAAGGGCGAGGCTCTTCGACAGCAGGTCGCAGACGAGCAGCAGCGCCGCACCCGCAAGCATCGAGGCGGGCATCAGCACCCGGTGGTCGGCCGCGGCGAAGAGCATCCGCGCCAGATGGGGCACGGCCAGCCCGATGAAACCCACCGGGCCGCAGAAGGCAGTGACCGTACCGGCCAGCAGGACGGTCGAGAGGAAGAGCATCGTCCGTGTGCGGACGATGTTGAGCCCCATCGTCCGGGCGTAGTTCTCGCCCAGCAGCAGCATGTTGAGCGGCTTGATGGAGGCCACCGAGAGGAGCAGTCCGGCGATGACGGAGGGCAGCAGAAACCACAGCTGCGCGGCCGTGACGTCGCCGAGCGACCCCATGGTCCAGATGACGAACGACTTGAGCGCCGCCTCGTTCGAAAGATACTGCAGGATTTCGACCAGCGAGCCGATGCCCGAGCCGAACATCATGCCGAGAATCAGAATCACCATGATGTCCTTGATGCGGCGTCCGACGGCCATCACGGCCAGCAGCACCAGCGCCGAGCCGAGCCACGCCGCGCCGGCGACGCCGAGCGACTGGATGAACGAATGGTTGGCCACCCCCAGCAGCGGCGCCCCCAGCAGGAAAAGCGCCACGCCCAGGCTGGCGCCCGAGCTGACACCCAGCACGTAGGGCCCAGCCAGCGGATTGCGGAACAGCGTCTGCATCTGCAGGCCGCTGGCCGCCAGGGCCGCCCCGGCGAAGAGCGCCGTGATGGCCTTCAGCAGGCGGATTTTCAACACGATGTCGCGCGTCGAGGGGTCGCAGTCGCCCCCCGTGAAGGCGGCCCAGACATCGGCGGCCGGAAGATGCACCGACCCGAGAAAGAGGTCGGCGACCAGCAGCGCCAGCGTCAGCAGGCCGAGCAACAGGAAACAGAGCGTCGTACGCGACATGGGCTATTCGAGTTTTTTGTAGTAGAAGAGCGAATCGCTCCGTCCTTCGAAGATGCGGAGCAGGTCGGCCAGCACCCGGTCGGGATGGACGACGCCCGACTCCCAGAAGTCGGAGCCGCCGGCGGGCGTCTGGCGGCGGTTGTTGTTGAAGACGCGTCCGTCACGCACGGCCGGGACCGTCGCGAAGCGCGGATTCTGCGACGTGAGCTCGCGCAACGTGTTGGCCGCCCCCGTATTGAGCCAGTAGTCGGCCTGGTTGGTCAGCAGGTAGGCCTGTTCGATTTCGACCGGAAGCGACGCATTGCCCGTGTTGCCCGAATAGACGAAACGGCCGCCCGCATCCTCGATGAGGCGCACCATGTAGCTCTTCGTCGAGGGGAGGTACCACGTATCGCGATAGGGCGTGTTGAGCATCACGGTGGGGCGCACGCCGGGCTTCACACCGTCACGCAGCACCTCGTAGCGCGCGCAGGTCGCGTCGAAAAGTTCCCGCCCGCGCTCCATGCAGTCGGTCAGTTCGGCGATGACCATCATCCACTCGGCCTTGCCCAGCGGCGACTCCTCGACATAATCACCTATATAAATATAAGGGATGCCCAGCTCACGGAGTTTGCCCGTGACGGCCGTATCCTCGCCCGCCACGCCGTAGAGCAACACCAGGTCGACCCGCATGGCCACCATCAGCTCGAAATTGAGGCTGGAGTCGAACCCCACGTCGCGCACCTCGCCGCATTGGCGGTGCGTGGCGACATATTCGTTGGCGATAAAATCGATGCCCGAGACCCCGACGATACGCTCCACCTCGCCCAGCAGGTCGAACATCGCCACAAAACTCGACGACATGCAGACCACCCGGCGGACCGGGGCCTCGACCACCTGTCCCGGGAAGCGGGCGGGCACGCGCTCGCCGTCACGCACGACATAGAGATACTGCACCTCGCCCGCCCCGCCCTGCCAGGGGTTGCGGACCGAGATGAGCGAGCTGCGGCTCCCCTCGCGGCTGCGGATATCGAAACCGGTCGCATGGCGGGGAGTATAGCGTTCGACCGTGAAATCGTCCGCGGAAAAGGGGCGGGATTCGCGGCAACCGACGGTCAAAAGGGCCATCCAGAGCAGCCCGAAGAGGAAAAATCGTTTCATATCGCACAAAAATAGAAAAAAATATTGCGAGAATGTGTTGTTTTGAAAAAAATATACTATATTTGCAGTCCCAAACCCGAGGTAATTGACTCGACCGGGTCAACCGAAGGGAGCGGGAAACGGTATCGGGGCGTAGCTCAGTCCGGTTAGAGTACACGTCTGGGGGGCGTGTGGTCGCTGGTTCGAATCCAGTCACCCCGACTGAAGAAAAGGCTTGACAATCAACTGATTGTCGAGCCTTTTTCGTTTCTGGCAGGCCGTTCGCGCAGGGGCTTCCGACCCCGTTTCTGCGGTATTTTGCGCGGGGTGTGTAAACCGTGGTGTAAACCGCCAAAAGGTTATGGACGCCACAATTTCAGTCATTTGCTTCAAAAAAAGCAAGGGCAGCAAGGTCGTTCAGCCGCATCCTCTTTTCCGGCAGAAGAATACCCGGAACTCATCCGAACTTCGGACCGCTTGCCCTTGGCGACCGATATCCGTCCCAAAAGCCAAAACATACAACGCATATCGCCAAAGTGAAAGGAACAAAGTTAGCTTTCAAGCCCGACAAATATTGACGGAAAACTTTGTTTTGGCGAAATTTGTGCTGCAATACCCCAAAAAGAGTGTTGTGCATTGAAAAACATTTTCCTATCTTTGCCATGCCGACCCCGAAGGGCCGGAGACATATCAGTTTAGTGAAAGTGTTTCGCTAATCCTTGACGACAAAATTTGGCGATTTTGAAAAGCACAAGGATAAGCAGTACAGACGCTCATCACCGTGTATAGGCATATATCGTCCTGATATATACTTATTCGGTGTGGGGTATTGTTTATTTGTGCTTGGGCCACGCCAAATGCCTGTCGTCAGATAAACGAACAACTCCACACTTTCTTTTTGCAGATAACCCACCGCAGCGGAGTTGATGCGGACAAAAATCCTTTACAACCATGGAAAAAGATGGGATTGCTGCAAAACTCGAACAGGCTATTTCCGCGTACCTCGCCTCCGGACAAAAGAAGTTCAAATCGATTTATCTCATCGGGGACAATCTCTCGCCCGAAATCGTCAAGGCACACAAATATGCCCCGATTAGAGCAGACGAGAAGGTACTGCTGGTCGTGAACAAAATCCCCGGCTGGCTGTATCCCATCAGCGGACTTGGAATCGTCCTGAGCGACAGGTTCCTGTATTACCGGCTGCAGCAAATGTCGCTCCACGCCTATGAAACACTCTTCAGAAAGAAACCGGCGGGAATCATTCCCCTGACAGACATCAGAACCATTTCAATCGGAGAAGAGATACGGACCGTGGACGGCACCTATTTCGGGCATGAATTCTTTGTAAATGGCCAAAAGCTGGGACTCCTCCCCTTTACAAGAACTTTTAATACCGATGAAATCGCAAAGGAATTAAGCCAAATCTTCAAGGCGCTCGACAATGACTGACTTCGGTCTGCGACGCTCCTGTTATATGAAGGCAAGAACCCGGGGTCGAACAATCGTTCTTCTCTGCGTCATTCCCGTTCTGTGCGCAATCTCACTGCCGCTTCTCTGGTATTTTTTCGAACAGAGGAGTCAATACGGGTCATGGTTCTCCTTCGGGGTATTGACCTTGCTCGGTTTGGTTATATATAGGGCGATTCTCTCGTGCATTTACACCATTTTCGAGACTTTATGTACAAAATGTATTCTCAAAAGCTGCTATCGGACGGAGTTACGCTCAAAAACTTACAAACATGAATAAAACCTTATCTATCATTGGAATCATCCTTTTCGGACTGGCCATTTACGACTGCATAACGACATTGACACTTGTGGTTCCCCTGCTGGAGGATGCGGAAACAATCGCAAACCTTGCGTCTTTATTGGAGTTAGACGAAGGGAGCGGCCTCTCATCGCAGACCGACACATTATACGGGTCATTGGGATACTATTTCCTCGTCAGCATCTTCGGCCTAATCATTTCAATCGTCTCTTTTTTCAAGTGCCGCAAAAATCCCTCGATAACGGACATGTCGAATCAATTAAGGGATTTGGGCCAATTGAGAGACAAGGGGATACTCTCCGAAGATGAGTTCGAAGCCAAAAAGCGCGAAATCATGATGAAAAGCAAATAGACCACATCCTTTATCCGTTGAGACAAATTTGGGCAGCATCGTCCGTTTCGGTCGTTCTGCCCCGATTTGTCTTTTTTTCGCAGGTCACTCAAAGCCTGCCGCCGCCTGCTCTTCCGCATCCGAGGGCCCTTCCCGACTCCAAACCTCCACCGAACGTTTCCGCCCGACAGCCGGAATGCCGGCCGACCGAAGTCCCTGCACCATCCACCCTTTAACAAATACGCCCGGCGCATCTGCCACTTTTAAACAATCCGGCCCCTATTACTAATAATTTGTCATCCCAGGTTGCCGTTTTGCAAAAAATTGCTAATTTTGTAGCAACTGGCTAAAAAATCAACCTATGACACATCGCGAATTACTACTCGGAGACGAAGCTCTCGCACTGGGAGCCCTCCACGCGGGTCTGTCGGGCGTCTACGCCTACCCGGGTACCCCCTCGACCGAAATCACCGAATACATCCAGGGCCATCCCCTCGCCCGCGAGCGGGGCGTGCACTGCCTCTGGTCGACCAACGAAAAGACCGCCATGGAGGAGGCTCTCGGCATGTCGTTCGCCGGCAAGCGGGCGCTGGTCTGCATGAAGCACGTCGGCATGAACGTGGCAGCCGACGCATTCGTCAACTCCGGCATGACGGGCGCCAACGGCGGACTGGTTGTCGTGGCGGCCGACGACCCCTCGATGCACTCGTCACAGAACGAGCAGGATTCGCGTTTCTACGGCAAATTCTCGTTCATCCCCGTCTTCGAGCCCTCGTCGCAGCAGGAGACCTACGAGATGGTGCAGGAGGCCTTCGAATACTCGGAGCGCCACGGCATCCCGGTGCTGATGCGCCTGACCACCCGCATGGCCCATTCGCGCGCCGTTGTCGAGGTGAACGAGCCCAAGGCCCAGAACGAACTGCACTACCCCGCCCGGACGCGTCAGTGGGTGCTCATGCCGGGCAATTCGCGCGTCCGCTACAAGGCCCTCATCGAGGAGTATGCCGCCTGTGAGCGCGAGGCTGTCACGAGCCGCTTCAATCCCTGCACCGAAGGCAGCGACACCTCGATGGGTATCATCGCCTGCGGCATCGGCTACAACTACCTGATGGAGAACTATCCCGACGGATGCCCCTATCCGGTGCTCAAGATTTCGCAATACCCCGTCCCCACGGAGCAAATCCGCCGCATGGCCGAAAAGTGCTCCTCGCTGCTGGTCATCGAGGAGGGACAGCCGCTGGTCGAGGAGTCGCTGCGCGGCATCCTGCCCACGCCGCTGCCCATCCGCGGCCGCATGACGGGCGAGCTGCCCCGTACGGGCGAGCTGACGCCCGACTGCGTACGCGCGGCGCTCGGTCTGCCGCCGCTGGAGGCCCACGCCGCCAGCGAGATTGTCGTTCCGCGTCCGCCCGCCCTCTGCCAGGGATGCGGCCACCGCGACATGTACACGGCGCTCAAGGAGGTGGTCGAGGAGTTCGACCACGCCAAGGTCTTCAGCGACATCGGCTGCTACACGCTCGGCTGGCTCGCCCCGTTCCACGCCATCGACACCTGCGTCGACATGGGCGCCTCGATTACGATGGCCAAGGGTGCCGCCGATGCCGGCCAGCACCCCTCCATCGCCGTCATCGGCGACTCAACCTTCACCCATTCGGGCATGACGGGACTGCTCGACGCCGTGAACGAGCAGAGCCCCATCACCGTCATCATCTCCGACAACCTCACCACCGGCATGACGGGCGGTCAGGATTCGGCCGGCACGGGACGCCTCGAGCAGATTTGCGCCGGTATCGGCGTCGAGCCCGAGCACATCCGCGTGGTGGTGCCGCTGCCGCGCAACCGCGAGGAGATGAAGCGCATCATCCGCGAGGAGATTGCCTACCCCGGCGTATCGGTCATCATCCCGCGCCGCGAATGCATCCAGACGGCCAAACGTCACAACGTCAAGAAATAACCGCATCCGGAGCACGGCATCGGACGGTCCGTCCGGACGGTGCCGCAACCGGGACAAAACGAAGAGCAACCCATGAAAAAAGACATCATACTTTCGGGCGTCGGCGGACAGGGCATCCTCTCCATCGCCGCCATCATCGGCAAGGCGGCCCTCAACGAAGGGCTCCGCATCAAGCAGGCCGAAGTCCACGGCATGAGCCAGCGCGGCGGCGACGTACAGTCGAACCTGCGCATCAGCTCCGAGACCATCGCTTCGGACCTCATCCCGCAGGGAGGGGCCGACATCATCATCTCGCTCGAACCGATGGAGGCGCTGCGCTACCTGCCGTGGCTCTCGGCCGACGGCTGGGTCATCACCAACACCACCCCCTTCGTCAACATTCCGAACTATCCGGAAAGCGAGGCGCTCGAGGGTGAACTGAAGCGTCTGCCCCACGTCGTGGCGCTCGACGTCGATGCGCTGGCCCGCGAGGCGGCTTCGCCCCGCGCGGCGAACATCGTGCTGCTGGGTGCCGCCGCGCCGTTCCTGGGCCTCGAGGCCGAGAAGCTCGAGCAGGGCATCCGCGACATCTTCGCACGCAAGGGCGACGCGGTGGTCGAGACCAACCTCGCGGCCTTCCGCGCCGGATACGAACACACACTCAAAACGGCACAGCGATGAACATCCCCTTTGAACCCTCCGTGCTCGACTCCGCGCTGGAGCGCATGGACATCGCCGACATCGCCCAGGCGACCATCCGCCAGTCGGGCGACATCGCACGACTGATGGAGCAGGCCACAGGAACGGAGTTCATCCACCTCGAGATGGGTGTTCCGGGGCTTCCGCCCGAACACATCGGCGTCGAGGCCGAATGCGAGGCGCTCCACCGCGGCGTGGCGTCGCAGTATCCCAACATGTACGGCATCGCCCCGCTCAAGGAGGAGGCTTCGCGCTTCATCCGCGCCTTCCTCGACATCGAGGTCGACCCGCGGGGCTGCATCCCCACCGTCGGCTCGATGCAGGGGAGCTTCACCCTCTTCCAGCTCTGCTCGCAGCTCGACCCCAAGCGGGACACGATTCTCTTCATCGACCCCGGATTCCCCGTACAGCGCAGCCAGACGCGCATCCTGGGCATCCCGAGCGTCTCGTTCGACATCTACGACTACCGTGCCGAGAAGCTGGGGCCCAAGCTCGAGAGCTTCCTGCGCGAGGGCAACATCGCCGCCATCGTCTACTCGAACCCCAACAACCCGGCGTGGATTTGCCTCACGGAGGATGAGCTGCGCACGGTGGGCGAGCTGGCGACCAGGTACGACGCCGTGGTCATCGAGGATTTGGCCTACCTCTGCATGGACTTCCGCAAACCGCTGGGCCGCCCCTTCGAGGCGCCCTTCCAGGCGACGGTGGCCCGCTACACGAAGAACTACATCCTGATGCTCTCGGCCTCGAAAATCTTCAGCTACGCCGGCCAGCGCATCGCCATCGCGGCCATTTCCGACGGACTCTTCCACCGCGAATACCCCGAACTGCGCCGCCGTTACGGCATCGCACGGCTGGGCGACGCCTATGTGCTGACGTTCCTCTACGCCGCCTCGTCCGGCACGAGCCACTCGGCGCAGCACGCCCTAGCGGCCATGTTCCGCGCAGCGGCCGACGGACGGCTCAACTTCGTCGACGAGACGTCGGAGTATGCCCGCCGGGCCCGTCTGACCAAGGAGACCTTCACGCGTCACGGCTTCCGCATCGTCTACGACCACGACCTGGGCGAGCCGGTGAGCGACGGCTTCTTCTACACCATCGGCTACGGCTCGCTGTCGAGCGCCGAGCTGCTGCGCGAGCTGCTGCTCTACGGCATCTGCGCCATCTCGCTCACCTCGACGGGCAGCCAGCAGCCCGGCATCCGCGTCTGCATCTCGCAGATGAACCGTCCCGAACAGTTCGAGCAGCTCGAGGAGCGGCTCGCACGCTTCGAGCGCGACCACCAGTAACCGACCGTACGGAGGCGGACGTCCCCGGTGGACGTTCCGCCTCCGCCGTCGAAAATCGAACCAAAAACACAAGAGAGACTCATCCGCAATGAAATACACGACAGCCGCCGAGGCGGTGCGCCTCATCCAATCCCACAGCAGCGTCTACATCCAGGGCAGCACCTCGATTCCCGAAACGCTGGTCCGCGCCATGGCCGACCGCGCCGGGGAGCTCACCGACGTGAAGGTCTACTCGGCATTCGCCGTGGGAGCCTTCGACGCCCCCTACTGCCAGCCCGAGAACCGGGAGAGCTTCCTGGTCAACAGCCTCTTCGTGGCCAACAACATCCGCCGCTGGCTCGCCGAGGGCTACGGACAGACCATTCCCGCCTTCCTGGGCGAGATTCCCGCCATGTTCCGCGACGGAACGCTGCCGGTCGACGTGGCACTGCTCAACCTTTCGTGCCCCAACGAGGAGGGATACTGCTCGTTCGGCGTCTCGGCCGACCTGGCCGTCTCGGCCGCGGAGTGCGCCCCTACGCTCATCGGCCAAATCAACAAGGCGATGCCCTTCTCCTATGGTGACGCCGTGATTCACATCTCGAAGCTGGCGGCCGCCGTCGAGGTCGACGACCCGCTGGTCGAGGTGCCGACGGCCGTGCCGACCGAGGTGGAGCGCCGCATCGGCAACTACATCGCCGAGATGATTCCCGACGGTGCGACGCTCCAGATTGGCGTGGGCGGCATTCCCAACGCCGTGCTGGCGGCCCTCAAGGACCACAAGCACCTGGGTCTGCACACCGAGGCGATGACCGACGGCGTGCTGCCGCTCATCGAGAGCGGCGTCATCGACAACTCGCTGAAGAGCGTCATGCCGGGCATCAGCGTAGCGTCGCTGGCTCTGGGTTCACGGCGTCTGTACGACTACATGGACTACTGCAAGGAGCTGGTGATGAAGGATGTGGCGTGGACCAACGACCCGTTCCGCATCCGCCAGAACCCCAAGGTGATGGCCATCAACTCGGCCGTCGAGGTGGACCTCACGGGCCAGGTGTGCGCCGATTCGGTCGGCACGCGCATCATCTCGGGCGTCGGCGGGCAGCACGACTTCATGTACGGCGGCGCGCTCTCGGAAGGGGGCCGCACCTTCATCGCCATCCCATCGACCACACCCAAGGGGGCGTCGAAAATCAAGGCGCTGCTCACGCCGGGGGCCGGCGTGGTCACCACGCGCCACATGGTACAGAACATCGTCACCGAGTACGGCGTGGCGCAGCTGCGCGGCCGCAACCTAGCCGAGCGCGCACGGGCGCTCATCGACATCGCCCATCCTTCGGTCCGCGAAGAGCTGGAGCGGGAGGCGGCAGAGCGCTTCGGATACTCGTTCCTGCGCCTGAAACACTGAGCGGGTCGGCGGCCGGTCCGGCGTGAACGGACAAGGTGAGGACGGATACGGACCGCCGCCGCCCGCGTAAACCACTCAAAGAGAGAGAGGGGGGAGTATCGGTTCTGTTCCGACACTCCCCCCTTGTTATTTCCGAAGGGTACCCTCTGTGCCGCCGACCGGGCCGTGCCCGGCAGGGACAGGCACGGCTGGAATGAACTCGACAGGAATGAGCCCGGCTGGAATGAGTTCGACAGAAACGGGGCCCAAGGCGCAGGACACGGCACGGGAGCCTCGGGTCGCCGGGCCCTGACGGACGGAGCCTCTCCGCCGCCGGTCCATCGCACCGTGTAGGCCCCTTCGTTTCGGAAATCCGCCTCGGATTCCTATCTTTGCATCCGTAACCGCAAAACGAGAGAACCCATGCGCTGGCAATACCTCTTCTTCGACCTCGACGGCACGCTGACCGACCCCATGCTGGGCATCACCCGCTCGGTGCAGTACGCCCTGCGCCACTTCGGCATCGAGGTGACCGACCTGAGCACGCTCTGCCCCTTCATCGGACCGCCGCTCAAAGACTCCTTCCGCGAGTTCTACGGCATGGACGACACCCGGGCCGAGGAGGCCATCGCCCTCACCCGCGAATACTTCGCCCCGAAGGGCATCTTCGAGAACGAGCTCTACGCGGGAATCCCCCAACTGCTTGAGGCATTGCGCCAGGGTGGCGCACGGATAGCCATGGCCACCTCGAAACCCGCCCCCTTTGCCCGCCGGATTGCGGAGCACTTCGCCATCGACCGCTACTTCGACCTCATCGAGGGGAGTACGCTCGACGGCACGCGCACGACCAAGAGCGAGGTGCTGCGGCTGGCCATCGAGGGGCTGGGAGTCACCGACCCCGCTCAGGCGGTGATGGTGGGCGACCGCCGTTTCGACATCGAGGGGGCCGCCGCCACGGGTATCGAGTCCATCGGGGTGCTCTACGGCTACGGCTCGCGCGAGGAGCTCGAGCAGGCGGGAGCCACCCACATCGTCGCCGACGTAGGGGAGCTGGGCCGGCTGCTGCTCGGCAGCCGGGAGTAAAATCGGGAGCAACTCCGGGAGGGACTCCAGGCGGGCCCCACACGCTCCGAGGTCCGCACCCCGACCTTGCGCCCGCCCTCAGGAGCATCACGACGGGCGGAAACCGCCGAAGGGATTCGAAGCCCTCTCGTCCCGCTCCGACCTCGCGAAAAAGCAACCAAAATCCGACAGAGATACCTTGCACAAGGCCTCCGGTTCTGCAGAAACCGGAGGCCTTTTCGTTGCCGCACGGAGGCTCGGGTTCGCAGGCCCGGAGCTCTTTCGTTGCCGCACGGAGGCTCGGGTTCGCAGGCCCTGAGCTCTTTCGTTGCCGCGCGGAGGCTCGGGTTCACAGGCCCCGGAGCTCTTTCGTTGCCGCACGGAGACTCCGGCAGGCAAGCGCCGACTCCTGCCCGCCCCGCCGCGGAGCGCTCATCGCCCGACGCTGTCGGCCGCGATGCTCCGCCCCTCATGCCGGAAGCGGATGGCGGGCTCCATCTGCTCGATGCGGCCATCGCTCATGCGCACCCGCCAGCTCGGCGCCTGGAAGAGCTCCCGCCAGAGCCGTCCGTCGTCCCAGAGCGAGGCGACGTAGCGGAGCCTCAGAACGGGCAGCGTATCGCGCAGCGCAACGTCGAGGCCGACGATGCCCTCCGTCCCCGAGAGAAAGCTCCGGAACTCGGGCATATGCCGCCGCACCGAAGGCTCCCGGACCTCGGGGAAGGGAACCTCGTAGAGAGCCTTGGGATGGAGCCGGTCGTCGCCCCAGCGCGCGCTGTTGAGGCTGAAGGGGCCCGAAAGGCGCGACGCCTCGTCGAACATCCGCGCCAGGAACTCGCCGCGCGGCACCTCGCCGAGCCGCACACACTCCGCCAGGCGGAAGCCAGGCGCCACCCGCTGCTCACCCCCGGGCCCGCGCAACACCGTCTCGCGGGCCTCGATGACCTCACCGAGCCGCTCCTCGGTAAGACCTGCCGACGGAAGCGCATAGAGCGTCACCCGGACCGGGCAGGCAAACTCCGACTCGAACCCGCATACGCCGCCGAGGAGGCGGAGCTGATGCTCGAAGAGGGCGATGTCCGTCCGGTCGTGGAGCCCCTCGACCCCCAGCTGCCAGCAATCGAGGCGGGCGACATCGGCCGCCGGAGCGAAGAACTGCGCCGTGACGGGGGTGAAGATGGCCTCGAGAATCCGCTCCGGAGCGGTCCGCGACGGGTCGTAGGTCACCTCGACGGCGTGGCGCCGCACGAAGGTCCTCACGCCGCAGACGCCCTCGATGCGCTGCATCCGCGCGGCAAAGGCCTTCGACGAACCGTAGCACTTGATGCTGCGGAGCCCCTCGATTTCGTAGATCTGCAGCGGGATGTCGGCCCGTGCGGCCTCACCCCACCGCTCGTCGATGGTCGGCAGTTCGAAACGCCCGCCGCACCACAACGCGGCGAGGAAGAGCGCAACGGCCGTCAGGGCCGGCAGCCACCGCAACCGGCGGCGTCCGCCGACACTCAGCGCCCCGACCGGGCAGGCGGCAAGGCAGTCGCCGCACATCGTGCAGTCGATATGCGCAACGCGATGCTCCGAGCATACGGCAATACCGTAGAGACAACGCCGCATGCAATGGCGGCAGCCGTTGCACGAGGCGGCGTTGCGGCGCACGTGGAGCAACGGGACAAAGCAGCCGCGCAGCAGGAGCAGCTCCCACAGCGCCCCGCCCACGCAGAGGAGCACGAGCACCCAGAACCAGGCACGCGGAACGCCCCACGCCGCGAGCCCCCACGCCACAAGGGCCGCCGCCACGACGAGCGGCCACTGGCGGAAGAGGTTGGCCGCCGCACCCAGCGGGCAGACATAGCGGCACCAGAACATCCCGACGCAGAGGCTCCCCGCAAGCAGCACGGCGAGCATTGCGAGCGACATCCACAGCACGCTCTCGCCCCCGAAGCCGGTCGCGACGGCATAGTAGGGGTCGAGCTTGCGGCAGAAGAGTTCGCTCGACGAGAGGGTGAAGTAGAAGACCGTGAAGAGCAGCGCATACTTGAGCGTGCGGAGCAGCCGGTCGGCAACGCCGCCCGGCCGCGGGTCGCGTCGCACTCCGAGCCGCGCACCCAGCCGCCCCAGCCACCCGGCGACAGTCCCCACGGGGCACAGATAGCCGCAGAAGAGTTTGGCGAAGAGCACCACGCCCACGGCCAGCGCAAGCCCCATGGCAATCTGGAGCATCGACATCGAGCAGGCCAGCGTGCCGTTGGCCAGGTAGGAGCCCAGGGCCTGCAGACCGCCGAAGGGGCAGTAGGCCTCGACGTCGGCCGCAACGCCGTTGCCGAAGGCGTAAAAGAGGGTCGCCGCAAGGGCGAGCAGCACGCCCCACTGCAGCAGCAGTTTCGGAAGGTTGGGTTGTCGTTTCATCGGTTGTCGTTCCTGTTTCGGCAATGCGCATCCGGCGGAGCCTCCGCGCAGCCGCCATACCGCTCCCGGCCCCGGCATGCCACCGGGCGGCCGGAGTGGAGAGGCTTCGGCCGCTGCCCGGCACCGGCCGGACGCACTCACGGTTCTAAAGGTACGCAATATTCGGCTCCCGGCCAAAAATCTGGTCCCGCAAAGCGTCGCGGGCACACGCCGCAACGGCGCTGCAGCGCTGCGGAGGGGCACCCGGCCAGAAAAACGGGGCCGGCAGGAGGTGTTTCCCGAAAATTTGACCTACTTTTGTGGCGGACAACAACACATAACGCATGGAATGGCTCGGTAATCTGTTCGTCGAACACTCGGCCCTGCAGGCCGTCGTCGTGATTTCGCTCATCTCGGTCCTCGGCATCGGGCTGGGCAAAATCCGCATTGCGGGCATCTCGCTCGGCACGGCCTTCATTTTCTTCGTCGGCATCCTGGCCGGCCACCTCGGGCTGTCGCTCGACCCCTCGATGCTCATCTACGCCGAAAGTTTCGGTCTGATACTCTTCGTCTATGCGCTCGGGCTGCAGGTCGGCCCCGGATTCTTCAGCTCGCTGCGGGCCGACGGCATGCGTCTGCTGCTGCCGGCCATCGGACTGGCGCTGCTGGGCACGGCGCTGGCCGTGGGGATGAGCTACGCCTTCGGCGTCTCGATGCCCGACATGTCGGGGATTCTCTGCGGAGCCACGACCAATACCCCGGCGCTCGGTGCCGCACAGCAGACTCTCCAGCAGTTGGGGCTCGACGCCAACGGGGCGGCGCTGAGCTGCGCACTGACCTACCCGCTCGGCGTGGTGGGCGTCATTCTGGCCATCGTCTTCGTGCGGAAGCTCTTCGTCCGGCCGTCGGACCTGCCCAAACCCGACGCACAGCACAAGAAGGATGTCTTCATCGCCAGCTACCATGTGACCAACCCCGCCATCTTCGGCAAGAGCGTCCACGACGTCGCCGTCCACAGCCACCACCGCTTCGTCATCTCGCGCATCTGGCGCGACGGCAAGGTCTCCATCCCCACCTCGGACAAGACGCTCCAGCAGGACGACATCATCCTGGTGGTCACCACCCCGGCCGATGTCGACGCGCTGCGGATGATTTTCGGCGAACAGGAGCAGAAGGACTGGAATACGGGCAAAATCGACTGGAACGCCATCGACAGCCAACTCATCTCGCAGCGCATTCTGGTCACGCGCCCCGAAATCAACGGCAAGAAGCTCTCCTCGCTGCGGCTGCGCAACAACTACGGCATCAACATCAGCCGCGTCTACCGCTCGGGCGTGCAGCTGCTGGCGACGCCCGACCTGACGCTCCAGCTGGGCGACCGGCTGACGGTCGTGGGCGAGGCGGCGGCCATCCACAACGTCGAGAAAATCCTCGGAAACGCCGTCAAGAGCCTCAACGAACCGAATCTGGCGGCCGTCTTCATCGGACTCATCCTCGGCCTGGTGCTGGGAAGCATCCCCGTCAGCATCCCGGGCATCAGCATCCCCGTGAAGCTGGGTCTGGCCGGAGGCCCCATCATCGTCGGCATCCTCGTGAGCACCTTCGGCCCGCGGTTCCACATGATTACCTACACCACGCAGAGCGCCAACCTGATGCTCCGCGCACTGGGACTCTCGATGTATCTGGCCTGTCTGGGGCTCGACGCCGGAGCCCACTTCTTCGAGACGGTCATGCGGCCCGAGGGGGCCCTGTGGCTGGCGCTGGGTTTTGCCATCACCTTCGTCCCGACGGTCCTCGTGGCCATCTTCTCGCTGCGTGTGCAGCGGCTCGACTTCGGCTCCATCTCGGGGCTGCTCTGCGGCAGCATGGCCAACCCCATGGCGCTCAACTACGCCAACGACACCATCGAGGGCGACAATCCGTCGGTTTCATATGCCACGGTCTATCCGGTCTGCATGTTCCTGCGGGTCATCATCGCCCAGGTCATCCTGATGCTCTTCCTCTGACGCGGCGCACCGCCCCACCCTCCCGGGCAGGCAACCCGCAGGCCATACGACATGACACGGCCCCGGTCTCTTCATTCGAGACCGGGGCCGTTCGGTTCAACTCCGCCGGCCGGCGGGAGCGCCCGGGCACGGAATCAATCGTGCGGCGCCGAATCGGAGGCCCCGGGCCAGCCCGAGTCGGACGAAGAGGCCCCCGCGGCCTGCGGCGCGGCATCGCCGTCGGCCGGGGCCGACGAGGCGGAAGAGGATGAGCCGCCGAGCCGGCCGAGGTCGCTGCCGGCCGGATTCTGGAAGACCCTCAGCCCGAATTCGGGAATGACGGCCAGCACGTGGTCGAAGACATCGGACTGGATGCGTTCGTAGGCGACCCATTCGACCGTATTGGTGAAGAAGTAGAGCTGCATGGGAAGACCCGTCTCGGTGGGCTGCATCTGCCGCACCATGAGCGTCATGTCCTGATTGACGGGGACCTCGGCGCGCAGGTAGCGCTCGAGATAGGCGCGGAAGACCCCCAGATTGGTCTGGTGCAGACCGTTGATTTTCCACGAACCGGGAGCGATGCCGTGGGCGGCGTTGTACTCGTCGACGCGCTGCTGCGTCGAGTCGATGTAGTCGCGCAGCAGGTCGATTTCGCGGTAGCGGGCCAACATGTCGGGGGTGCAGAAGCATACGCTCGTCATGTCGATATTGACCGAACGCATCACCCGCCGGCCGCCCGACTGCTGCATGCCGCGCCAGTTCTGGAACGAGTCGCTCACCAGCAGATAGGGAGGCAGCGTGACGATGGTATTGTCCCAGTTGCGGATTTTGACCGTCGTGAGCGACACCTCCTCCACCGTACCGTCGGCCCCGTACTTGGGCATCGTAATCCAGTCGCCGACCTGGAGCATGTCGTTGGCCGAGAGCTGGATGCCCGAGACGAATCCGAGGATGCTGTCGCGGAAAATCAGCATGATGACCGCCGCCGAAGCACCCAGACCCGTGAGCAGGAAGGCGGGCGACTTGTCGAGCAGAATCGAGACAATCAGGATGGCGCATATCATCATGACGATGCCCTGGCCGGTCTGCTGCAGACCCTTGATGGGTTTGTTCTGCCAGGCCGGACGGTTCGAGACTATCTGGAAGGCCGCACAGATAAGCGCATTGACCAGCCGGAAGAAGGCGACCACCATGACTATCTCCAGCAGACGCATCGTCAGGCGTTCGGCCTCGGGACCGATGAGCACCGCAGGCGTGACGCTGTAGAGCAGAATGACTGCCGAAAGTTGGCAGAGGCGGTCCATCACGTTGTCGCCGAAGAGCACGTCGTCCCACTTGACGCGTGTCCGCGAAACGATGTGGCGCATGCCGCGCACCAGCAACAGCCGGCACAGCAGGTAGAAGAGCAGCGCCAGAAGCACCATCAGCAGGAATGCGGCCCACTGCTCGGCGCCGGCTTCGGGTTCGAATCCCAGGCGGACGAGCAGGGCGTCGACCCATTGTTTGACAAGTTGTTCCATAGTCGTTCGATTTATCGGTTTACCGGCAAAAACCGGGCTGAAATTCGGTTCGGGCGCTCATCCGTGCATGAAGCCCGACCGCTGCGGGCGCGTCGGCGAGGGGAGCGCATCCGCCAAGGAGGGCTCAGCGCTGCCCCAGGGCGGGAAGCAGCATCGGCACCTCCGATTCGAAGTTGGGCGTCAGGATACCCTTGCCCAGAGCCTCACGCAGTTCGTCGACACTCCAGAAACGGCCGCCGTCGAGTTCGCTGCTGGGCCGCACCTCGCCGTCGTAACGGCAGCGGTGGACATAGACCAACTCCCGTTCTCGCTCCGAACGGAAAACGTAGCTCCGCACGAACTCGGCCCGGAAGTCCTCGAGCCCCAGCTCCTCGCGCGCTTCGCGCCGCAGCGCCTCGTCGACCGTCTCGCCCCAGGCCACATGGCCGCCCACGGCCGTATCCCACCGCCCGGGCTGGATGTCCTTCCACGCAGGCCGTTTCTGGAGGTAGAGACGCCCCTCGGCATCGAACAGATGGAGATGCACCACCGGATGGAGCAGCATCGAGCCGCCGTGGCATTCGCGTCTGAGTGCCGAGCCGATGACCTGCCCCGACTCATCGACCACGGGAAAAAGTTCCTCGCCGTTGTCGTGCATCTCCGCCGCGGCGGAGTTCGTCCGATTGTTCTTTTCCATATCAAATTGTTCCTTGTTCAGTTGCCGGAATCCGGTACCCGAGGTCCAATGTCCGAAGTCCGAAGTCCAATGTCCGGTGTCCAATGTCCGGTGTCCGGTGTCCGGCAAACCCGGTGTCCGGCATGCCATGCTGCCCTGTCCGCCGCCGCACGGTCACCGGCGGCTACCGGCGGGACGACGTCCTGCACGCTTCTGCGGCGGCAGCCCGCTCCCCGCGGGCGGATATGAAACCGGCACGAAGGCGTCGTCGGTGCGCGCATCCGTGCCGGTTGTCTTTCACTGCGGCCTACAGCCGGGGGCCCGACTCGCGGGGTTGTCCCACCTCGTAGCCCAACGTACGCATCCACTCGACGGTCTCGGCGTCGACCTGGTCGTTGCGGTCAATCCAGCGACGCTCCTCAATCAGACGCGCCTTGTGCTCCTCGAGCGCCCGGTTGATGGGGAAGTCGGGCTTCGGAAGTTCTCGCGACGCCGCACGCCGCGACGGGCGGATGGTGCGGTCGAAGACATCGCGCTGCGTCGGACGACGCGCCCCCTCCCACTTGAAGCCCTTGAGTTCGAGCGACTGCTCCTCGGGGACCTTGTCCAACGGATAGATGGTCCAGACGGGATTGATGCGGTAGATGATGTCGACCACCTGCTTCTCCTCGAAGAAGAAGGAGATATTGCCGCTGTCGAGCACCATCACGCCGGTCACCTCGCCACCCTCGCCATCCTGCATGTAGTAGATGGTCTGGGCATTGCCGTCGACATCGTTGCGGTAAATCTGGTTGTCGCGGAAGTAGGCCGTCATCTCCTTGCCCGCCACCTGGTTGTAGTGGAGCGTATCGATTTCGCTCGACATCATGGGGCTGCCGACGAACTCGGCACGCGTGAGCTGGCGGTTGGCCGTATAGACATCCATCACGTCGGAGACCACCTGGTTGTTCTCGTTCCAGAGCACGGGCGAAAGGTAGAGGTGGATGGTCGAATCGCGGCTGGTGGAGGTGAGCGAGTCGCACACCGACTGGAAGTCGGAGCGGTAAATCCGCACGTTGCGGAAGGCCTTGACAAGGCGGTACATGCTGTCGACCTCGACGGCAAGCGTATCGGTACCCGCGAGCGAGTCGAGCGAATCGACGGGCATCGTCTCCTGCCCGTGAAGCCCCAGCGAGTCCTGCTGCAGCGAATCCGCACCGCGGCCGGCGAGCGAATCATTCGTCGCGGAGGCGAGCCCCAGCAACGAGTCGAGCTGCCACAGCTCCGTCGAATCGAGCCGCGGCGTCTTGCCCTTGCGCACGGCGCGCTCCAGACGCTCGCGCAGCTTCTTTTCGACCTTCTCGCGGCGGGCAAGCAGGCGCTTGCGCTCCTTCTCCTCCTGGGCCTTCACCTGAGCGACACGCTTGGCCTTGCGCTTGGCGGCTATCTCCTCCAGAATCTTCTGCTTCGCCTCGTTGGCCGCCGCCTTGCGCGCTTCGCGCTCCTTGCGGGCCTCCTCCTTGCGCTGCGCCTTCAGCTGCGCGGGGGTCAGCTGCGCGGTATCGGCCGCCAAAGAGTCGGTCGCCAAAGAATCGGTCGCCAAAGAGTCGAGCCCCTTCACCGCAGCCCCGAGCGAATCGGCCACCACGGAATCGACACCCCGGGGAGCCTCCGCAGGGGCAGGGGAAACGCCTCCGAGCGAATCGGGTGCACTCTTGCCCAGCTGCTCCTCGACCTGACGGGCGGCCCGACTGCGGCGCCCGTCGGCATGGCGGGCAAGCGAATCGGGGGCCTCGGTCGCACGGAGCCGTGCGGAGCTCTCGCGGGCCGCACGCAGCGAATCGGCCGCAGCGTTGGCACGCGCCAGCGCGGCGAGCGAATCGGCACGGGCCGCCTCGGCAGCTGCGGCCGCTTCGGCCGCATCGAGCGAAAGGGTCCGCGTGAAGAGGTAGATGGAGTCGCTGCGCATGAAGAGCGAATCGCCCTGCGAGAGGTCGTAGTTGATGATGGCCGGACGGCGCGTGAGGAAGGCGTTGCCGGGCTCCTTCCAGTATTCGCCGTAGTCGCCGAAGGCGAGGTTCTTGTGCTCCGTATCGTCGAGCTGGATGTCATGCCGCAGAATGGCATGGCCCTGCGGGCGGTAGTAGTCGATGCTGTCGCTCCAGACCTCCTGCTTCTCGGTGAGGATGTAACCGTTGCGCGTGACGGCATAGAGCGTGTCGGCCTGGGTGTAGCGGCCGCGGTCGGCATAGAGGTAATCCCCTTCGCGGTTCCAGATATGGGTGCGGTCGAAGAAGTAGGCGTTGTCGGTGGCCATGTTGTAGACCACCGAGTCACCGCGCAGCTGGTATTCGTCGTTGCGCATCTCGACGCGGTCGACGCAGACCAGCTCCTTCGCGTCGGCATAGTAGTAGCCGCGCTCGGCCTCGAGCAGGTTTTCGCGGTTGACGAGCACGCCGCCCCCGTCGAACTCGCCCACGTTGTCGAGCGTGTTGAAGAGGAAGCTGTAGGTATAGAGCGTCGCGTCGCCGTCGACCACCTTGATGATGTCCGAGAAGACCTGCGCCTCGTTCACCTCGCCGTCGTAGAGGGCGCGGTCACCGTAGATATAGGTCGTGTTCTTGTTGACGAGCACGTTGCCGAAGAACTCGATGCGCATGTCCGAATAGCGCACGGCACTGTCGCACGTGATGACCGCGCCGTTGTGCTGCGCGGCGAAGTTGCCCACCAGGAAGATGACCGAATCGCCCGGGGCCACGGGGCCCGAGACGTCGGACTTGAGGTTGATGATTTTCATCTCGCCCTCCGCGTCGGGCTGCGCCGGAGCGCCTCCCCGGGCGAAGAGGAATCCTGCGACGACGACCGCCGCTGCTATGGAAAGTAACGTGCGCACGGTCCCGAGGCTATTTTACCCAATGTTTGTTCTCGAAGGCTCCGTCGCGGAATTCGGGGTCGATGTAGACATACATGCCGTCGATTTTCTTGGTGAGCCACTCGCGGAAGGCCTTCTCCTGCTTGGCCGCAAGGGCCATCTCCTCCAGCCGCAGGTAGTCCTCGTTGAGCGAGGCGACGTGCGTCGGGATTATCTGCACCAACTTGACCACCTTGGCCATCTGGTTGCCCAGCATGTCCTCCGTGAGGTAGGCTCCCGAAATCTCGCCCACGTGGAGGCGAATCAGGGCGTTGTAGTCGTCGAGGCTCTTGTAGCGGCCGAAGTCCTCCTTGAGGAACTTCGTCACGGTGAGCTTGGCGTCGAAGGCGTTGAAGCGCTCCAGCACGTCGTGGTTCGAGACGATACCGCCGTTCATCTTCGACGAGGCGTCGTCCGAATAGCGCAGGGCAGCCTGCTCGAAGGTAATCGAGTCGCGGCGGATTTCCGTCACGAGGCTGTCGAGGAAGTTCAGCTCCGACGAGAGCTCCTCGGTCGTATAGACCGGACGCAGCAGGATGTGGCGGAAGCGGTAGAGGTTGCCGCGCTTCTCGAGGTACTGGATGATGTGGAATCCGAACTGGGTTTCGACCACCTCGGATATCTGGCCGGGCTTGAGTTCGGCCAGTGCGTCGGCGAATGCCTGGTCGAGGCTGGCCAGCGGCGTGGGTTCCATCTCGCCGCCGCGCATGGCCGTACCCGGATCCTGCGAATACATGCGGGCCAGGTTCTCGAACTTGGCCTGCCCGGTGATGACGCGCTCGCGCAGGTCGAGCAGACGCTCGCGCGTACGCTGCTTGGCCTCGGTCATCGACTTGGGGAAGCGCGTAATCTGCGCATAGACGAACTGGTCGGCGATGAGCGGAAGGCTGTCCTTGTCGATTTGCTTGTAGTAGCGCTCCACCTCGCCCGGGATGATGGTCACCTTGTTGACCACCTCGGCCTGCATGCTGCTGGCATAGGCCTGCTCCTCGTAGCGCTGGCGCAGGATTTCGCGCAGGTTGAAGATGGGCATGTGGTGCTTGGCCTCGAGCTTCGGGATGGAGCCCTCCTCCTCAATCATGTTCTGCAGCTGCTCCTCGACGCGCGTCTGGATGTCGGCCGAACTGATGTCCACCGAGTCGATGAGCGCCTGGTTGTAGAGCAGTTTCTGGGTGAGCAGCGCCTCGAGCGCCTCGTTGTGGGGGTCGCGGTCGGTCGTATAGCCTTCGGCCAGACGCTGGGCCACCATGTTGCGCGCATATTCGTCGACCTCCGAATAGAGAATCGACGAACTGCCCACCACGGCCACCACCTTGTCGAGCATCACCTGCTGTTTCTGGGCCCGGAGCCCGGCTGCGGCAAAGAGCATGACCGTCAGCAGCAAAATCTTTTTCACCATATCGTGTATCCTGTTTTCTTCATTCAAATCCGTTTCACGTTCGCGGCACCCCGGACCGCACGGCGCCCCGGGATTGCCCGGAACCATGGCCCGGCGGCACGCCGCTCCGCCCCTCCGCTCACTTTCCGGCCTCCGCCTCCGTCTCGGGGACCTGCACCTCCTGCTCGGCCACCGCCCGGTCGTAGAGCTCCTCCTCGTGGCGGCGGATGATTTCGCCCTGGCGCTGGTTGAAGAGGATGCGGCGGATGGTCCCGCGGACCTGCTCGAGCGGCGCGGTCTCACCCGCACGGCAGACCCCTTCGAGCTGGAAGTAGTAGCGCGACGCGCGGTCGTGCATCTCCTGCACGCCGGTCGAGGCAAGCAGCGCATCGTAGTTCTGCGTACGCAGCGTCGGCAGGTGGCTCAGGAACTCCTGGAAATCGACCCACTTGCCTGCAAAGTCGGTCACCTCGAATTCGTTCTTGGCGCAGATGTCGCGGAAATCCTGCTGCTGGGCCGGGCCGGTCGACGACATGAGGCTCCGCAGCTTCTGCGACTGGCGGTATCCGACCGGGAAGCGGACGATGCGGCCCCGCACCAGCGTCCGGTCGAGGCGGTAGTCGCTCTTGTGGGCGTTGTAGTAGGCGGCAATCTCCCCGGCCGTGAAGGCCGTATCGAGGTTGCGGTCGACGTAGTGCTGCTCGAGCTTGCGGATGAGCAGCGCCTGACGGTAGGCCTCCACCTGCTTTTCGATACCGGCCACCGAATCGGAGAAGAGCACCCCGGCCTCGTCGAGCTTGAGCTGCTTCTTCACCCAGCGGTCGATGAAAAGTTTCATGAAGGCCACGCTGTCCTTGCCCGAGACGCCCCGGGGAAGGTTCGCGACGGCTTCGCGCATGCGCAGTTCGTGCTCGCCGGCACGGGCAAGCACGGCATCGCGGTTGAAGACGCCGGGGGTCTCCTGGCATCCCGCGACGGAAACGAGCAACGCCAGAAGCGCTGTTTTGAGCGAGAAACGTTTCATCGAGAAGGCAAAGATACGGTTTTTACCCGTAACTAACGCACCGGCCGTGCAGATTATTACGCCGCGCGGCTATTTTTCTCCTCGCGCGAAAGCATGGCGAGGGCACGCCAGACCATGTAGCCCGAAACGAGGAAAACGAGCAGCGAGAGGATGTACACCAGCGTATAGACCGTCCGGTTGCCAATCATTTCGGTCAGCATCATGTTTTCGCGGCCGAGGGCGAGCAGCAGGTAGGCCACGCCGTTGTTGAAGGCGTGGAGAATGATGGCGGGCCAGAGCGATGCCGTGCGGATGTAGACGAACCCGAGGATGAGTCCCATCACCACGGCATTGACCATCACCGCCGGGTAGAGATGCACCACGCCGAAGACGACCGACGAGATGAGCCATGCGGCCACCACGCCGTAGCGCGCACGGGCCGATTCGAGCAGCACGCCGCGGAAAATCACCTCCTCGAAGAGCGGGGCCATCACCACCAGCGTCAGCAGCGACCACACGCCGCGGCCATAGACGTTGGGCACCTGCGGCAGCAGCTTCATGAGGGGTTCGATGACCAGCGAGGTGGCGAAGACGAAGAGCACGCCCCAGAGCAGCAGCACCGGGTCGAGCCCCCGCAGCGAGAAGCGCGCCACGATGCGCGGGCCGCCACGGCGGGCCCGGTAGATGAGGAAGGCGACCAGCGTGAAGGCCATCGCCACGAAGTAGGTCAGCGCATTGAAGTGCGAGACGGCAATCTGCTCGCCGACACGCACCGCCTCGTCGGGCGAGTCGAGCAGCGAGGTGTCGGGCATCGGCACGCCCGTCAGGAACGCCACCCCGAGCGCCACGGCCTGGGCGATGAAGAAGATGCCGAAGAAGACCAGCAGGTCGACCACCGTGGGGAAGGTCGAACTTCGCTTCGGAGCCGGAGCCCCTCCCGGAGCCTCTCCCGGGGTCGACGGGGCGGAGAGGGGTTGCGTCGTCGTTTGCGGCTCCTGCCGCTGTTGGGCGGGAGCGCCGTGCTCGGTTTTTGCCATAGTCGGAAATTTTCGGGTAAAGATAGTGCAAGTCGCGGGCAAAAGCAAACGTTTCACCCAATTTGCAGGGGCGCCTGTCGGGCGACGGATGCAAGCCGGGACCCGTCCCGCCCGGAGGCGGGCTCCGGCGGCCGGAGCGGCGGGTCGCACCGGGCTTGCAGGCCGGAAAGCGGGGCGGAACAGAGGCCTGAGCATGGACCGGAACGCGGGCCGGGGCTCTCCTCGGAAAGGGTCGGAAAAAGTCCCGACAAGGGCCCCCAAAAGCCCCCGCTGGCAGGCTCCACAAAAGTCCCGGATGGAGGGTCCGGGAAAAGTCCCGGCCGAGGGGTGGCGCGGAGGGTTGCCCGGCCGCCCGGAACTTGCGGATGATTTTCAGCGCATTCGGTCGGGGATGCGACTCATTTTTGCGGCCCGATGATGGATTTCCGCGGAAAATCACTAAATTTGCCCGATTGTAATTGTGAACGGAAACATGGCAAAGGTTATCGCTTTGGCGAATCAGAAAGGCGGCGTGGGCAAGACGACCACGGCCATCAACCTCGCGGCCTCGCTGGCCCTGCTGGGCAAAAACGTCCTGCTGCTGGATGCCGACCCGCAGGCGAACGCCACCTCGGGACTGGGCTTCGACATCGACCTCGAGGGCATCTACGAATGCATCACGGGCGCACGCAAGGCCTCGGAGGTCATTCTCCAGAGCCCCGACGTGAAGCGCCTCTGGCTGCTCCCCTCGTCGATTGACCTGGTGGCGGCCGACACCGAACTCCCCAAGATGGAGAACGCCCACCACGTGATGAAACGGGTGGTCGACGAGGTGCGCGACCGCTTCGACTACATCTTCATCGACTGCTCGCCCTCGCTGGGCTACACGACGGTCAACATCCTGACGGCCGCCGACTCGGTGCTCATCCCCGTGCAGTGCGAGTACCTCGCGCTCGAGGGGCTCTCGAAGCTGCTCAACACGCTCAAGAAGGTGAAGAGCGGACTCAACCCCGGGCTTGAAATCGAGGGCTTCCTGCTGACGATGTACATGCGCAACCGACTGAACAACCAGGTGGTGAACGAGGTGCGCCAGCACTTCGGCGAACTGGCCTACGACACAATAATCCAGCGCAATATCCGTTTGGGAGAGGCCCCCTCGCACGGCAAGCCCGTCATGCTCTACGACGCCAGCGCCACGGGGTCGGAGAACTATCTGGCGCTGGCCCGCGAGTTCCTCCGCCGCAACCGGCCGGCCGGAACGGCCGCCGATGCCGAAACGGAGACCGCTGCCGGGCAGTAAGGGGCGGCGCCCGGATTCCGCCGGGCAATGCTCCGCGGGAAGCTCCGCAGAGGCGGATGCCGAAACGAACACAGAGAAAACAGACCATACATGAAACCACAGAAGGGATTAGGACGCGGGCTCGACGCCATCTTCGGCGCCGAAAAGCTCGATGTCAAACTCAAGCCGATGACCGAGATGGCCGAAATCGCCGTCGCGGACATCATCCCCAACCCCACACAGCCCCGTACGCAGTTCGACGAGGAGGCGCTCGACGAGCTGGCCGATTCCATCCGCCAGCTGGGCGTCATCCAGCCCGTGACGGTCAAGCGTACCGAAGGCGGCAAATACATCCTCATCAGCGGCGAACGCCGCTGGCGGGCGGCCCAGCGTGCCGACATCG
Organism: uncultured Alistipes sp.; assembly: GCA_900542505.1. GTDB lineage: Bacteria > Bacteroidota > Bacteroidia > Bacteroidales > Rikenellaceae > Alistipes > Alistipes stercorigallinarum. The sequence continues at coordinate 26,655 of UQNV01000029.1, forward strand.
CCACCCTGCCGGCCTACATCCGCGAGGTGGACGACGAAAACCTCCACGCCATGGCCCTGGTGGAGAACATCCAGCGGCAGGACCTCAACGCCATCGAAATTGCGCTGGGCATGCAGCGCCTCATCGACGAGTGCCACCTCACGCAGGACGCTCTCTCGGAGAAGGTGGGCAAGAAGCGCTCCTCGGTGTCGAACTACCTGCGTCTGCTCAAGCTCCCCGACGAGGTGCAGCTCGCACTCAAGGAGGGACTCATCTCGATGGGCCACGCCAAGGCCATCGCCGGCGCCCCGGCCGACGAACAGCTGCGCGTGCTGAAGCGCTGCGTCAAGAAGGGGCTCTCGGTCCGTCAGGTCGAGGAGCTCGTACGCACGCTCTGCGACCAGGCGGCACGCACCGCGGAACCCGCGGCCGAAGAGGAGGAGTATCCCGAAAGCTATTCGCGGCTGGTCGAACAGCTCGAAAAGCTCTTCTCGCAGGACATCAGCATCAAACGCTCGAAAAACGGCGGCGGCAAAATCGTCATCGGCTTTGCCGACGACCGCGACATCGAAAACTTCCTCGAACGCTTCGGCAAACGCTCCTGACCCCTATGGCGGCACTCCGGCTCAAGACAGCGCTGCTGGCGCTTTTCGCACTCCTGCTCGGCTCGACGGCCGCGGCACAGTCCCCGTTGCAGAGCAAGCGCGGCCCCCGCACCATCGTGCGCGGCGGCATGTTCCAGCGCGCCGACTCGCTCCAGCTGCGCGCCGATTCGCTGGCCCGCGAGGCCATGGCCCGGCAAATCGACTCGATTCTGGCCGCCGAATTCACCGCCGACTCGCTTGCCCTCACGGCGCTCCGCACCGACGACATCGCACGCACCGACTCGCTGCTGCGCGACTCGCTCTCCGGCCGCCGCTCGGTGCTGGCCGCCGACTCGACCCGCCACAAGGGCTGGTTCATGAGCGACTCGATGTCGCTGTCGAAGGTCTGCTGGCTCTCGACCGTGCTGCCCGGCTACGGCCAGGTCTACAACAAGCAGTACTGGAAGCTGCCCATACTTTACGGTCTGGTGGGCGGAGGCCTGGCACTCTACATCAACGAGAACCGCACCTACAAGCCCCTGCGCCGCAAGTTCGACGCCATCACCGACGTGAGCATGGTCCGCACGCCCGAGCTCAACGCCCTGCAGCAGAAGATGATTCGGAGCAACACCCGCCGGCAGCTCTACCTCGGGGTGACGATTGCCTCCTATATCTACTTCATCGGCGACGCGGCGGTCAACTACTCGACCAACGAGGTATCCAACGTCAAGAAGGCGACCACGCTGGCCTGCATCTGCCCCGGCGCCGGCCAAATCTACAACAAGAGCTACTGGAACTGTCTCTTATACACATCTCCGAGCCCACGAGACATCTCAGGATCTC
>UQNV01000030.1 GCA_900542505.1 uncultured Alistipes sp.
CTATATTTCAATAATTTCAAAGAACTATTTATCAACTTTTACGGGACAGTAATGATGCATCATCTGTAATAGAAATATCTTCTTTAACATGTAGCTGTTTCCAAAGAAGTCTAATACATTGTTCTTCTGGAGTATATGCGTTATCATATGCTCTCTTCTTGAATGCATCATCCCTATTTGTTAGTAAATGAGGCAGTAACAACTTGTCAATTTTATCTTCTTTGTCTCGTCTTAGGATTTCCTCAAGAATACTAATAATTAATTTTACATTTTGCTGATTACTAGCTTTTAAATCATCTAATAATGCATGATAATTACTATTTTTATTCAGTAGCGTGGATATGGCAAGTAATACAGGCGCATAACCAATAAACTGTAAATATTGTTTACGGTTAATCTCTGATTGATTCTTGAAAAAGCCTCCAATTGCGTCAACGATATAATCGCGGACTGCTTTATATTGATCTGCGAATCTTTCTTGGACTTTAGATTCTACTTGTTTGTCTATAAACTTTTTTGCAGCATCAATGGTAAAGGGCTCAATTTGTAAGAGGGCTGTTTTAAGACCTTGTTCTTCCAAATATATGGTTGCTATCTCTACGATATTTGTTCTCCCCAATAGTATAAATGGTGTTCCTTGGGCTTGAGATGCAATTTTGACAATATTATCTAGAAAAGAATAAAAGCCGTCAACGGTGGTTTTCATGTATCCCTCATCCAATGCATCAATGATCATTGCAGCTTTACCCGCTTGTAGCTTTTGAGAGAATGCAGAAAAATCCGCTAAATTCATGCTATTATAAAGTAAGCCTGTTAAAGAGTTGCTTGCGACTGGATCGTGCTCACTTAGGTCAAAAATAGGGATTCCTAATGTACTTGATAAATTTTTTGTTAATGCGGTCTTTCCAGTCGCTCCTGCGGCAGATATGAGTATGATTGTAGCGTCATTAAAAGAAGATCCTTCGATACTTGAACTTTGTATCGAAAAAATTGGATCCACATATTTCGGATCAGGAGTCTCAATTAATTTTAATGAATTGTTGTCAGTTAACGAATATGTAAACCGATCTAACTTAAAAGCATCAAGCTTATTTCTTAACTTAAATAAACTAATAGTATTATCAGCCATAAATATTTGTTTTGAAAGTGTTCTTAAACAAAGATAGAAAAAATCGTGATCATTTATAAGGGAAAATATTGATAAATTATGAGCTGTATAATCCCGGGATTTTTCCTATCTTTGAATCCGTAAAACCAAGAAACAGAATAACGACAAGAGAAAAAGACAATATCAACATATAACTAATTGAGCTTTTAGCTCTTATTCCCAAATCCAAAATACGGCCAATTTTTTGAATGCACGGGAATGAGCGGCGAAGGTTCGCGTCCGTCTGGGCGTGAACCGTTCGTGCTTATCTGTGCATTGGGTTGCTTGGCCGTGACCTTGGATTTGGATAGGCAATAACGAACGGTATCACGCTCTTCTTTTTTGCCTGTCCGAATACGGCAAAGGCTCTCCATAAAAGAAGCCTATGCCCTCCACCAAATCCCATACACCGCAAATCATCTCGCATCAGCGCGTGGCCGACCACGGCGAGGTCTTCACCGCAGAGCGTGAGGTCAAGGCGATGTGCGACCTCGTGAAGAACGAGACCGAGCGCATCGAATCCCGTTTTCTCGAACCCGCCTGCGGACAGGGCGCTTTTCTGATCGAGATCCTGCGTCGCAAACTCGCCGTCGTGTCGTCCCGTTATGCCGCGACGCAATCCGAATGGGAGCGCCATGCCGCGATTGCCGTATCGAGTCTCTACGGAATCGACATTCTGGCAGACAACGTGACGCTCTGCCGCAATCATCTCTACGATACGTTCCTGACGGCATACCGGGCTCTCTTCCCGAAGAGCATGAAGCCCGCCTGCTGCCGTGCGGTGCGCTATCTGCTTGCAACCAACATTCTGTGGGGTGATGCCCTGACCCTCCAAACCCCGGACGATTCGGCGCGGCCGATTGTCTTTGCCGAGTGGTCGGACATTGGCGGCGGGCGGTTCAAACGCCGCGATTTCACGCTGGCCAACCTGCTGCAAAGCCAGCCGATGGAGGGCCCCAACCTCTTCTCCGACCTCGGAGATGCCGCCTTTATTCCGACCCCCGTAGCCGAATATCCGCTTGTTCACTTCCTCAAACTCGGAGCCGATGAAGAACTATAACCCCGATGTGCTGACCTGCCTGGCCAATTTGAGCAACGACGAGGTGTTCACCCCTCCGGTCGTTGTCAACCGCATGCTCGATCTGCTGCCTGCGGAGTTGTGGCGCAATCCCGATGCGCGGTTCCTTGACCCCGTAAGCAAAACGGGAGTCTTCCTGCGGGAGATTGCCAAACGGTTAATGGAGGGGTTGAGCGAGCGGATCCCCGATCGGCAACAGCGAGCCGACCACATCTTCACCCGGCAGTTGTTCGGTTTGGCCATCACCGAGCTGACGGCCCTTCTGTCGCGCCGTTCGGTCTATTGCAGCAAACAGGCGAACGGGCCCTATTCGGTTTGCACGGCCTTTTGCGATGCGGATGGAAATATCCGCTTCTGGTCTACGGAACACACCTGGCAGAACGGCCGATGCCGCTATTGCGGGGCCAGCCGGGAGGTATACGACCGCGACGACACACTGGAGAGCCACGCCTACGAATTTATCCACACCGAGAATCCCGAAACCATATTCCCCGATATGAAATTCGATGTCATTATAGGCAACCCGCCGTATCAGTTGAGCGATGGCGGAAACGGCGCAAGCGCAAGTCCGCTTTATCACAGGTTCGTTCGGCAGGCGCAGAAACTCAAACCCCGTTATTTGACCATGATTATCCCCTCCCGGTGGTTCGGAGGCGGAAAAGGGCTGGACGACTTCCGCCGGGAGATGTTAAACGACAACCACATCCGGGTTCTTGTGGACTATGAAAATGCCTCCGACTGTTTTCCCGGTGTCGATATAGCTGGCGGAGTCTGTTATTTTCTGTGGGATCGGGATAATCCCGGACTGTGCGATGTCGTCAATGTCCGGAATAACAAAACGATGCACTCCGTACGTACGCTGAACGAGTTCGACACCTTCATCCGTCACGACCAGGCTGCATCCATCGTCAGAAAAGTCTGCGCATTCGGTGAGCCCATGATGTCCAATATGGTATCGAGCAGTAAGCCATTCGGATTGCGTACATTTGTGCGGCCTCAGGAATCCGGAGACATTCTTCTGAGGTGGCAAAACGGAGAGGGGCCCTATCGCCGTGATGAGATTACCGTCGGCCGGGAGTTGATTGACAAATGGAAGGTAATCACCTCCTATGTCGGCTATGACCATGCCGGCAATCCGGGCAAGGATGGGAAACGTCGGGTCTTTTCCAAGATAGATATTCTTCCGCCGGGGACCATTTGCACGGAGACCTATCTGGTCGTGGGCAGTTTCGACACGGAGCAGGAGGCAAAGAATCTGGTTGCCTATATGAAAACGCTGTTCTTCCGGTTTCTGGTTGCCCAGTGCATGTACTCGCACCACATTACCAAAGAGGCCTATCGGCTGGTTCCTATACAGGACTTTTCCCAGTCATGGACGGATGAAAAGCTCTATGCCAAATATGGGATCACCGACGAGGAGTTTTTATATATTAAAACAACGATTCGCACAATGTAATACGCAACTATTATTATCGTATTAATGTCAAATGAGGACATTTTTCATCCATATTACAATAAATACGATATATAAATTTGCATTTCTATTTATTGTGAGTTATATTTGCGTTGTTTAGTAACCATACAATAATATAACTTAACTATGAAAATATCAAAAATTACAATTGAAGGATTTGCTAACATTGATAAAGTAAGTCTGTCGCTGTCTAATATATGTGCGCTATTGGCCTATAATAATTTTGGGAAAAGTAATATTCTAGAGGCAATCTCTTTTGGCTTCAGGTATCTTATTGCAGAAGCTTCGGAAAAAAAGAATAGGATGAATCGCAGCTTAAATTATATTCCTATAAATAATGCGACTGCGGGTAAAGATTTTTTGTTTGAATTTGAGATTGAGTTTAACAATCAAGGAGTAAAAAGAATTGTTACATATGGCTATAGTTTCTCTTGGCCTCAAAAAAAACAAACCTCTTCCATTAAAGCCGAATACCTTAAGATTAAAAGTACAGAAGATTTAAAGCCCAAATCGTATATTCGTAGAAATGATAGCAGTTGCTTTTATTTATCTTCTGAAGCCGGACGTTGTTCTTCAAAATTAGATATCGATCCTAATCAACTGGCTTTAAACAAATTGAGCAATTATGACAATTTGTTCTATATTGGCATTCTAAAAGAAATATTAAATATAAAGATTGTCGAAACAAATGCATTAGCTGATCCCAAAACATTTTTTAGAACCATCGAGGTCATAAATGGACATACTTCCTTTACGGATGGGATAGATACTATTCCTGATTTTAGCACATGTGCGAATTTTATGTACAATCTGAAAAATTCAGATTCTCATAAATACAATTTATTACAAGATGCAATTAAACAGTTAATTCCTGACATAATAGACTTTGAACCAATCAAAGTAGATCTAAAGAAACAAGTTGCAAAATTTAAAGGGAATAAAGATATTCCATTTGATTTTCCGGAATACATATATGATATTAGAGTACAAGAAAAAAGCCTAAATCAGCAAATAACTATTGAAAAACTATCATCAGGAACAAAAAGAATATTTTATTTACTCTTGATGACGATAGCTGCTGCTCATAACAATGTTCCCTTAATGATGATTGAAGAACTTGAAAATTCAATTCATCCTTCTTTGTTTCAACGATTATTAATTACGATTAGGAGACTTGCTAACGATACTCAAATATTACTAACAAGTCATTCTCCGTATTTACTACAATATTTGAAGCCCGAAACTCTTTATATAGGCATTCCGAATGATGAAAATTTAGCAATATTCAAGAGAGTAAAGCATTCAAAAATTAATTCTTTATTAAAAGAAGCATCGTCGTACGATATGTCTTTAGGTGATTTTATTTTTGATATGCTTGCAGATATTCATGATCAATCTGATGATGTGGTCTCTAAATATTTTGAATAATGGCTGAACATATCATTTTATTCGTTGAGGGCGATACGGACGAAGTCCTATTTAAGAAGATAATTGCTCGTTATAAAGAATTAGCAAATTATGAGTCAAACATAATTTGTCATATTGACAACTTAAAAGGCGTCAGTAAATATACCTCAAAAGCTAAAGGGCGCCTTCGTAATTATTATTTAAAGCATATTCGAAAAAATAAAGGCTCCTTAAAATTTGTGTTTTGTAGTTATGATACAGATGTTTTCGAATTTCAAGCAAACCCTCCTATCAACTGGCCTAATTTAAAAAAAGAGATGCAAGGAATAGTTGGGAAAGGGAAAGTGATACAAATTCCGGTAAAGACTTGTATTGAAGATTGGTTATTATCAGACCTATCCGGTCTATGTAGATATCTAAAAATAAAAGATATACCTAAAAAACTAACAGGTAAAGATGCGTATATGAAAATAAGTAATCTATTCGAGAAAAAAGGAAAAGTATACTCAAAAGGGTACGATGCTGAAAATATTGTACAAAATATAAACATTGATATTATCCTAGATAAACAAAAGGAAGCTCTCAAACCATTAAGAGATCTTTTCATTAAAGACAATTAAGAGATGTTCTTTTTCCCCTCCCGCCCGGCGGCGCATCCGACCATCTATGCCTACGAAGATACCCACCCGCAATACCGTGGGCTGCTGAAGGTCGGATACACCACCGTAGATGTGCAGCATCGCGTGGCGCAGCAATATCCAACGCTGCGGCCCGGAGCGCGCCCCTACCGTATTGTCTTCGAGGAGTCGGCCATGCGTGGCGACGGCACCTCGTTTACCGACCACGAGGTACACCGCGTGTTGCGACGAATGGGAGTGGAGAATCCCGAGGGTGAGTGGTTCCGTTGTACGGTTCGCGAGGTCCGGGCGGCGGTACGCTCCGTGCGGGAGCGGCGTGAAGCCGAGTTTCAACGCACGGAGCATTTTGCCATGCGCCCCGAGCAGGAGGCAGCCGTGGAGAAGACCTGCGAATATTTCCGTGCCTGCCGTGCCGACAACAACCGCACGCCGCATTTCCTCTGGAACTGCAAGATGCGCTTCGGCAAAACCTTCGCGGCCTACCAGCTGGCACGCCGCATGGGATGGAAACGGCTGCTGGTTCTAACCTTCAAACCCGCCGTGCAGAGTGCCTGGGAAGAGGATTTGCGCACGCATGTCGATTTCGAAGGGTGGCAGTTCCTGTCGCGCAATTCGGAACTGAACTACGAGACGGCCGACCACAACCGTCCGATCGTCTGCTTCGGGTCGTTTCAGGATTTTCTCGGACGCAGCAAGTCGGGCGGCATCAAGCTGAAGAACGAATGGGTACATGCCATCAACTGGGATTGTGTGATTCTCGACGAATATCACTACGGTGCTTGGCGCGACCATGCCAAGGATCTCTTCGAGAACGAAGACCGCCGCGAGCAGGCCTTTGCCGAAGGGGAAGGCCGCGACTGGTTTGACGAGGAGGCGATGCCCATCACCACGGGAGCCTATCTCTATCTGTCGGGGACACCGTTTCGGGCCATCAGCTCGGGAGAGTTCATCGAGGAGCAGGTTTACAACTGGACCTACTCGGACGAGCAACGCGCCAAGACGTCGTGGAACGATGCCGACGGGCCGAACCCCTACGCCGCCCTGCCGCGCATGGTGATGATGACCTATCAACTGCCCGACGAATTGCGACAGGTTGCCATCGACGGTGAGTTCGACGAATTCGACCTCAATCTCTTCTTTCGGGCCGAAGGCAATGGTGACGACGCCCGGTTCGTCTTCAAGAACGAGGTGCAGAAGTGGCTGGATCTGATTCGCGGCGCCTATGTCGAAAATATTGTTTCCGACTTGAAGCTGGGGCATTCACGGCCTCCGATGCCCTTCTCTCACGCCCCGCTGCTCTCGGTGTTGACACACACGTTCTGGTTCCTGCCATCGGTGGCGTCGTGTTATGCCATGCGGAATCTGCTCGCCGAGCGTCAGAACCGCTTCTATCAGGATTATCGGGTAGTGGTCGCTGCAGGGAGCAGTGCCGGGATCGGTGTCGATGCGCTGGCTCCCGTGTTGAAGGCCATGGGCAATCCTTTGGAGACGAAGACCATCACGCTGTCGTGCGGCAAACTGACGACGGGTGTGTCGGTGAAGCCCTGGTCGGGTATCTTCATGCTGCGCAACTCATCAAGCCCCGAAACCTACTTCCAGGCGGCCTTTCGCGTGCAGACACCCTGGACGGTATGCAATGCCGACGGCGTTTCGCCCAACCGGGTGGATATTCTGAAACAGGAGTGTTACGTATTCGACTTTGCTCCCAACCGGGCATTGCGGCAAATTGCGGATTACAGCTGCCGGCTGAATGTCGAGGAGAATAATCCCGAACGCAAGGTCGAGGAGTTTATCTCGTTTCTTCCGGTGCTGGCCTACGACGGCAGTTCGATGAAGCAGATCGATGCCGCCGGGATTCTCGACATCGCCATGAGCGGAACGACGGCGACCTTGCTGGCCCGTCGCTGGGAGAGTGCCCTGCTGGTCAATGTTGACAATGCGACGCTGCGGAGGTTGATGGGGAATGCCGAGGCAATGGCTGCGCTGACGCGCATCGAGGGATTCCGCAACCTGAATCAGGACATTGAGACCATCATCAATAAATCGGAGGCGGTCAAGAAGGCGCGAAAGGAGACCCCGGACGAGGCAATAACCCCGCAGAAGAAACGGGAACTGACCGAGGAGGAGAAGGAGTACAAGAGCCTGCGGAAGCAGATTCAGGAGAAACTGATTAAATTCGCTACGCGCGTACCGATATTCATGTACCTGACGGATTTCCGCGAGCGGAGCCTCTATGATGTCATCACGCAACTGGAACCCGGATTGTTCAAGAAAGTAACGGGGCTGTCGGTCTCGGATTTCGAGCTGCTTGTGTCGCTCGACGTCTTCAATTCGGCGCTGATGAATGATGCTATCTATAAGTTCAAGCGTTATGAGGACGCTTCGCTCGAGTATATCGGCATCAACAAACGCCCGGACGAGGAGATCGGTTTGTTCGACACCGTGCTTCCATCGGCGGAGTATAAGAGAACTCAAAAGTCTGCAAATTGACCAAGCTTTTGATTATTCTATTCGATAATCTGATTGATACGGCGGGTTTCGTATCGTATAACATCTTCTGTGCGTGCCATTAACTCATATTTATGATTGTGTATTTGAGTGCTGGATATTATCGTATCATTATAAATGGATTGGAATTTATCCGTAAATTGACTGTCTATTGGCAAAGAAATTATTTTAGGTATAGCACTTCTCTTGTTGTAACATTCCAGAAGGATGGGCGAAAATTTATATGCTTCATGCAAAATTTTTTGAGACATTTGAGCCTGTTCAATAATATCTGCCGGTGTTGTCTTTTGTGTGATATTTGAAAATATCCCGCAGAAAAAAAGCAAATCAGCTATCAATGTCCCATATTCTGCTAAAAATAGGGACATGCAATTTTTATATGCTTCTTCCTCTTCGGACGGATTTTCGATGATAAAATAAAGTGATGAACCTTGGGATTGAAACTCAATATTCTGATTTATTGCTAATAATATAGATCTGGCTTTATCGTATGCTCCACGTTGCATTTCATTGACCGCTATAACAAATGATTGGATATCAAGTATTCTATAATTGTCTATGAGCTGTTTTCGCAAGCTTTCCAGCCATGTTTGTTGTTGTGTGTATTTAATGGTTTTTACTTGTATATCTCTGACCTTGGAGTTCTCTTTTATCGTATAGTGCAATACGAGAAGGGTAATTAATCCTCCGATAATGGCACCTGCATAACTGCCCCAAAAGCCAATCCAATCGCTGGATTCCCCAACTATGGGAATTAACCATGGTATCGGATTGGTGCAGTATAGTATTATATTTACAACAATAGGAGCAACGAGAATGATTGCAAAAATATATTTGTAATATTTTGATTCCATCATCAGACCATTTGAGATTTCAAATCATATGAATGAACACGACTAATAAAGGTAGCGAAAAATCCTGAAAAGAACCAATATGTATCAAGACCCTCGTCGAAGCCATCATCCTGGTGGTGCTGGTCGTCTACGTCTTCCTGCAGAGTCTGCGTTCGACCTTCATCCCGGCACTCTCGATTATCGTCTCCCTGGTCGGGACCTTCGCCTTCCTGTATGCCGCGGGATTCAGCCTCAACATGCTGACGCTCTTTGCGCTGGTGCTGGTCATCGGTACGGTGGTCGATGACGCCATCGTCGTCGTGGAGGCCGTGCAGGCCAAGTTCGACGAGGGCTACCGCTCGGCCTACCGCGCCACGGTCGACGCCATGGACGGAATCACCTCGGCGCTGGTCACCACGACCTTTGTCTTCATGGCCGTCTTCATCCCCGTGAGCTTCATCGGCGGGACGACCGGTACGTTCTACACCCAGTTCGGTCTGACGATGGCCGCCGCCGTGGCCATCTCGCTCATCAACGCCCTCACGCTCAGCCCGCCCTCTGCGCACTCATCATGACCCTGCATCAGAGCGCAGGCGAGGGCCGGCGGCTGAGCTTCTCGTCGCGTTTCCACATTGCGTTCGATGCCGCGTTCCACAGGCTGGTGTCGCGATACAAGTTCGGCGTGCAGTTCATGCTGCGCCGCAAGTGGCTGGCCGGTCTGCTGCTTGTTGTGGCGTGCGGGGGCTTTGCGCTCCTCATGTCGACGACCAAGACCGGTCTGGTGCCCAACGAGGATATGGGAACCGTCTTCATCGACGTGCGCACCTCGCCCGGTAACAGCACCCGGCAGACCTGCATCGTCATGGAGCAGGTCGACAGCTGCCTGCGCACGATTCCCCAAATCGAGCTCCAGTCCAATACCACCGGCAACTCGATGCTGAGCGGACAGGGGGCCTGCAACGGCATGTTCACCATCCGGCTGAAGGATTGGAGCGAGCGTACGGACCGGGAGGATGCCATCGATGCCGTGATGGATGAAATCAGCCGCCGCACGGCCTTCATCACCAGTGCCGACATCATGCCCTTCACCCGTCCGATGATTCCCGGATACGGCGTGAGCAGCGGATTCGAGGTCTATGTCCAGGACCAGAAGGGCGGCACGACCGAGGACCTGCTGAAATATACGCGCCAGTTCCTCGAGGCGTTGAACCGGCGTCCCGAAATCGGCCGGGCCACCACCTCGTTCGACACCAAGTTCCCGCAGTACCTGGTCGAGGTCGACGCGGCGCGCTGCAAGCGCAACGGCGTCTCTCCGGCCGATGTGCTGAGCACCCTCTCGGGCTATATCGGCGGCAACTATGCCTCGAACATGAACCGCTTCTCGAAACTCTACCGCGTGATGGTGCAGGCGCCGCCCGAGTACCGGCTCGATACCGAATCGTTGAACAACATCTTCGTGCGCAACGACGCGGGCGAGATGTCGCCCATTGCGCAGTATCTGACCCTGACCCGGGTGTATGGCTCGGAGGTGCTGACCCGTTTCAACCTCTTCTCCTCCATTCAGGTCAACGGTGCGCCGGCCTCGGGCTACAGCTCCGGACAGGCCATCGAGGCCGTGCGCGAGGTGGCCGCCGCAACGCTTCCGACCGGTTACGGCTACGAATTCGGCGGCATGTCGCGCGAGGAGTCCTCGACGGGCAATACCACGACGCTGGTCTTCATCATCTGTGTAGTCTTCATCTATCTGATTCTCTGCGCGCTGTATGAGAGCCTGTTCATCCCTCTGGCCGTTATCCTCTCCGTGCCGTTCGGTCTGGCGGGCAGCTTCCTCTTCGCCCGGATGTTCGGACTCGAGAACAACATCTACCTCCAGACGGGTCTTATCATGCTGATTGGCCTGTTGTCGAAGACGGCCATCCTTCTGACGGAGTATGCCGCCGAGCGACGGCAGCATGGCATGAGCATCGCCCAGGCCGCCATCTCGGCTGCCAAGGTCCGTCTGCGCCCGATTCTGATGACCTCGCTGACGATGATTTTCGGCATGCTGCCGCTGATGTTCGCGTCGGGTGTCGGAGCCAACGGCAATGCGTCCATCGGCGTGGGAACCGTCGGCGGCATGTTGATTGGCACGATTGCTCTGCTGTTCATCGTTCCGCCCCTGTTCATGGTCTTCCAGTACCTGCAGGAGCGGTGGATGCCCGGCCGAAACCTCGCAGAGTCCGACCCCGAATCTGTTCAACCGGAATCAAAATCTCGCGCATGAAACGAATCGTCATAGCATTGTGCCTGCTCGCGGGGCTGGGTAGCTGCCAGATATATCGAACCTATCAGCGTCCCGAACTGCCCGAGGTCGACAGCCTTTTCCGGCAGCCCGTGCAGGGGGCCGACACGACGTCGCTCGCCGACCTCACCTGGCGGGAGCTCTTCACCGACTCCCGGCTGCAGCGGCTCATCGACTCGGGAATCATGAACAACAGCGACCTGCAGATTGCTCGGCTGCGTGTGGCGGAGGCCCGGGCCTCGCTCACGGCCTCGCGGTTGGCCTACCTTCCCTCCCTGTCGCTTACCCCGCAGGGGGGCGGTCAATGCTCCGGAGCATGCGCCGGCAACCCGCACCTACGATTTGGCGGCAGCCGCCGAATGGGAGGTCGACCTCTTCGGAAAACTGCTCAACGAGAAGCGCGGGGCTGCGGCTGCGTTGGCCGGGCAGGAGGCTTACCGTCAGGCGGTCGAGACGCAGCTGGTGGCGACCGTCGCCAACAGCTACTATACGCTGCTGATGTTGGACCGGCAGCTGGAAATCACGCGCAGCACGTCGGAAGTCTGGGCCGAGAACGTGCGGGTTATGGAGGCGCTCAAACGGGCCGGCCAGACGACCGAGATGGCCGTGGCGCAGACCGTGGCGGAGCAGGTGTCGGTCGAGGCGTCGGTGCTTGCGCTCGAGCGTCAGGTTCTCCAGACGGAGAACGCGCTCTGCGTGCTGCTCGGCACGACGCCCCGGACCATCGACCGCTCGACGCTCGACGCTCAGCGGTTCCCCGATTCGCTCGCAGCGGGCATCCCGTTGCGTCTGGTGGACCGGCGCCCGGATGTGCGCCAGAGTGAAGCGGCTCTGGCCGAGGCCTATTATGCCACGAATACGGCCCGCTCGGCATTTTATCCGTCGATTACGCTCGGCGGCACCGCCGGATGGACCAACGCCGCGGGGGCGGCCATCTCCAATCCGGGGCAATGGCTGTTCACGGCCGTCGGCTCGCTCGTCGAACCGCTCTTTGCACGGGGCAGAAACCGTGCGAATCTGAAAATCGCCCAGGCGCAGCAGCAGGAGGCTTTGGTGAACTTCCGGCAGAGTCTGCTGACGGCCGGTGCGGAGGTAAACGATGCGCTGGTCCAGTGGCAGACGGCCCGGCGGCGGCTCGAACTGGACAACCGGCAGGTCGAGGCCCTGCGGTCGGCATTGCGCAGCGCCGAACTCCTGATGCAGCACAGCTCGCAGAACTACCTCGAGGTGCTTACGGCACGGCAGGCGCTTCTTCAGGCCGAGCTCGATGCCGCGTCGGATTGTTTCGATAAAATCCAGGGCATCATCAACCTCTACCATGCCCTGGGTGGGGGGTATTGAGTCGTTCGTGCGGGTTTCAGCCCGCGGCAACGGCTCTTCCCGTTTGGTGGTGAGTCTCCGAACCCATCGGAGCCTCGCAGAGGATGTGTGGTAAATCCTTCGCAGGCGGCACTTCCGCACGGACGGTGGCGCTGCTCCGCGAAGGGACTGACGGCAACGCTCCCGCCCGGATATCCGGGCAGGTGTGTTGCCGTAGTTGTTGGGTTGCATTTGTTGTGCCTGCCCGGCCCGCTTCCCGCTGGCCCAATCGGCCGGAAGCGGGCCCCGGCCGGGATGAGCCTCCGGGCCCGGGTCACTCCCAATCGCACAGACCGCCGGCTCCGGCACCGGTTCCTCCCGCCCAATTTAATACTCGATTGATACCCCCTTGTCCCTTGGCGAGCGGACCTTGTGCGCACCGGATGCCGGCGGCTGAAGCGATTGTCGTTATGTCGTTTTGTCACTCTCAGGCGACGATGCGGACCCCGGTTCCGGGGTTGAGCTCCCTTGCCCCGAGATCGTCCCCGTGGTGGGCCTCCTCGGAGGTGGCAGGCTCCGCGTCGCGCTCAATCCGGATTTCGACCCGGCCGTTTTGGGCCGGTGCGATGGTGAGGCTTTCGGCCCACATCCGGTAATTTTCGCCACCCTCCTCCACATAGACGACGAAGAAAAGGGTGCGGGCGCCCGACGTGAGCCAACGTTCGTAGGAGAACCGGTAGCCGACCTCGCCCCCTTTGCGCGTGAGTGCGATATCGAGCGGCGCTGCGGTGCGCGTCTGCTTGAATTGTTCGTAACCCGCCGGGTCGAATATCATGACGGGTGTCCCCTCGACGGGCGCTCCCTTCTGGTCGCGTACGGCGATTTGCACGGTGGCATCCTGCTCCGAGGGCGGGGTGTCGTCCTTCCTGCAGGCGGAGAGGAGCATCGCGCCTGCCAGCAGTGCTATGAGTGTTCGGTTCGGTTTTATGGTCTTGTCTTTTTTTGAGGCCCGGTGTCGGGTCGGCGGGGGAGCGCCGTCGGTCCGGGTTCGTGTCGTTATCCGGATGCAAAAGTAGGGCGTCCGTGCCGCTTTTGAGTTGCGACACGGACGCTTCAATCTAACAGTCCGGTATTAAATAACGTTGTAAATCAAATGTTTGGGCTCTTTCTTCCGCGGCGATTTCTAACACCGGCCTTACGCCTGCTCCAGAAGTGCCGTGAAGAGCCCCTTGTGGGGCGAATCGGAGGCCTTGATGCGCGATTTGAGGCGTGATTTGCGCGCATAGACATTGGCGACGCTCTCCTCCATGAAGAGGCTGATGACCTGGGGTGAAAAGCCGCCGAAGATGTAGCAGAGCAGCCTGAGGTCGGACTCCTTCATGCGGGGGAAGTCGGCGCGCAGTTTGCGCATGGCCCCGTCGTGCGCCTCGTCGACCATCTGCTCCAGTTCGGCGAGCATCTCGCCCTTTTCGGCGAACCCGTCGATGAGCTGTTTGACCTGGCGGGCCACGGCGGCCTGACCCGAGACGGTGTTCTCGCGCTCATAGTAGCTTTTGCCCAGCCGGTCGACAATGTCGAAGCGCGAGGCAATCATGCTGCGCAGCCGCGATTCGGTGTCGTGCTTCTCGGCCAGACTCTCGGCCATCCGGCGATACTCCTCGTGGGCGTCGCGCAGCAGTTCGAGCGACCGCTCGTTGCGTTCGCGCTGGAGGCGCATCCGCTGGCGGATGAACAGCCCCATGAGCGTCAGCAGCAGGAGTACCGCGACGGCCGTTACCCGTTCGCCCGTACGGCGGCTCTGCATGCGGTAGTCGGCAACGGCCGACCGCTCGCGGAAGTACTCCTTTTCAATCATGCCGGCCGAAGCCTGCAGGGCCGTCCGCGTCAGCGAGTCGGTGAGGTAGATGAAGCGGTGGACGGCCCGCGACGCTTCGTGGTAGCTGCGGGCGGCGACATGGGCGCGGAATGCGGTGTAGGAGAGCATCGGGAGCACCTCGGTGTCGGGGTTGTGCCCGTCGGCGAGCCGGAGGTAGTACAGTGCGCTGTCGGGACGTCCGCGCAGCAGCTGCGTCTGGGCCAGCGTGCAGTATCCCTGTGCCGATGTGTCGCGGCGGACCACATGTTCGATACGGCGCAGCAGCCCGTCGGCGATGGGCTCGCTCTCGGGGAAGATGTGCAGCGTGGCGAAGAGTGCCAGGCTGCGCCGGCGCAGCGTGTCGTCACCCAGGTCGTCGGCCAGGTCGAGCGCCATCGAGCAGTCGCGGCGGGCCCGATTCAGGTCGCGCATCCGCAGTGCCGCTCCCGTCATGCCGAGCAGCGCCTCGGCCGTCTCGTGCGGGTTGCCCGAGCGGAGGAACAGGTCGCGGGCGTCGCGGTAGTAGCGGTAGGCCCGTACGAAGTTGAGTTCCGAGTGGTATACCTCGCCGATGCGCAGGTAGAGCAGTCCCGTGTAGTAGGGTTCGTCGATGGCGCGCAGCCGCTCCTCGACCTCGAGAAAGAGCCGCAGGGCGCCCGGCTTGTCACCGTGGCGCAGGTGCTGGCGCCCCCGGTAATAGAGCGTCTTGCATTGTCCGTAGAGCTCATTGGGCCGGTTGCGGTAGTATTCCCAGGCTATCCCGAGCAGCGAATCGTTGTCGGGTGCGGCCTCGGTCCGGTCGCGGGCTTCGGCCAGCAGCAGCGCGTAACGGGCGCGCCGTGCGCGGCTGGCGAGCCGCTCGGCGGGCATTTCGAGCAGGGCCCGGCGGACGCTGTCGGGCTTTGCGGCGATGCGTCTCCCGCAACGTGCAAGGTCGGCGTCGGTGCGGTTGTCGCTGCCGCATCCGATGAGCATGACGGCCATCAGCCATCCGCAGAGAAGTCGTTTCATGGGTCGGGGTCGGTTGGTTGACATGCGGCCAAAGGTAGCAAATCCCGGCGAAGGGGACAAATCCCCGGCGCTTTTTGTCCCGGAGCGGGGGTGGTCGGCGCGGGGACAGTCGGATGCGGGGAAGGCGCGAGGAGCCGCTGCGGAGGAGGTGGCGCGACGTCTGGCTGCGGTGGGTGTGCCGCCCGTGCGGGCTGCGGAGGGGCTCAGCCCCCGAGTCGCGACCTGTGCTGCCGGATGCGCTGCTTCAGGCGGCGCTTGGTGCGCTGTCTCATCTCGAATCCGAGCCGCATGATGACCCCCTTGAACTGCACCGAGTCGGAGTCGGAGTGTATCAGCCGTGCATAGCGGTCGAGCAGATAGAGATAGACCGGGGCGGGACACGAGAGCCGCCGCAGGTTGTCCAGCCGCCGTCGGGTCGAGAGCCTGCGGCTGAAGGACATCCGGTTGGTGTCGATGAGCTGGAAGGCATATTGCCCGTCGTCCTTGCGGCGGTAGAGCATGTTGTCGATGTTGAGGTCGCGGTGCAGAACGCCCGCCTCGTGGAGCTGCATGAGGAATGCGGCCAGCGCGTCGAGGATGTTCCGTCGGTCGGCCATCGGCGTGTCGAGCTCCACGACGGGGCGCAGGGGAAGGCAGTCGGAGCGGAGCGCCACGAAGTAGCTCTCGGCGAGCAGTCCGTGGCGGCGGATTTCGATGAAGGCGACCTCTTCGGGCGAATCGATGCCCATGCGGCGCAGACGGGCCGCATGGCGGTAGGCGCGTTCGGCCTTGCTCCGCCGCAGAAATCCGTAGACCAGACGGTTGAGCAGCGACAGATGCCCGTAGCGCTTGACGACCAGCCGGTGTCCCTGCGTCTCGAAGAGGCGGAGCGTGTTGCGCCCCTCATAGAGCGGTTCGCCCTTCGATGCGAAGAAGCCGGGCTCGGCAAGGCGGCGGATGAAGGGCTCGAGGGCGGAGTATTGAGGGTTGATGCGAATCTTCATGTCGGGGTTTTTTGAATGGGTTGTTCCGTGGCGGCTGGGCCGTCGGCGTATCGGTCCGGAGCTGTCGCCGTCGGATTGTACAACGCAAAGTAACCTCTCCCGTCGCATTTTTCCTTGTCCGGAAAGAGTCCGTTGTTGCCCGGAAAATCGGCAAAAGCGAACCTCCAGGCCCTTTTCGGGCCCGGAGGTTCTCCTGCCTGCCGCAGCGGGGCGGAGACGGTCCCGGTGTTCATCCCTGGGCCTGTGTTACTTTTGGGCCTCCGTCATCCCCGGGCCTGGGGCGCCGATGCGTTCAGGCGACGCGCAGCCGGATGCCGTGCGAGCGGTCCGATTCGACGACCACCGTGTCGCCTTCGCGCAGCTTGCCGTCGATGATGAGTGCCGAGAGCGGCTCCTCGACGTGGTCGAGCAGCGTGCGGCGCAGTGCGCGGG
Organism: uncultured Alistipes sp.; assembly: GCA_900542505.1. Classification (GTDB taxonomy): domain Bacteria; phylum Bacteroidota; class Bacteroidia; order Bacteroidales; family Rikenellaceae; genus Alistipes; species Alistipes stercorigallinarum. The sequence continues at coordinate 16,947 of UQNV01000030.1, forward strand.
CTCCGTACCGGCGTTCGTAGCCCATCGCGGCGAGCCGCTGCCGCGCTCCGTCGGTGATGCGCATCCGGTAGCCGAGCTTCCGGGCCCGTTCGCGCAGTCCGTGCAGTTCGCGCTCGACGATGCGCTCGACATCCTTCGGCTCGAGCGAGCGGAAGATGACGATGTCGTCCACCCGGTTGAGAAACTCCGGGGCGAAGCATTGCTCGAGCGCCCGGCGGTATTCCGACTGCGGGGCAAGCGCCTCGTCGGCATCCTTCGAACCGGTGGCATAGCCGACCTGGACGCTCTTGCGGGCAGCTTCGCGCGAGCCGACGTTGGAGGTCATGATGACAATCGTGTTGCGGAAATCGACACGGCGGCCCGAACCGTCGGTGAGGAACCCCTCGTCGAAGAGCTGGAGCATCGTGTTGAAGAGGTCGGGATGGGCCTTCTCGATTTCGTCGAAGAGCACCACGGCGTGGGGTTGCCGGCGGACCACCTCGGTCAGCTGCCCGCCCTCGCCGTAGCCGACATATCCCGGCGGCGAGCCGATGAGGCGGGCAACGTTGTGCTTCTCGCCGTATTCGCTCATGTCGATGCGGATAAGTCCGCGCCGCTCGTCGAAAAGCCACTTCGAGACCTCCTTGGCCAGCAGCGTTTTACCCACGCCCGTAGGGCCGACGAAGAGGAAGACTCCCATCGGGCGCCCCTCCTCCTTGAGCCCGCTCCGCGAGCGGCGGATGGTCCGGGCGATGCGCTCGACAGCCTCCTCCTGTCCGATGACCCGCTCCGAAAGGTAGGCTCCGAGCTGCTGCAGGCGGAGCCGTTCGTCGCCCGAGACCCGCTCGGCGGGGATGCCCGTCATGGCGGTGATGACCTCGCGGACGTGGCGTGCGGTCACCTCGGCCGGCCGCTGCTCCAGCGTGCGGCGCCACGCGGCGCGCCGTTCACCGAGCTGCGCCCGCAGCGTGAGCTCCTGCCCGCGGGTAGAAGCGGCCTTTTCGCAGGCAAACTGTTCGACGGCGTGGCGATGCTCGCGCCGTACGGCCGCAAGTTCGGCCTCTATGCGGCGCAGCGGCTCCGGTTCGCGGGCCGCCTGCAGGTGGACCCGTGCGCCGACCTCGTCCAGCGCATCGATGGCCTTGTCGGGGAAGTGCCGGTCGGTGATGTAGCGTCCGGTCAGCTCGACGCAGGCCTGCAGCGCCTCTTCGGTGTAGCGCACGCGGTGGTGCGCCTCGTAGACGGGGGCCACGTTGTGCAGAATCCGCAGCGTCTGCTCGGGAGTCGTCGGTTCGACGGTCACCCGCTGGAAGCGGCGCTCGAGGGCGGCGTCCGACTCGATGTCGGTGCGGTATTCGTCGAAGGTCGTGGCGCCGATAATCTGCAGTTCGCCCCGTGCCAGCGCCGGTTTGAGGATGTTGGCCGTGTCGAGGCTCCCCTGGGTCGAGCCTGCGCCGACGATGGTGTGCACCTCGTCGATGAAGAGCAGCGTATGCTTCGAGCGGCGCAGTTCGTCGAGCAGCTGCTGCATCCGCTCCTCGAATTCGCCGCGGAACTTCGTCCCGGCCACCAGCGACGAGATGTCGAGCGCATAGAGCCGCTTGCCCGCCAGCGTGTGGGGCACCTCGCCCGCGACGATGCGCAGCGCCAGCCCCTCGACGATGGCGCTCTTGCCCACGCCCGCCTCGCCGATGAGCACCGGATTGTTCTTCTTGCGGCGCGAGAGAATCTGTACGACCCGTTCGATTTCCTCTTCGCGGCCCACTACGGGGTCGATTTTGCCGTCGCGTGCGAGCCGTGTGAGTTCGACGCCGAACTTTTCGAGCAGCGACGAGGGGTCCGGTTCGCGGGTGTGCTCCGCCGCGTTGCGCTCGTCCGGGTCGGGTTGCCGGAGCCTGAACTCCCCGGGGTCGGACTCGTCGGGAAGTCGGCGCACGTCGTCGGCGAGCCGTTCGGCCGTGATGCCGTAGAGCTCCAGCACGTGGGCGGTGACGGTCGTCCGGTCGGCCGCGATGTCCTGCAGTGCGTGGGCCGTCGTGAGGCAGCTGGCCGAGGCGTCGGCCCGGGTGTGCAGAGTGTCGATGAACTTCCGGAAGAAGTGTTCGGGCGAATGGTGCTCCGCGCCCGTGACGGAGAGTATGTCGTGTTCGATGCGGAGCCGCACCTGGTGCAGCTCCCATTCCTTGAGACGGGCCGTGAGGAGCTGGCAGGCGAGCGACTCTTCGTCGCGAAGCATCTCCAGCATGAGGAAATCCTTCAGCAAGCGGGTTACGCCGGTTCGTGTCGTGTCGAAGGCCGTACGGGCGATGATGCCTTCGAGCCGTTTCGAGATTCTAATCTTCATGGTTGCGTCCTTTTGAATTTCGCATGGATAACGTTGGACGCTTACGGTGTAGTATGCGGACGTTTTTGTTTGGCGTTGGGTGTATTTCGTTGATTTTCAGGTCGTGTATTTCGCTGCTTCAGTCTCCTTCGATTGCGGGATGCGTGCCTTATCTGGTTGACAAACAGTTGCTTGTTTCCGGAGGATGGGGCGTGCGCGGCGGATGCGGAAAAAATCGTGGAGTTTTTTGCATCGGGTGGGGCTTTGTGTGCTCAATATTCTTATATTGACGTCTTTACGCGTGTTGATTTTCGCGGATGCCTGTTGTTCGCTTTGGACGCAATCGTATATCAAAAGGTTTTTATGGACGTTTTTTGTTTGTCTGTTGAGTCCCTTTGATGCTTCCGATGGGCGGCGCCGGCACCGGACCGGGGCTCCGATAAGGCGTATATGTAATAAAAAAGGTGGCAGAGGTCGTCTGCCACCCCGGATAAAGAGATGTATCCGAATGTTCGTGAATGCCTGTCAAAGCGAAGAGCGGGGCCACTCGCCGACCTCCATGTCGCGCATCTCGCCCTTGTCGATGACCAGGCGGATGGCTGTCCGCACCTTGTGCACGCCGTAGTTGCCGGCGGCGCCCGGATTGACGGCAAGCAGCGAGTAGACGGGGTCGTACATCACGCGCAGGATGTGCGAATGGCCGCAGACGAAGAGTTTGGGTTCGACCTGCCGGATGCGGGCGAGTGCCCGCGGGTCGTAGCGGCGGGGATAGCCGCCGATGTGGGTCATCAGCACCCGGACCCCTTCGCAGTCGAAGGCGAGCACGTCGGTGAAGGTACGGCGGAGAAGCCCTCCGTCGATGTTGCCCGTGACGGCCCGCAGCGGTTTGAAGGAGGCGATGAGGTCGGCCGTCTCGAGCGAGCCGATATCGCCTGCATGCCAGATTTCGTCGACATCGCGCAGAAAGTCGCGCAGCGTGTCGTCGAACGTGGAGTGGGTGTCGGAGATGATGCCGATGCGTTTCATGATTCGGTGTGTGGTTCGGTTGTCGGGTTGCGCGTTGGCGGCTACCAGGCCGAAATCTGGCTGTTGAGCCACTCGGTGCGCAGGGTGTAAATCTCCTTGAGCCGGTCGACCGCCTCGTCGAACGTGAACCATTCGTCGCCGTTGGGGTAGCCGGTGTTGTTGATGGAGGGCCAGCGCTCGCGGTTGCGCACCTCGGCCTGGGCGATGGCCGTGCGCTCGCGTTCGATGAATTCGGGAACGCTCTGCAGGAAGGGGTACCACTCCTGCCAGCGGCTCTTCACGGCGTTGCGGAAGGTGGCGTTGTGGAGCAGCAGCATGTTCCACCAGTTGCGTTCGTGCCACGGATAGATGGACGACGGATAGGTCATTCCATAGTTGACCCACTGCGTGGCCGTATGGGAGACGAGCGTCTCGTAGTCGAAGTCCCAGATGGGGCCGGCGAAGAGCTTGCCGCCGCGGTCCTTGTAGAAATAGATGCTCTTCGGGTGGAGCATCTCGTGGTTGGCCGTCACCTCGAAGCAAATCCAGAAGTCGGCCAGCGACTCCATGTCGAGGTATTCGAAGGGCGCGGCGTCGTTGTCGCCCGTGTTCCGGCTCTGGGCGGCGACCACCTCGTCGACGCGGTTGACGTAGTCGCGGATGTAGGCGAACTGCTCGGGAGTGAGGTCTTCGGGGTCGGGATACTTGATGTTGACCGGGATGTCGGTCGTCGCCGAACGGAAGCGCTGCTCCTCGTCGTAGTTGGTGTCGAATTCGAGCAGGTAGCCTCCCGTGACGGCTTCGCCGTCGATGTCGGTCGTCTCCATTTCGGTCACGTTGACGCGGTTCTCGTCGACCTTGATTTGCTCGGTCAGCAGGTAGAGCCCGTCGTAGCTGCCGTTGAAGTAGAGCTCGACATACTCGTTGCGGGTGGTCCAAGCCAGATGCGAATTGGCCCCGATGTGGTAGGCGACGCGGTTGCGCAGGTTGGTGCGGTCCATGTAGTTGGCAATCAGGCACCAGCGCTTGTGCTTGGGCATGCCGAGCACCTCCTGCTTCGAGTCGAGTTTCAGTGCATAGGGCTTCTTCTCCCAGCCCCAGGTCGTGTTGCCGCGCCCCTTGACCTCGACGGCCATCTGCTCCAGGGAGGGGAAGTAGCCCTTGCCGTCGATTTCGATGGTGCCGGCCACCCACGTCTCCTTGTCCAGAACGGGACCTTCGGTCGTCACGCGCACCACCGGAATGGCGAACTCGGCGCGGCTGACACGGATGGGCTCCGAGACGAAGTTCACCCTGTCGCAGCGGAGTACGAGTGTTTCGTCGTAACTCTCCTCGCCGCCGCTGTCGAGGATGGTGAGGCGGAAGAGTCCTTCGCCCGTCCGTTCGATGTGGCTCGTATAGTAGATGGAAACTTTGTCCGATTCAGGGTTTTCCAGGCGGAAGTCTTTCTCCTCGAGCGGCGAGTCGGAGGGGGTGACGGTGATGTCGGTTGTGGCCGAACCGTTGCGCGTGAGTTGGAACGTGAGGGTCGAAAGCGAGATTTCGACCTTGGCGGGGCCAGTTCCCGAATCCTCCTTCGAGCAGGAGAAGAGCGTTCCGGTCAGGAGCATGCAGCAAAACAGAAATCGTTTCATAGTATGGTAAGTTTGTTCGGTTATCGTTTGGCGTCTGACGCCGTTGCGGGGTGTGTCGCGGGGCGAGGCGGCCCGCCGGGCTTCAGTATTTCCCCTTCCAGAGCCGCTCGATGCGTTCGGCGATTTTCGCCTCGGAGGCGTTGCCCGTGTTTGGCTCGTAGAAGCGGGTTCCCTCGAGTCCCTGGGGCATGAATTCCAGTTCGGCGAAGTTGCCCTCGTAGTCGTGGGCGTATTTGTACCCCTTGCCGTAGCCTTCACGCTCCATCAGCCGTGTCGGGGCGTTGCGCAGGTGAAGCGGCACGGGGCGGTTGTTCGTATCGTGTTCGACCTGGGCCAGCGCCCGGTTGATGGCCATGTAGGCCGAGTTGCTCTTGGGCGAGGTGGCCAGATAGACGGTCGTCTCGGCCAGCGTGATGCGCGCCTCGGGCATGCCGATTTTGTGGACCGTGTCGAAGCAGGCGTTGGCCAGCAGCAGCGCGTTGGGGTTGGCCAGCCCGACATCCTCCGAGGCCAGAATCACCAGCCGCCGCGCGATGAAGCGGGGCTCCTCGCCGCCCGCGAGCATCCTCGCCAGGTAGTAGATGGCGGCGTTGGGGTCGCTGCCCCGCACCGACTTGATGAAGGCCGAGATGACGTCGTAGTGCTGCTCGCCGTTCTTGTCGTAGAGGGCGATGTTCTGCTGCAGGCAGTCGGTCACGTAGCGGTCCGTCAGCGTGATTTTTCCTTCGGTGGCCCCCACCAGGATGTCGAGTATGTTGAGCAGCTTGCGGGCGTCGCCCCCCGAGAACTTGAAGAGCGCCGCCGTTTCGCGCACCTCGATGTCGCGGGTGCGGAGCTCCGTGTCGGTCGTCAGGGCGCGGTCGAGCAGGCGTTGCAGGTCGGCATCCTCCATCGGGCGGAGCGTGTAGACCTGACAGCGGCTCAACAGCGGCGAGATCACCTCGAACGAGGGGTTCTCGGTCGTGGCGCCGATGAGCGTCACGACCCCCTGCTCGACGGCGCCGAGCAGCGAGTCCTGCTGCGACTTGTTGAAGCGGTGGATTTCGTCGATGAACAGGAAGGGCGGTTTGGCGTCGAAGAAGCGCTGGCGCTTGGCCGACTCGATGACCTCGCGTACCTCCTTGACCCCCGACGTGACGGCCGAGAGGGTGAAGAAGGGGCGCTCGAGCTGCGTGGCGACAATCTTCGCCAGCGTGGTCTTGCCCACGCCCGGAGGGCCCCACAGAATGAACGAAGGGACGTTGCCCGTCTCGAAAAACTTGCGGAAAACGCCGTTGCGCCCCACAAGGTGCTCCTGCCCGATGTATTCATCGAGCGTACGGGGGCGGAGTCGTTCGGCCAGAGGTATATTAGGCATTTGGATTGACTAATTTGAATACAAAGATAGGGATTTTCCCCAAAAAAGTGTTATATTTGTTAGCAGAGGGCTCTCTCTTGAATTTAAAGGTCGCTACAATTATGGATATGGAACGCAATGAAATGAATCAGGTTGATGGTTCGAAGCAGTTTTGCCCCGAAGATTCTAAAAAAAAGCCAGAACAAAGTAACAAACCTGGGATGGCAGGTTTTATTCTTGCTTTGCTGAGTCTTGTTTTTTGTTGGGTTCCGGTGCTGAATATTCTATTGTGGATAGCCGGTCTTATTTTCTCAATAATAGGAATAACCCGCACGTATAAGGTTTTTGCTGCCATAGGCATTGGAATTACGTGTGTTTCGTGTGTTATGATACTCCGTTTTCTGATTTTCTATACTGCTTTGTTCTTTGTGGCAAATGAGTCGCTCAAATACCCGACACCTGTATTGACAGAGGAGGCCCGCTTGCCCTCAGATGGCCCGGATTACATCGAAATCAGGGGAAAAAAAGGTTATGTTTCCGTCTATTTTGGCATGCCAAAGGATTCGGTGAAATTGTTATTGGGAAAACCTGATGAAGTAGAATACTCCAAGATAGGGAAAGAGGCCCATGAAACATGGAGTTATAAGATTCGTAATCGCTATATAGCAGACTTGAGATTCGAATTCCGGAACGGAAGGATGAATCGCGTCGACCAGGATTAAAGGGTTGTGGGAAAGTACAAGAAAGGGGCGGAGAATTTCTCCGCCCCTTTCTTGTACTTGGGATAAAAAATTAGTCAGAATACGAACTTCTCGGTCTTCATCTCGCCGAGGCTGAGGAGCTTCGGAACGAGGGTCGTGAAGTGGGGAGCCTGCTCGTGGGCGGCGAGCGCCTTGGCATCGCTCCACGTTTCGCAAATCATCAACACGTCGCGCCGCGTTGCGCTCTCGAAGATGTCATAGGCTACGCAGCCGGCGTCCTTGAGCGAGGCGGCCGTCAGTTCACGGGCCGTGCGGAGCAGCTCCTCACGGTTGGATTCCGTCGTATGGATGAATACATTGAGACGTATCATTTTGTGCTTTTTTTGAGGTTCGTGATTGTTTTTGTCGGTTCCAAAAATAGGTATTTTTCGCCGAATGGCCAAGATTTTTCCGTCGCGGGTTACATCCGGCACTCCACGGCCACCTTGATGACCCCCTCGGCGCGGCTCTCGAAGAGGCGGTAGGCCTCCATGATGCGGTCGAGCGGATAGCGGTGCGTGATGAGCGGCGTGGTGTCGATGCGCCCCTCGGCGATGAGCCGCAGAATCTCGGCGCAGTCGCAGCCGTCGACCCCGCCCGTCTTGAAGGTGAGGTTCTTGCCGTACATCTCGGGCAGCGGCAGCACCTGCGGACCGTCGTAGAGCGCTACGATGACCACCACGGCATTGGGCCGGGCGCACTCCCATGCCAGGCGGAACGTCTCGTCGCTGCCGGCCACCTCCAGCACGCGGTCCGCGCCGCCGTGGTCGCTGTGGCGCCGCACGAAGTCGCGGCACTCCCCGGGTGCGGTCACCAGCACTTCGGGGTAGTGCTCCTCCACGAAGCGGCGCCGTTCGGGCGACCGTTCGCAGACGATGATGCGCCGGGGGCGGCGGAGCATCGCGCAGAGCAGCGTGCAGATGCCCGTGGGACCCGCACCGATGATGAGCAGCGTATCCTCCTCCGAAATCTCGGCGATGCGGGCGGCCCAGAAGCCTGTGGCGAGGATGTCGCCGGCGAAGAGCGCCGCCTCGTCGCTCACCGTGTCGGGAATGCGCGTCAGCCCCTGCTCGGCGTGGGGTACGCGCACGTATTCGGCCTGTCCGCCGTCGATGCGGCATCCGAGCGCCCAGCCCCCGTCGGGGTCGGTGCAGTTGTTGACGTAGCCGTGGCGGCAGAAGAAACACTCGCCGCAGAAGGTCTCGACGTTGACCGCCACGCGGTCGCCCGGGCGGAGCGACGTGACGCCGGAGCCGACCTGCTCGACGACGCCCACCATCTCGTGGCCGACGGTAATGCCCTCGACGGCGCGCGGCACGCTGCCGTGGAGGATGTGCAGGTCGCTGGTGCAGATGCTCGCCAGCGTGACGCGCACCAGTGCGTCGCGCGGGTCTTCGAGGCGGGGCAGGGGCTTTTCGCGGAGCTCGAAGCGTCCGCGGCCGACATAGGTGCAGGCTTTCATGGTTCGGCGATGTGTTCGTTCGGACAAAGATAACCAATCATTCCCGAAAACGGTGCGCCGCCGCGGACTCTTTTCCTTAGGTTGCCTCGCCTGCAGGATACGCGCCGGGCGGGTTTCGGACAAAAAGCATTGCGCGCGTTCCGATTTCGGATGAAATTGTTGCATATTTCGCAGAATTTCGTATATTTGTCACAACATCTCGAGGACGTAAGTTTGCCTCCGGAGTCCGGACGAACAGGTCGGAGTGACGGTGTGATGAGAAGCACGGGATTTCCGGAAACCTACAGCGGACTGCTGCACCACGTCTCCTCAATGTAAAACGGCTGCCGAGGTGCGGGCGGCAAGAATATCGTAGTGATTATGGAAGAAAAGGTACAACAGCCGCAGGGCAAGGATGTGCAGGGCCAGACGATTATCATCAACCAGCCCGCCGAAAAGAAATCGAACGGAATCGGAACGGCCGGCTTCGTGCTTGCACTGCTGGGCCTGATTTTCTCGTGGGTGCCCGTGCTGGGGTGGATTCTCTGGGTGCTGGGTCTGATTTTCTCGCTCATCGGAGTCTTCCGTACGCCGCGCGGATTGTCGATTGCCGGTCTGGTCATCTCCTTCCTGGGGCTGATTCTGCTGATTGTCCTGCTGGGTGCAATCGGCATGGCTGCCGCTGCCATGTAGGACTGTGGACCGATGTCGCAGGGCGCCTTGCTGCGCTCTCCGACCGATGAAAAACGGGCCTTCGGGCCGCTTGGGCGGCGCGTAGGTCCGCTTTTCATGCTCGCCGGGATGTCCGGGGCGGTGAGCCGGTCCGGCGCCGTACGGCGAAGCTGAAATGCATCAGGCGGGGTCTCCATTCCGGAGACCCCGCCTGATGTTTCTGCCTGGTCCCGTTCGGAGGGAACCGTTATTTCTCTTCGGGCTTGCGCAGCTCGAGGTAGAGCTCGTCGAGTTGCGACTGGTCCAGATACGACGGAGCGTCGAGCATCACGTCGCGGCCGGCGTTGTTCTTCGGGAAGGCGATGTAGTCGCGGATGGACTCCGAGCCGCCGAAGAGCGAGCAGAGCCGGTCGAAACCGAAGGCGAGACCTCCGTGAGGGGGCGCGCCGAACTTGAAGGCGTTCATCAGGAAGCCGAACTGCTCCTGGGCACGCTCGGGCGTGAAGCCCAGACATTTGAAGATGCGGGCCTGGAGCTTGGCGTCGTGGATACGAATCGAGCCGCCGCCGATTTCGGTGCCGTTGCAGACGAAGTCGTAGGCATTGGCGCGGACGCGTCCCGGGTCGCTCTCGAGGAATTCGGCATCCTCGGGCTTGGGCGAGGTGAAGGGGTGGTGCATCGCGTAGAAGCGCTGCGTCTCCTCGTCCCATTCGAACATCGGGAAGTCGACCACCCACAGCGGGGCGAACTTCTTCGGGTCGCGCAGCCCGAGCTGCTGGGCCACCTCGAGACGCAGGGCGCAGAGCTGCGTGAGCGTCTTGAATTTGGCGCCGCAGAGGATTAAGACCTGTCTCTTATACACATCTCCGAGCCCACGAGACATCTCAGGA